>NZ_JACJQM010000001.1:0-326693 GCF_014696655.1 Nostoc sp. FACHB-888 | reverse complement strand
TGTGATTCAATTCTTGCCAAAGGACTTGTCATATTTTGTATATCTAATTTTTACTCCGTAGTTTATTATCCCATTTTGTTTATATTAAGGATATATCTATTATCGCCTGATTTCTTTCTTAACTAACTATCGTTTTATCGGAATTTCTATCCAGAACTCACAGCCTTTGCCAGGTTCAGAAACACACTTGATCTTACCGCCGTGTTTTTCCACAATAATTTGGTAACTAATAGATAACCCCAGACCAGTACCTTGTCCAGGTTGTTTGGTGGTAAAGAAAGGTTCAAAAATGCGCGATCGCATTATCTCTGGAATCCCATAAGCATTGTCAGCAATACGAATCAGAATAGTATTCCCTTCGAGGACTTCTGTTTGAATCAGAATTTTAGGATTGCCAATTATTTTTCCACTTTTTTCTGAGTTTTCCAGTGCATCAATCGCATTGTTGAGAATATTCATAAACACCTGATTTATCTGGGCTGCATAGCAGACTACTGAAGGCAATTCACCATATTGTTTAACTACCTCAATAGCAAAAGAATTAGTCTGTGGTTGCAGTCGATGTTGTAAAATTAGCAAAGTACTATCGATGCCTTCATGAATATCAACGGGCTTTATTCCTGCTTCGTCAAGTCGAGAAAAAATTCGTAGCGACAAGACGAGTTGAGAGATTCGCTCTGCCCCCATCTTCATTGAAGTTAGAATTTTGGGCAAGTCATCACTAATGAAATCTAAATCCAGTGCTGCTACTTGCTTTTTAATTTCCTCTGTTGTCTTAGGATACTGTTTCTGATACAGGCGCAGTAATTTTAGTAAATTTTCGGTATGCTCAGTAACGTAAGTGATGTTGCCGTAAATGAAACTAATCGGATTGTTAATTTCATGTGCAACGCCAGCAACTAACTGCCCTAAACCTGCCATTTTTTCACTTTGAATCAACTGGCTTTGAGTGTTCTGTAATTCTTTAAGAGTCTGGGTGAGTTCTTCTTTTTGACGTTGAGTTTGTTCGAGTAATTCCGCTTGCTGAAGCCCTACCCCTAATTGAGTACCAATCTGTATCAGCAAATCTACTTCATCTTCTTGCCAATCACGGGGTTTGATATTTTGATAAGCTGCTAGTAATCCCCAAAGTTGCTCACCCTGAAAAATCGGCACAACTATATATGCCCTAGTCTGCATTAGCTCAAGCAGGGCAATATGACAGATGGAATAATTGACGTTGTAAATATCTTTAATAACAATACTTTTACCATTAGCAAAGTTCCTGCCTTGGGTTTTTTGCAAGTAATCATCTGCAAGCGCAGGTACAATTTCCCTTATTGGTGTCCAACCTTGGGCTAAAGACTCAGCCACAAATTCGCCGCTCCAATCAGTCCTGAATTGATAGATTGTCACTCGATCAACTTCCAATAGCCGCCGGACTTCTTCTGTACTGGTGGCAAAGATGGTATGAATATCAAGAGACTGGCGAATTTTCTCCACCGTTGCGGCTAATGCTTTCTCTCTTTCGGCTGCTTTCCGTTCTCGTGCAGCAGCTTGAGCCAGTTTTTGGGTCTGCACCTGCATCTGTTTCAACGACTCAGCTTGCTGTAATGCTACCCCTAATTGAACGCCAACTTGCGCCAATAAGTTGATTTCCTCATCTTGCCAATAACGGGGCTGTGAGTTTTGATAAGCTACTAGTAATCCCCACAACTTCTCGCCCTGAGAAATTGGGACGAAAACTTCATTCCGTGCATACTTACCCGCTTGCTTTCCTTGTACAAAAACGCCTTCTGTCACAGGCTGCGGCTTAACCATCGGTGTCCAACCATCAACAATAGAATCAGCAACAAATTCGCCACTCCAATCAGGATAGAAGCGGTAAATTGCTACTCGTTCTACTTCTAATAGCCCACGGACTTCTTGAGTTGTGGTTTTAAAGATGGCTTCAATATCAAGAGACTGACGAATTTTTTCTACGGTGGTCGCTAATGCCCTTTGTCTTTCAGCAGCTTTGCTAATTTCTGCTGCTTGGATCTGCATTTGTTGGATAAATTCTGCTTGCTGTAAAGCTACACCTAGTTGCGTACCCACTTGGGTAAGCAAGTAAACCTCATCTTTTTGCCAATCACGGGTTCTGGCATTTTGGTAGACTGCTAGCAAACCCCAGAGCTTCTGACCGTGGTAAATGGCGACGATCGCATAAGCCCTTGCTTGATATATCTCTAAGATTTTAATGTAGCAGTCGCTAAAACCTGAATTGTAAATATCATTACAAACACGGTACACTTCACAGCGACTGAAGCTACCACCCTCTGTATCTTGTAAGTAGGTGTCAGCGACTGGAGGTTTAGCTAAATCTTTGGCGCTACATTTACTGACGTTTTCACTCAATTCCGGCCGCTGCAATTGCTCATGTATTAGGGAAATCCAACCCTCTGCCACTGATTCAAACACGAATTCACCACTCCAATCGGGATTGAAGCGATAAATAGCCACGCGATCAGCATTTAGCAGCTGCCTAAGTTCTACGGTAGTTGTGCGGAAAATGCTTTCCAAGTCTAGGAATTGACGAATCTTCTCAATGGTTATGGCTATAGTTCTTTGCCATTGAGCTGCTTTTTCTCTGGCTTTTGCTTGTGCTAATTCTGCTGATTGTAGTTTTACTTGTTCCACGTAATCTGCTTGTTGCAAAGCAACTCCCAAATGTTCAGCAATCAGTTGCACAAACTCAATTTCTGATGCTTCCCATTCGCGAGGCCTACTACACTGATGAATACACAATAACCCCCATAAATCTTTACCTTTGATTAAAGGGACAGTTATATTGGCACGTACTTGGAATCTTTCCAGAATCTGGATGTAGCAATCACTGGCATTAACTTGATAAATATCGGCTATTGCTCTAATCCGACCTTGCTGATATAGTTCTGCAAACTCCTCACTAAAGCAGTGGTCGCGCAGTTTTGCTGCTAGTGCCGAATCCCATTCTGCTGCCACATCTTCATAGATAAATTCCCCTTCCCATGCCAAATCAGGATAGAAACGAAACACGCTAACCCGATCATTTTTCAGAAGTTGGCGAACTTCAGTAACTGTAATTTTGAAGATAACGTCAATATCTAGAGACTCGCGGATGCGGGCAATAACTCCAGACAAGGCTTTTTGTTGCTCATTCTGACGCAAGCAGGATGTCACATCTGAATGAGATTCTTGCTGTTCTAAATTTGGTGCTATGGGTTGAGTAGTAGAGGAGTGTTCCATTCCCAGTGGGACTTTAAATATTGAAAGTCTTCTAGCTTATGATTCCCCTAGCGATCGCAAAGTTAACAGTTCTTTCTTGAGAATGCCAAAAAACAGTGTAGGGACACGATAATATCGTGTCCCTACAAAAACATTTTTCAACCACGAGAGAATTATCGCCGCTTGGGAGTGGCGCTGCGGCTGATGCGTTTGTCTTCATCTCGGCGACGGCGATCGCGCCAATCTGCCACGGTTAAATAACCAATACCACCAGTGACTACTACAAGTAGTACTACGGCTACTAAAGTTAAAATACTCAAAAATGGACTTTCCACGATGCCTCTACAGTCCGTTACGTCCCCAAACTACCATTGCAATTGACCAAGTGAACACAACTAACAGTGATACCCAACCTAGTGTCAAAATCTCCATAGTCCTGCTTTTCAAATGATTACAAAAGGTTTCTAATATTTATCATACAGGGATTGGGCAGGCTGAGATTTTTTTTATCAATGCCATTGTAACTTTGCGTGTGATGTCTACGACGGGCTACGCCTACGCAAACACACAATTTTTTCTTGGTAAGCTTAGTACCTCAAGCATTAATTAAAGACCAATGTAAAAAAATAGCGATCGCGCTTTCCGACTTGATAGTTTGGGAATACTAGGGTCATGGGTATATATTTCAAATCCACCAACCCCTAGTATAATGCCGACATTTTTCAACTATCCTTTCCAATCTAACGGTTTTATTCCCCACGGACATTGTTATCTCTGGCAAACTGGATTAGTTTGGCTCCACATTATTTCTGATGCCACCATCGCTCTAGCCTATTATTCTATTCCCTTCCTACTAATTTACTTTATTTCCAAGCGCAAAGACGTTCCTTTCAATGGAGTCTTTTTATTATTTGGTGCTTTTATCATTGCCTGCGGTACTGGGCACTTGATAGATATTTGGACGCTTTGGCATCCAGACTATTGGATTGCAGGTGGTTTAAAAGCTGTAACTGCAATTATTTCTATATATACGGCATTTGCGTTATTTTATCTCATGCCTCAAGCTTTAATACTACCTAGCCCAGTACAGCTAGAAGCTATCAATCGAGTGCTTTCAAGTGAAATTGTAGAGCGCAAGCGCATCGAAAAAGAACTACGCGTTGCAGAAGAAGTTGCTCAAAACTCCAGCCAAGCCAAGAGTGAATTTCTTGCCAATATGAGTCATGAACTCCGCACACCTCTTAACGGCATCTTAGGCTATACACAAATTCTCCAACGTACAGAATCTTTGAGTGATAAAGGACGTAAAGGACTCAGCATCATTTATCAATGTGGTTCTCATCTTTTAACCCTAATTAATGATGTCCTGGATCTCTCCAAAATAGAAGCCCGGAAACTAGAATTGTATCCTGTTGATTTCTACTTGCCTGCTTTTATAGATAGCGTAACTGAAATTTGCCGTATCCGGGCAGAACAAAAAGTCATCGCATTTCATGTTGAACTCGACCCTAATTTACCAACGGGTATTCATGCTGATGAAAAACGCTTGCGGCAGGTACTGATTAACTTGCTTAGTAATGCCATGAAATTTACTAATCAAGGCAGTGTCACCTTCAAAGTTCAAGTCATTGGTAAAGAATCAAATGGCAATGGAAAAATTAACTACAAAATTCGCTTTCAGGTAGTAGATACTGGTACGGGTATAACCCCTGAGCAAGTCGAGAAAATTTTCCAGCCCTTTGAGCAAGTGGGAAGTCAGAAACGACAATCTGAAGGTACAGGCTTGGGATTAGCAATCAGCCAAAAAATTGTTTTATTGATGGGTGGTCAAATTCAGGTGCAAAGTACTTTATCCAAAGGTAGCACTTTCTGGTTTGAGGCAGAATTGCCAGAATCTAAAGAGTGGGCAAAGGTTTCTAGAGTGGTTGAAGAGGGAACTATTATTGGTTATCAAGGACAAAGACGCACCATTTTGATTGCAGATGACAAATGGGAAAACCGATCAGTAATTGTAAATTTACTAGAGCCAATTGGGTTTACTGTTGTAGAAGCTAGTCAAGGTCAGGAAGCATGGGAGCAGGCTCTAGCCTACAAACCAGACATGATTATTACTGACTTAGTGATGCCTAAATTGAATGGATTTGAGTTGATCGAACGTTTGCGTCACTCTGGGCCATTTAAAAAGATTGCTGTCATCGCTTCGTCAGCCAGTGTGTTTGCAATCGACCAGCATAAGAGTATTGATGTAGGTGCAGATGCATTTCTACCAAAGCCTATAGAGGCTGAAATGCTGCTGGAAATGCTACGGCAATTCTTACAATTGGAATGGATTTTTGACGTTAAGGTAGACGCAATCAAAAAAATCTCTACAGGTGGTTTGGATAAACAAAATGAGGAGATGATTTATCCTGCCAAAGAGGTTTTACAACAATTACTAGAACTTGCACAGGACGGCGATATTCAAAATATTTTAGAACTAGCTGAACAAATTTCTGCATCTAATGATAATTTAGATGTTTTTGTCCAGCAACTCGTCCAGCTTGCTAGTAATTTCCAAATCAAACGTTTAGAAAATTTTATTCAAGAATACATCAACTAATTTCACTTAAATTTTAATTTAATTTTCAACTCATCATGAGAAAACCCCCAAATAACGGATTTATTTTAATTGTGGATGATAATCCGACAAATTTATCTGTCCTGTGTGCAGCGCTCAATAGTGAGGGTTTTCGTTTTCGTGTTGCAGTCGATGGAGAAACCGCCATCGCTCAAGCCGAACGCAATCAACCAGAGTTGATTTTGCTGGATGTACAAATGCCGGGTATTGATGGATTTGAAACTTGTCGCCGCCTCAAAGCCAATCCTGTCACTGAAAACATTCCGATTATTTTCACTACTGCCTTAGCGGATACGGAAAGCAAAACGAAGGGATTTTCCCTTGGTGCAGTAGACTACATCCCTAAACCGTTTGCACAAGAGGAAGTCATTGCTAGAGTGCGCGTACATTTACAACTCAAACAATTGACTGAATCTTTGGAACAACAAGTTAGCGATCGCACCAAGGCTTTACAACAAGCGCAAGTCCAACTAGTGCAGCAAGAGAAACTATCAACACTCGGAGAGTTAATTGCTGGTATTGGCCATGAAATCAACAACCCCATCAGCTTTATTTCCAGCAATATTCCACCCTTGGAAGAATACATTTCAGGAGTAACCGAATTACTTCTACTGTATGAACAGGAGTATCCAAACCCAACAGCCAAAATTACCACTGCTATTAAGGACTTGGATTTGAGCTTCGTTCTCGAAGATATGGGGAAAATTTTGAACTCACTCCAGCTAGGAAGTGAACGAATTCAAAACCTTTCTAATTCACTCCGCACCTTTTGTCGTTCGGATAGTGATACTAAAATATTTGCTGATTTGCACCAAGGACTAGATAGTACGTTAATGATTTTGCAACACCGTCTCAAAGCTAATGGCGATCGTCCCCGCATTGAAGTTATTAAAAGTTATGGAGTATTACCAGAAGTAAGCTGCTATATTGGGCAGATGAATCAAGTATTTATGAACATTTTGGCGAATGCAATTGATGCCCTTGATGAAGCTATAAAGCTGGGCAAAATGAGCAATCTAATTCCTCAGATTCAAATTGCAACAGAAATATATTCTGAACAATTAGTTGTAATTCGGATTGCTGACAATGGGATTGGTATTCCTGAACGGTTAAAAAAACGCTTGTTTGAGCCGTTGTTTACCACAAAAGCCGTTGGGAAAGGCACTGGACTTGGCTTGTCAATCGCCTATGAAATAGTTGTAGAGAAACACAAAGGTGTATTAGATGTAAATTCTCAACCAGGTCTGGGAACCGAGTTTATCATCAGAATTCCCACATAAGAGCAGCATTTTATTGATTACAAAACTGCTGTAGCATTTATCATACTGAAGAGTAAGGAAAAATTTCCCTAATACCTAATTTCTATATAGAGTGAGCGTAAATTTAGATCCTCAATTAATGGCAGAACGCATAGAATCCCTCAAAGCTGGAATAATTGGGGGTTTATCTGTGTGTTTTGCTTCTGCGATCGCTAGTCTTGTGAATAATTTAGTACTAGCAAAGTATTTTCAGATACTCGCAAGTCTGCGAAGTGATGTTAACTGGCACTTGTGGGTGAGTGGTGCAGTTGCAACTTTTACTGGTTTACTATTTGGTGTCACCTACCGCTACATCATCCGCTCGGATAAAAATCCCCAACTCAAAGTCGGTGGTGTGCTGGCGTTTGGCTTGGTGCGGGGATTAACTCAAATAGAACTTGGATGGGATTCATATAGCACACTTTGGCCTTTTTTAGTGTTAGCTGGAGAAAGTTTGTTATGGTTTGCGCTGGCTGCCATCGCTCTTAATATTGCGATTCAACTCCGTTGGATTAAACCTTTTTCATCAATCTAATGTGATTAAGTATTGTTATCTATTAGCTAATATGAAAACTAAAAGATCCCACTATTATCTGAACACTAATGCAACCCTGAGCTAGACTACAAGTGTGATCCCTACATGGCAGAAAACCTTTGTGAAAGCGAGATGGATTATCACAGCAGTTTCAGCAGCACTATTTTTCGGCGGTAGCCTGCTTACATCATTGCGCGACCCTTGGTTTCAGAACTTGCAGCGTCCTGGCTGGTTGACTTTTGAATTTCTCATCCCATTTATTTGGACATTCATTTGGGTCTGTCTGACAATCTCAGCAATTATCGTTTGGGAGAAAACCTCAAAACAGTCTCGTCCTTGGCTATTGATGGCTATGTATGCAGCGATCGCCCTATTAACCTCAGTTTACAGTCCCATTGTGGTAGAACTTCGCAGCCTAACAGGTGGAATGATTGCCGGTGGCTTGGCAACACTTTTAGTCTACATTTTGGCATTTCTGGTTAAGCCAATTTCCCAAAAAGCCTCCTGGCTATTTCTACCCTATGCTCTCTGGGGCCCTTTCGGTACTTATCTCACTTGGCTATTAATTCAACTTAATCAGGGCGCAGCTAAATAAACGTGACGCAAAAAGACAGGCGATCGCTGGTGTTAACAGCTAAAGAACCTACATATTAAGTAGCTCTCGGTACTCGTGCAGCATCAAATTGAAAATTATTATTTCTAGCCAAAAGGATGTTTGGAGGATAAATTTTTCTTGTTGGGTGAGTATTCAGAGCAATTTATTGCTTCTTCGGTGAGAACAATAGAAGGATTTACTGCACATTTTAGATAATGATTATTGGAATAAAAGCTACAGTTTTTACAGGGAAGTTTGTGTATAGCTTTGGAGGGAAACACCATTTTATAATCTATAAATGCCCGGATTTTTCGCAATATTAGGAAAAAAACCATCCAACTAATTATAAACCCAACAGGAGATAAGGATATTGCTATATCAGTAATAGTTAATTCATGCGTTTGCCCTTGATCTTTTTTTGCTTCACTAACGATTACTTGCTGTAAATTACTATTGGTTGCTACGGTTTTTGGCAATATTTGAGTATGATACATATTATTTACCTTTTGCTATTCTTTAGTGTCTTTATTTTTGATAGCCGGGTAACTCACTAGTTATTTGGAAAAATATCCTGACTATTATGTTATTGGGACTAAGTTAGTAACACTGTTCGGCTTGGAATATATAAACTTTCTTTGAAGAATAAAACTCAGCAGAATTTTATAAACAAGACTTGAGTTTACGTAAATCATCACAAGTTTAGAAATTGTCCATATTTTAGATGTAAATATCAAAAAATATGGAAAATAACGATACTTGGATTCTATGTTTATTGATTTGCTTTTTAATTAACTCAAAATCACTACACATTTGCCAGTAGATAAAGTTTGAATGCTTACAAGGATTTAATTATAGGTTTAGCAAAATAAAACTTCTGCCATATCTGTCAAGAGTTTTGCTTATGATTTTAAGTTATATACCCAAGGGAAGAAATTAGCTAATGGGCTTATAATTAGATAGTTTTATGGTAAAATATTTAGGAAAATACTCTTAAAAGCTTCTAAATATTAAAAATAAGCCCGTGAGGGGTACAAATATATTTTGTTTCAAGCAAAGTGCATCGTGTATCTCGATAAAACTATAAAATATGCCACTAAGCAATCATAAGCCAGGAAGTTTCGAGAACTTTTCAGCTTCTAAATTTGAAGCAGCTATTGCCATAGCTTTTAAGGAACTGACGAATTTTCAGCCTGAAATAAAACTTATAAAAAGGCATTGGAAAAACCCACTCTTTTTAAAAATGGGATGAGAGACGCCTTTTTAGACCGTTGATAGTTAACAGTTAACAATTAACTTGAAATCCCACCCCCTTTGAGGGGTGGGATGAGCTTAATACATTCCAAGTTAAAAAGGTTCTGATAAAGTAAAAATCGATCGTTTTATACGCAAGCCAGTAAATCGGAAATGCCTGCAATTTTCAACAAATTCTAAAAGTTTTGCGTTTCTTGCCTTAATCAATTAACCACTGCTTTAATAAGTAAATTCTTGATATCAACCAAAAACTCCCAAAAAAGATTGTCCATGTTACTGTCATAATTATAAAACTTAGCCATTTATTATTTTGATGAAATCTCCGCCTTTGCCAAATAATCAGTGTGAGATTTGTAGAAAGTAAAAACGCTATTATATTAGCTAACAATAACCAATGATCTTCTGTTACGCTTTGCATCCAATCTATTAACGAACCTCCATTCGCACTATCGGGCTGAAAACTTGGATCTCTTAACGGTGAAACTTGATAGGCAAAAAGGCTAATAGCTATCGTTAAAAACAGCAAGAACACCAGACTGAAAATAGAAAATTGCCGAACACGTTGAAAACTTCTCATATAATCTCCTGAAATTTAAGATAGCGATCGCCTTAGGACTACAACTAAAATTGATTATTTGGTTCATTTGCTTTGTTTAGTCCCTCGCTTTCAGCAGGCCAGCCATGCCCCAGGATTTCTCTAGTCAAAACAAGATAGGTCGTTCTTTCAAAAGTCAAAACTTTGCTTGAGAAAACTTTAATTATGCAGATATCTGGGGATCTGTTCAATATTTATTGAAAGAGACAGGAAAAATAAATGGCGTTACAGAACAGTGGAATCAATTAGGACAAGCTCTTGAGGCAACACTTCTCTACGTTCGCGAACAGCGTGTCGCAGACAGACGCTCTTGCTATAAGAAAGCGGGAAGCTGACGCAACAGTGGTGTGGTCGCGGCAAGAGTGCAGATCACGAAGCGTCTTGCAGAGAGGGCAGTTTTCTCCCTACCTTCATTGATAAATAAGGAATTATCTGTTAAAACCTTTCAAAATTTGCTTGGCAGCATTAACACCTGAGATTGCAGCTCCTTCCATAAAACCTTGCCATTCATAAAAGGAGTTAGTATGTTCTCCTGCAAAGTAAATGTTATCTACTGATTTACCTTCATTACCAGCAATTGTTGTAAAGTAACCAGGTTGGTTACAGGTGTAACTTCCTTTGGTGAGTGGATTTAACAACCAGTTTTCTAAATAAGCTAGATATTCGGTATTTTTAATCTGTACAGCTGAAATATCTGCGCCAGGGAAGACAAACTTCAGGTCATTAATAAATTTAGCAGTTTCTCGTTGAAGATTTTTTGGGTTAAGTCTTGCACCTAAATTGCCGCCAGCGTAATCAGTTAACACTGCTCGGCCATATGTAGCTTTACTAGGGTTAGTTTCCCAAATAGCTTGAAGGTTGGCAAGATCAGCATAGGCACTACCATTACTACCAAGGGTATTCCAAGGACGACCATTAAAACCTACTATCAGTTTTGAGTTAGTTCCATAGACTAAATTATTAATAGCATCAAGTTTCCACTGTGGTAGTTGAAGTCCTTTTAAATCTACTTCGCGCAGAGTTGAGAAAGGAACAGAAAATACAACAGCATCAAATTTTTCACTAAGACCATTGTTAAAAACTAATTCAATTTTATTAGCACTATCTTTCCTGGCAGCAATCAGCTTTTTACCATACTCAATCTGCCCTGGTAAACGGTTTTTTAATCCTTCAACAATCTGTTGATTGCCTCCAATAACATGATAGCGTTCATCGCTAAACACCCCAAAAGGCTTAAACTTAGAGCGTCTATCTGCATGAATAAATAGTAAAAAATTTAAACAGCTTTGTTGGTCAATTTCTCGACCATATTCACTAATATATGCAGATTTAATTACATTTTTGAGTAAAGTTCCTGCTCCACGACTATCAAGATAATCTTGGAGATTAGTCAAATCCAGTAGTCGCTCAGATACAGTGAAGTTATCCGCAGTAGGTTGTTTCAGGGTGCGTAAATCAACTCTCATCGCGGTAACAAAATTTCGGAATTCATCAACTACTGCTGATTCCCGATAACGCTGACCATTAAAGTAATAAAATACTTCACCTGGTTGCTTTGATAAATCTTCGACTTCTAACTTAAATTCGCTTACATATCCCAAGATTGTTTTGTGCAGATTGTCTATAAACTCGCCGCCTCTTTCAGCAACTTGTCCAGGGAAGACACCATCAAGTGAGTAGCAACGTCCTCCTGCTCGGTCACTAGCTTCGTAAATAGTAGCTTTAATTCCTTGACGTTGAAGTTCGTAGCCACAAGCAAGTCCTGCTAAACCAGCACCTACAATAGCTATCTTTGCATCCACTGATGAAGGTGCGGCTAAAGTACGATGAAAATAACCAGACCCTACACCAATTGTCCCACCCAATATTGTCAATTTCCCTAAATCAGTCAAAAATTGTCGCCGCTTAGTTTTACGCAACGACATCAGCTTTTTAAGTTGCTCAATGCGCTCAATGCCTTCACTGGTTGAAATATCATGCTTTTGACAATAGCTGACAATCCCAAGTGTGTTGGCTAATTTTCTAAATATTGGTGAATGACTCATTAGTTAGATACAACTTTAACTGGTTTTTTTAGGAAAATTTTCTATTTATTTATCTGTTTACAAGTATAGATTTGATCTATGTAGTTACTTTAAAGAATTAACCTTTATAAGATAAAGTTTTAATATTTTTTCAATTAATAACTGAACTTTTTTGATTTGTCAATAACTTCAATAGATAATTTAAGTACTATCCAGATTTGCAAAAAAGAAGTTGCGTAAGTTTTGAATAATTTTACAAGCGATCGCTGGGTAAATAGACTTGCACTGTATTGGCACAGCAATGCTCATTGCTGTGCCAATACAAAAGATGTGTTTCAAAGAAATGAAAACTGCTGTAAAAATTACGAATTACCGATTTTTAAAGTTCGGTGTTTGTAACGGACTATGCATAATAGAACAATTAGTAATATAAGCGCTTTGATCATTGATGGCTCCACTACTCTTTTCATTTCCGTAGGGGTTGTAGGAGTAAGATTACACGGAATCTCAATGATCTGTGTGTGATCAGAACCATTACCAGTGGGAGTCAGATCGCATTCGCCTTGGCTGTTGAGAGATAAAGGTGCATTTTCTGAAGAAACAGATGTTTGAGCTGATGCACTATCGCCATCCAGTAGGAGAAGCAAAATTAAACCAAGACCCCCAATTCCGATTATTGGCCAGAGTGGAAAGGAATTAGGACTGTCTTGTACCAAAACATCTCCCACAGAGGCAGGGAAAGTACTGAAGCTCATTGCTTCTCCATCCAACGCGACTGGATTATCACTCAGCAAAATATCTCCTGGGATATCTTCTCCCAATAACTGACTAAATTCCTGTGGAACCGCGTTATTGGGACGTCCGAATTCCCCACCATTTTTGGAGTATGGAAAGGATAGTACTTCAAAGATTCTCTGTTGGAGTTGATTCGGATTTCCAGAACTCAACGCATCCAAACCTGTTGAAATTTTATCTACATAGAAATTCGTCATCTCAGGCGACAGACCTAGAGACTGAATTTGCTCCCTAACATTGGAAATTTTTGAGGCTTCTTCAAATAGGAGTCGTCCGTATGACAACTTCAAGTCTAGTAATCCATCCCGGAGGCTGACCGAGTTATTGGTTCCTGAGTATGGTGACCAGTAGAACTGCTTGGTTATATGTCCGAGTCCTTCTACTGGATTGCGACCAACAGGCTGTCCAAGAAGGTATTGAGATCCATCCATGATTGCGGGAGATTCGTTTCTCCAAAATGAGGCGAAAGGCACCGCAGAGAGATTCGGATTGTTACCGTAAAAGCTAGCAAAGTTCTGGAAGTTTTCCTCCCCACCAGCTGCTCGGATCAGGAGGTTTTGATAGCTAGTTCCGTCATTTAAATCCAGTAATCGCTGGATTACCGATCCAGTTTTATTGCAAGTCAGGCCAAATCCCACATCACATCCAGGGATGACTCGCATCTGGCTCAGATTCTGGTTATTGATTTGGTATTGGAGATACTCATATTCCAGCCCTTGTTGGATACCATAGCGTCCAATATTGAGCTGTGCAAAAGTAGGCTGACACGTAGTGACTACTACTGCAACAGATGAGAATACGATGGTCGCAAACCGAACTGCCTTCTCTACAAGACGCTCCGCGTAGCTTGCTTCCACGTTCGCGTAGCGTTCCGCAGGGAAGTGGTACGGCATTGCAATTCTTTGAACAATTGATTTAGGCAAGATGCACCTCTACTAAATGACAGCAATTTCATTGGTTGTTCACGTTCCTCTTTCAGTCCGTGGGGCCGATATTAATAGCTCCAGAACTTCAACGAGTCGCAACAATACGGCAGACTCATCGAGTCTGCGAACAGTGTTCCTCTCATGGGTAATTAGAATTGGAGATTGGGAGAAAATTTCTTTAGGAGTTGAGCGAGGTTTGAATCCCTATCTATATTCATTTCACTCCCCAATCTCCAGTCCTCAAGTTCAACTCTTAGGTAAATCAATGTTGATCGTGATTCCAGTGCCCTTGAGATTTCCTGATGAGAGTGTGTGATATAAGACCAACGCCCGGTTTGGTTGGTCAAAAAGAAACCCACGACGGGTGGGTTTGATCTTCCCTTCTTTTACTAAAGAGACAAAAGCTTCTAAATACCTACGTATACCTTGACGGTTCTCTTGACTATTATTCATATGACGCTTAATCAGCATCATAAAGAAGTCCAAACTCCGATTTTCCTGTCCCTGAATCAGACTGCCCTCATCTAAGAAAGAACTTGCTATAAGTCTGCCATCGACTTGTTTAGCCTTAAATAAGGTAAAGTAACGCCCTTCTTTTTTAGGATTGTTCGCATAACAGACCCAAGAACCCTCTTGATTCTGTGTAAAACCTTGTTCAGCAAGGTAAGAAAGCAAAGAATTACTTGCCTTGGTTTGTAGTGGAGGCAATAAATCCTCAATGGGATCTAAAGAGCAAATCTTCTGCGTTGTTTTCTGTTGAGAAGCAGCAGGAGTCTCTTGGGTATAGACACGCAGGGGCTTTTCATTAGACATTGCCATAGTAGACATTGCTGCGATCGCAGATATTTGGAAAGCGATCGCTCCAAACAAACGAAGAATGATATTCATGTTTTTCCTGTTACTCTTAGTGACGTTGTTAATAATCGAGTCGTTACTAAATCATTTGTTAGATTTTAATGTTTGCCTCATTTGATCGAGGTATCTTAAATTTTCAGCCATAAAATAGGGCTTTTATATTAGGTAACTAACCACAAAGAGAAATCAATATCTAAATAAAACACGCAATATTAATGTTTTATTGGCAAGACAAACTTGGCTTTTCGATATTTTTACATATACGAAAAACGCTTGACTTAGTGTCAAATCTTTCCTATTTACTCTTGTCTAAATTTTAAGAGGCTTTTATACCTTCTTAGCTAGCTTTTATAATTCCTAAAAGAGGGCTTTGTTAGCTATTTAGTACCTTGTATAAGCAAATTTTCAAAAGCTCTGCGCTTTGCAGATTAGCGCTTTTGTGGATTTTCTGGGTGGATTGAATAATTTTTTGTTTTTTGGAGGTAGCACACCTAACTAGCTGTTTCCGCATGGTTGCAATTTAATGTATAAAATCATATCTCCTTGACAGTAAAATAATATTACCATGAGCTTGATATATGCAACAGCATTGTGGACAGTTATCAAAGTTGTACACGCTGAATTGTAACTACCTCTTCATTAAATTTCATGGCAAATAACTGAGAGTCAAAATTAATTTACTTATACATGGTTAGTATTTTAAAATTTAGTACTTTTGTTCTTAAGGGAGTAATGCTATGTTTTAAATATAACTTTTTTGTAAAAAACATACGGAGAATTAATATATTATTGTTGCTGGATAAGCCTGATTTGCTGAACTTTCAGCTACAAGCGATCGCACCAAACAAAGTTAAAAGCGTCTAAGGCTTAGATTCCCGAACTATATATTGCCACGACAAAAGAGTATGCCCTGAAATTTGCCCTGTAGATAGATAAATATCCTGAGCGTAGTTGGTATATTTAGAAATTCCAGTGTTAACAAGCTTTGACTACAATTAAGATATTAACTTGGTATTTTTACAAGCCTTGGCAGTATGAATGTGGAATTTTTTAACAGGATTCCTTTGATGCCTTTAATATTACTATGGCTGGCTTACACTCTCTTGGGATGGTATCTTGCTGCTCATCATATTGTTTGGTTGGTAGGAGCTTTTGTCGCTGCTATGGTTATAGCTGTAGTGCGAAAAAGTTTTTCTTGGTTAGAGCGTTTAGTTGAATTTGGGTCTAAGACTTTAGCTGTCATATTATTTTTAAGTATATCAATTGCTTTTGTAGCAACTTGGTCGCTATTCTTAAGCCTTTTTCTCATCCCCTTGGCAAGTACACTTTTAGCTGATTTAGAAATGCGCTTTTCTGGCTTTAAGAAGCTAGATTCGTTTTGGGTTTTAACAGTCATAGCTGTATTGGGCTTAGTAATGGGCGAATTAATAGATATTCTACTTTTTCCCAGTAGCAGATACTAATGGATTAAGGATAAAAAGGGATTTTTATTATTTATTAAGTAGGGACACACAAATGTGCGTCCCTACTTAATTTAAAGTTTTAGGCGATCGCTATTTCTAGCTGCCTGATAAAACTAGGCACAATTAGCCACTATTAGTCAATCATTCTTTAGATTACTATAAATCCAACTTACGGAAGACGTTTTATTGAATCAAACCTTCTAGCCTATTAGCAGAATTAGGACAACTAACAATGTAAATACTTCTGATGAAAATCAGAGGTAGGATGATGCACGCCTAAATTGTATAAACACTCTTTACGGTCGTTAACTTTTGACGGTTAACGGTTATCATTCATTGGTCATCAACCTTCATGTAAATGTTCAAGTTAAATGCGTAACAGCTTACATAGGTGACATTTGAGCCTCAACAACAAACAGGGAAACCGTTCCTTATTTAAGATTAAGAAGTTGCCAAAGATAAACATTGTCTAGCAAGGGAAATGGAAGCAATCACTGTAGGGAGATTGATCTGTATGTGGCGTGGTGGATATTACCGTTTGAAGGCATATTATTGATGATTGTCATTTTTGAGTCACATTTGTTTTGAACCATAGAGATATAGGTAAAACAGTGCAAAAAAAGATGAAACAAAGCGGCGAGTCCCCACTCAACAGTACTAATAAGGGAGTAACGTGAGTAGACGTAAAGACTACAGTTTGCTTCAGCAGACAGAAACAGATCAAGTAGCAGCACCCAAGCCATCGCTGACATTATCAGATGCAGTGGCTCTGATTGTCGGTATTGTGATCGGGGCAGGGATTTTTCAAACCCCGGCTTTAGTGGCAAGTCAAGCAGGTAGTGATATTGCTGTACTCTTTCTTTGGCTAATGGGTGGCGTGGTATCTTTGGTAGGAGGGCTGTGCTATGCAGAGTTAGCCACTGTCTATCCCGATGTTGGTGGTGCTTACTATTATTTAAAACGTGCATTTGGGCGGGGAGTCGCCTTTTTATTTGCCTGGGCGCGAATGACAGTGATTCAAACTGGTTCTATTGCCCTGTTGGCATTTGTTTTTGGCGATTATGTTTCTCAGATATGGCGGCTAGGAACGGTTTCGTCTTCTATTTATGCAGCCATAGCGATCGCACTTTTAACTGCTTTGAACATCATCGGTTTGCAGCAGGGTAAGTGGACACAAAACTTGCTGAGTGCTGCGAAAGTTCTGGGTTTGTTGCTGGTAGTAATTCTTGGGCTTACCGCCATTCCTAATTCTGCTGCTCCCGCCCCTGTAGCATCTGCATCATCAGGAACGTGGGGGCTAGCTATGGTATTTGTGCTATTGTCCTATGGCGGTTGGAATGAGGCGGCTTACATCTCAGCAGAAATTCAAGATGGACGACGTAATATTGTGCGATCGCTAATGTGGAGTATTGGCATCATCACTGCCATTTACTTACTCATCAATCTGGCTTACCTGCGGGGACTAGGATTAGTAAACATGTCCCAGTCTGAAGCAGTAGCGGCAGATTTAATGCGCTCTCTTTGGGGTGAACCGGGAGCCTTATTCATCAGTGTATTGATTGCGATCGCTACTTTGGGAGCAACCAACGCTACAATCTTTACCGGAGCGCGTACCAATTTCGCACTAGGACAAGATTTTTCGCTATTTGGTTTTATGGGACGCTGGCAACAACGTCCTAGTAGTCCTATCCATGCCTTATTATTGCAAGCTGCGATCGCCTTAGCACTGGTTTTTTTAGGCACGCTCACCCGCAAAGGCTTTGAAACAATGGTGGATTACACCGCCCCAATATTTTGGTTCTTCTTTTTGCTTTCCGGCATATCACTAATGGTATTGCGAATCCGCGAACCCCACATAGTACGCCCATTCCGTGTGCCATTTTATCCTTTGACACCATTGCTGTTTTGTGCCGTCTGCGGTTACTTGCTCTACTCCAGCTTGGCTTATACAGGTGTGGGAGCAATTGCAGGTGTTTTAGTTGTAGCAGCAGGTATCCCCGTGTTGTTTTGGAATAACTATCGCCAAGGTAAGACTTAATATTTTGGATTTTGGACTTTCTGCGGAACGCTACGCGTAGTTTGCTTCCACAAAGTGGTACGACCGTTGAACAATTTTGGATTGTGTAACCCAAACTATAAACAATTCAAAATTCTATGAATATCAGTTGTTTTACTAACTACTGACCAAAAGCTACTCAATTAAGGAGAAAATTCATGAACTTCAAAAAAATTCTGTTTTTAATGGTTACAGGGGTTAGTATTACCAGCTTGGGAATTGCTGGGTGTACACCGCAAGCCACAGACTTAGAAGCCGGGGCACAACCTTCTACTTTGACTGGTCAGACCGAAACCGAAGCACCAGCTACGACAACTCCCACAACTCAACCACAAGAACAAACCGAAACACCAGCTACGACAACTCCCACAACTCAGCCACAAGAACGCGCCGGCGATGTTCCTTATGTACCTACACCACAGCCAGTGGTAGATGCAATGTTGAAAGTGGCAAAAGTGGGTAAAAAGGATGTGCTTTATGACCTTGGCAGTGGTGATGGAAGAATTGTCGTTACTGCGGCGCAAAGATATGGTACGCGCGGTGTCGGCATAGATATCAACCCTGAACGCATTCAAGAAGCTAATGACAATGCCAAGAAAGCAGGAGTAACAGATCGCGTGAAGTTTGTCCAGCAAGATTTGTTCACCACTGATTTTAGTGAAGCAACAGTACTTACACTTTACTTACTACCAGAGGTCAATGCAAAACTCCGTCCGAATATATTGAAACTCAAACCTGGGACTCGCATTGTCTCTCACGCCTTCGATATGGGTGATTGGAAACCAGATCAGACCCTGACTGTAGATGGCAAAACCATTTACTATTGGGTAGTTCCTAAAGATGTGCCAGAGAATTTACGTTAGGGAATAATAGCATTGTCCCTAAGATATCTCACCCTGGTTTTGCTTGTGCAAAACCTGTCCCTCTCCTTAGTAAGGATAAGGAGAGGGATATCCCATAGGACAGGGTGAGGTTTTAGAGGACTTTTGGGTAATCGTATAACTTGTGTTTACACCGTAGCTCCTTGGCAAGAAGAGGAGTTGGGCATGAAATGTACTTCATGTAAACGAAAACCTTTATATTTTTAAATTACCTCTATTGGGGGTTGACAACAGCAAATTTAGATGTAAAAAAGAATAATCTAAAATCCAAAATTTTTTAACTGAGTGCAAATTCCAGCAAAGGCAGCTTAGGCATAAAATATGATAGGGTTAAAAGGAAAGAATGCTTTAATTACAGGTGCAACTTCAGGTATTGGTCAGGCGATCGCTATCAGACTTGCTCAAGAAGGGTGCAACATCGCTATCAATTACCGTAAAGACCCGGAAGGCGCGGCAGAAACGGAAGAGATGGCATTGCAAAAAGCCTGCGGCAACATCGAAAACTGTGGTGTGAAGTCGCTACCGGTTCAGGGAGATGTCTCCCAAGAATCAGACATTGTTGAGATGGTCAACACCGTAGTAAAGGAATTTGGCAGTGTAGATATTTTAATCAACAATGCTGGTATTCAAACAGAAAGTCCATCCCACGAAGTTACTACAGCAGACTTTGACCGGGTAATTGCAGTTAATCTCCGGGGTGCTTATCTCTGCGCCCGTGAAACTATTAAACACCTCCTGTCTGTTAATCGTCCGGGGGTGATTATTAATATTTCCAGCGTTCACGAAATTATTCCGCGACCGATGTATATCAGTTATTCCATTAGCAAAGGTGGTATGGAAAACCTAACCAAAACTTTAGCATTGGAATATGCCAAGCAAGGTATTCGTGTCAACGCCATTGCCCCCGGAGCAACAGTCACGCCAATAAATCAAGCCTGGATAGATGACCCCGAAAAAAAGGCGATCGTGGAAAGTCACATCCCAATGGGGCGTGCTGGCTCCTCAGAGGAGATGGCCGCCGCAGTAGCTTTTTTAGCTTCGGATGAAGCCGCCTACATCACCGGACAAACCCTATTCATTGATGGTGGATTAACTCTGTATGCTGATTTCCGAGAAAGCTGGTCAGCTTGAAAAAGAGGCAAGGGAGCAGGGAGTAAGGGGGATAGAACAGAAAGGGGATTCGCCCTTGCCCCCTGCCTGTTCGTTGAGGTAGGCTTGCGTACTTTCCACAATTGAGCCGATACATACCATTAGTGGAATTAAACGCCCATGACTAGCGCGATCGATAAGAATAGTCTGCTCGAAGCAGAAGCCTGGGAATTGTTGGAAGAGTCGATAATTTATTACCAGGGAAAACCCATTGGTACTGTAGCCGCCAGAGATGCGGAGTCAGATGCACTCAATTACGACCAGTGCTTTCTCCGCGATTTTGTCCCTTGTGCCTTGGTGTTTCTGATGCACGGCAAAGCAGAGATTGTGCGTAACTTCTTAGTAGAAACACTGAAATTACAAAGTCATGAAAAGCAGATAGACTGCTTTGAACCGGGAGCGGGATTAATGCCTGCAAGTTTCAAAGTACATTCTAATGGGAATGAGGAATTTTTGGTCGCTGATTTTGGTGAACTAGCGATCGCTCGTGTTCCCCCAATTGATTCTTGTATGTGGTGGATTCTCTTGCTACGCGCTTATGAAAAAGTTACAGGCGATTTAACGCTAGCGCGTCAGCCAGATTTTCAAGCAGGAATCAAGTTAATTTTGGATCTTTGCTTGGTACATCGCTTTTCCATGTACCCAACAATGTTAGTTCCCGATGGCGCGTTTATGATTGACCGTCGCATGGGAGTCTACGAACATCCTCTAGAAATTCAAGTATTATTCTATGCATCCCTCAGAGCTGCTACTGAATTGCTTTTACCAGATGGGGATGGCGATACATACCTTGGCAAAGTCAATAGGCGATTGGGATCTTTGAAATATCATATCCGCAACTATTACTGGCTAGACCTGAAGCGATTGGGGGAAATTTATCGTTACAAGGATAACGAATTTGGTAAAGAAATTGTTAATAAATTCAACATCAACTCAGAATCAATCCCCACTTGGTTGACCGAGTGGTTGCCCGAAACTGGAGGATATTTAGCGGGAAATCTGGGGCCGGGACGGATAGATTTTCGCTTTTTTGCTCTAGGAAATCTGATGGCAATCTTAGCTTCCTTAGCAAGCGAAAAAGAATCTCAAAGCATTATGAATTTATTTGCCCAACGTTGGCAAGACTTGATCGGCTATATGCCTGTTAAAATCTGCTTTCCAGCAATGGATGGTTTAGAGTGGAGAATTGTTACAGGATGTGATGCTAAGAACAGGGCTTGGTCTTATCACAACGGTGGTAACTGGCCCGTTTTGCTGTGGTTATTTACCGCCGCCGCACTGAAAGCAGGTCGAACAGAACTTGCCCAAGCAGCAGTAGCCATTGCCGAAAGGCGTTTATTTAAGGATAAATTCCCAGAATACTACGATGGCAACAATGGCCGTTTGATTGGCAAAGAAGCCAGAATTTATCAAACCTGGAGCATTGCCGGATTGCTAGCAGCCAAAAAGTTCGTAGAAAATCCAGAGTACTTGGAATTAATCAGCTTTGCAGAGGGTCTTGAAGTCCCAGGCTGTAGCCTGTAAATACAGATTGCGGCGCAAGGCGATGATTTAGCCGTTGTACTTATACAGGATGCCTCTGCTAAGAAGTACCGTAACTCTTGGAGATCCTATGCCCAGCTTGCTTCTCCAAAGTGAGTACGCAAAGGTAAACTTTAAAGCTTCAAATGCCGGATAACTGATACACTATATGGTAAGAGGTATCTGAAGTGTCATACTCAGTAGTATCACAAGATAGTCTTTGCATCATTAACACGTTTTAACGTGTATAAACCATGAAAACTACTTCAGATTTAATTTCAGAATTTGAACAATTATTCAGACAAAAATTACAACTAAATAATTGTAAGCTCAGAAAGAAAAGACAAGAGAATAATTATGAAATTATTACTCCAGCTAAAGATATTTTTTTGATGTACTGGTCTGAATTCCCAGAAATCAATTTAATATATCAAGCTATAGGGGTACGCACTCAGCAGACTAGCGTTTATGAAAAAGCTATCCGCTCCCATATTAGTTCTAGTCTGAGTAGTATCCAAGAGAACCCTCACTCGGAAACACCATTATTGGTAAAATAACGAATATTTAGATAATACAGAAAATATTTCCTAAACTCTCGCCAGTTTTTGTAATAGAACTGGCGAGATTTTTTCAACGAAAAGCTGTTTATCAAGAGATAAAAATGCAATCAGAAAAAAATCAAGATCAGCTAGATTATAAAGCCTTGTTAGCAAACGCAAAGCAAGCTTTAAAACTTGAATACCAGAAATCAGCGGCTTTAGCGTCCCAACTGCAAGCCATAAAAACTCAGTTAGAGCAAGTTCAAGCTGAAAACAAAACTCTAAGGGAAAGTGCTTACGAAGACGTAATTAAGCATTTTGAGGCGCGGACTCAAGCAGCAGAAGCGCTAGCACTAAAAACAGAAGTACGTCAAAGATTCCTTGAAGCCAATGGTTGTAAGGATGATCAGAGCTTCAATGCTCTATGGGATAGCATTAAAAATAAGATTCAGATGCAAGACGGTGAAGTGAGAATTGTTGCTCAAAATGGTACTCCTAAGTTCACCTTAACGGGCAACATGATGACTTTGAGGGATTTTATTCAATCCCTCAAACAAGACCCAATTTCTGGAAAGTTTTTCTACAATTAAAGAGCCAAATTAATCAAAGCCTCTCGTTAGAAGCTGACTAGAGATTGTAGCAGAAAATTATTCATCTTCATCTCCTGGCGGTCGTTCGCTCTCGCTTTGTTGGGCGTTCCACTCTAAAACAATGCGCTCTAACATTTCAGGCTGTGTACAGTTATTAACATCGGCGTACATTTGAATCAACTGCCTCACTTTAGGACTAATGTGGCGAATCTCTAGTTGCTTACTTTGCACCATGTTCATTAACTTTTAGTGTCTATTACATTATGTTGAATCATTCAACTATGTCTATTGCAATAAATTTTGTTAAATTACGCAATCCCTGCATTTAAGATGGCTATCAATTCTTCTCTCTCTTCCCCGGTCATTGAGCGGTGTCGAAGTAGCGCAGTCGTCGGCGCGGCCTCTCCAAGAGTTAGGAGTCGTACCCCTTTAGGGAAGCAATCTACGTGTAGCGTCTGTCTGCGACACGCTGTTCGCGTTCGTAGAGAAGTTTTGCCTCCCCTTCTTACAGTTCCTCAACCTGGCGGGGCTGCTTCTTCAAAGGGACGGATAATCGGCGGTGCTGGTGTAACTTCTGGTTTAAAAATTCCCTGCAATGCTTCTTCTAATGTTTGTGCCATGACAATCCGGTTTTCGTAAGCCACAATTACCCGCACCAAAGTTGGCAAACTATTCTGTGTGGCTTCTAGATAGATTGGCTCAACATACAGCAGCGATTCTTCAATGGGAATTACTAGTAGATTGCCTTGAATGGCTTTCGATCCTTGGCGATTCCACAGAGAAATTTGCTGAGAAATTACTGGGTCTTGGTTAATCCGCGCTTCGATTTGTTCTGTACCGTAAACCAGTCTTTCTTTGGGAAAAGTATATAAGAATAACCTACCGTAGTTTTCTCCATCCGATCGCGCCGCTAACCAAGCGATTAAATTAGTCCGTTGTCTGGGAGTGTAGGGTAAAAGCAGGATAAATTCTTCAAAAGGTACGGTGGGTAGACTAGTAATCAAATAATACGGCTCTACCGGACGGGCTTCACTGCCATAGATTTCGTTAGGAATCTGCCACTGGTCTTCCCGATTGTAAAATACCTGGGGGTCAGTCATGTGGTAGGTCATCAAGCGCTCAGATTGAATTTTGAAAAAGTCCACCGGATACCGGATATGACTGCGGAGAGTAACCGGCATGGCACTGAGCGGTTTGAAGGTGTTGGGAAATATCCTTGACCAAGTGGCAATAATCGGATCGCTGGAATCTGCAATATAAAAATTAACACTACCGTTGTAAGCATCAATTACTACCTTGACCGAGTTACGAATGTAATTGATACCATCGCTACCAGTGTCTGAGTAAGGATAGCGATCGCTCGTTGTGTAGGCATCAACAATCCAGTAAAGATAGCTGGGATTACTTGGAAAATCTTGATTAGCAGCAGCAGCAACTAAATAAGGATCGCTGTCAAATTTCAGAAAAGGTGCGATCGCTCGAATTCTTTGCTTGACATTTCGCCGGAATAGTACCCTTGTATCTGGCAAAAAGTCCCGCGTCAGCACCATCTGCCAATCTTTCAAATACATGGCAAATAACCACCGTCGCCATGTTGAACCAATTTGAACCCCACCCAGACCATTGTAAGAGTTGTAAACATTGTCACTACCACTGGGGTAGTCTAGCTCTCTAACTCTTGTGCCAGTCATTACGTAACTATTAGCTATTTCACCGTAATAAATCCGTGGCTGCCCAATGGGAATACTTTCACGAATCGCTGGACTGGAAGTTGTGAGAGCGCTACTGTTACCGCTAATATCTTTAACAAAATATTCTGGTAGCCCACCCGCCCCAACTGTATTAACTGGGCTAACAGTAAACCCGAAACCGTGGGTATAAATTAAATGACGGTTAACCCACGTTTGAGCTTCCTGTGGTACGCCAGTGTAGTCTAATTCTCGTGCGGCAATCAGTACCTGCCGCCGTTCTGTTGCTTCAGCTGCTTCCTGCTTAGGTTCTGGTGGGTTTTGAGGGGCTGATGGTCGGCGTGAAATTACATCTGTTTTTAGAGTATACCGATCAATATCAGCATCGGGGAACCGATAATATGGCCGAATTTGTTGGAGCTGACGGTTAGTTTCTAGGAGCGGTCGCTGATCCCAAAGGCGAATATTCCGAATTGTCAAATCATTCGTTTGAATATCAGCTTTAGTCAGCATTCCTTGAGGGTTGAAGCCTCTGGAATCGATTGCCTCTAAATCGAATGCTTGGCGAGTCAAAGCGATAGTTCGCTGAATGTAGGGTTGCTCTCGTTGCAATTCATTAGGTAGGACAATTAAATATTGCACTACAGTAGGTAAAACAGTGTCAGCTAATATAACTAGTACTAGATAAACCCCTAATCCGTAAAATACTAAGCGACGATACTGGGATTTGGATTTCCAGAAAAACGTTCGCCAAAGTAGGTAAGTGGCGATCGCTACTGCCACAATACACAAGACGGTATAAGCTGGCAACTGGGCTATTACATCCGTATAGCTTGCACCATAAGTTACTCCACGGGTAGAATACACCAGTTCATAGCGACTCAGCCAATAACTCAGAGCCACTACCAGCATCAATAAGCCACCCATACCGGATAAATGACGCTGCTGCTGGGGCGAAAAACCAGGGAAAATCCCCTGACTCAAACTGTCAGCCGACAAGAGATAAGTGAGAGTAACAGCGACGAAGCCATACAAACATAATCCCATCAGCCAGAGTTCTAGCAGTTCCCAAACAGGTAAGGAAAATACGTAAAAGCTGATATCTCGACCAAATAAAGGCTCAGTGCTGTTGAAAAGGGTGGGGTGAAAATATTGCAGCACCTTTGGCCAGTGTTGGAATAGGATGAAGGCAAAAATGGGACTGAATACAGCCGCGATCGCGGTTAATAAAAATTGGGGATAGATTAAGATTGCGATCGCTACTCCCACAATTAAGCCGAGATATGAGACTTGAGAGAAAATCTGCCTCAAGAGTTGCCAGATTGTCTCTGGTCGGAACAAGGCGGGAATTGGTAGAATACCCTGATGAACTGGAGAATGCCAGTAAAAAACAGCAATTTTACCATAGTGAGCCAGCATTAACCCAATCAACAAGCTCAGTACTAGAGTTAGGGGTAATAACCCGCGCAATCTCATTTTTTTTAAGCGTTGCGGCGCAAGTATCCGGGTTTCGTTGCGTCTTGGATAATCAGGACTGAGAAAATTTGTTAATTCACTGGTGAGTTCTGCTTCCTCACGCCTGACTTCCTCAATTTTCAGAGACTGGGAATATTTTAGCCGTTGTGCTAGAGCCAGATTTAGCAATAGATAGGCGGCAGTTATCCCAGCCACCACTACCCACAAAACACCACGAGTCACTAGCCTCAACAGAAATACTTGGAGATAGCCGACTTCCTGAAACCAAAAAATCTCTGCTCCCACGCGGGAACCCAGATTCAGGAGTAGCCACAGCCCGAAGAATACAATTAATAGTCTAAAACCCCATTTCCAATACATTGATATGTAATTTTACCCCTCTAAAAGGCTTTGGGAAGTCCACCTTGTTTCAAAACTCCGTTAGCAGTATGGCGTGACTTGATGGTTCTGTCTACAACAAAGCGACGATCTGTAATTGGACTGTACCAGATTTCATGATCTCCTTTGCCTTGCCGTTCAAAGTAGCACCCAACTTCTGAAAGCATCTTTTTCAACTCAGGAGTAAACGACGCACCCATCTATGAAGCCACCTTAATCAACTCTTGTCGATGGCTGGTTAACTCAAAGGTAATGGAACCCACATAGTCAGAAGGGACAATTTTGTTGAGAATGATCAGTTCTGGAATTATTTCTCGCAGCTTTTGCGTCAGAACCTCAATCGTAGAAGCTTCTGTTACCAATCCAGGTACATCATCACTAGTTGCTACCCAAACTTCTGCGTCTGAATCCCAAAATGCTTCAACCTTAAATGTGATTTGTGCCATTATTGAGTGCTTACAACGTAGTTCCAGTTTAGAACATCCGAGTTCTCAGGGTAAGCGTAGATGCACCATTAGACTACAAGCGATGTCTATGACGGGACTGGGCTACACCAACGCATTTTTGCTCTAAGTTCGTAGATAAACTAAAGTAAAGTTATCGTGAGCTACAAAAGCATGATGTCTTCGCTTCCCGTCAACGATGCTCAAAATAATTTACAAGAACTAATAGACCAAGTTGCAGAGCAGGGTAAGCCTGTAATCATTCAGGGTGAACGTGGTAATGCGATTCTGCTGGCAGAAAAAGACTGGTCTGCAATTCAGGAGACTCTTTACTTGTTATCTATACCTGGAATGAGAGAATCTATAAAAGAAGGGCTAGCAACTTCGATCCAAGAATGCGATGAGGAGTTGGATTGGTGAGTCAGCGCAGTAATGGAGAGCCACTTCCGAATTCTGAAGAAGTGAGTTGGAAGTTGGTTTACACAAAACAAGCGCAAAAAGATGCCAAGAAGTTAGCTTCTAGTAATTTAAAGGAAAAAGCTGAGGAGTTGTTTGTAGTTCTTAAAAAAAATCCCTTTCAAAATCCTCCATCTTATGAAAAGCTGGTTGGTGATTTATCAGGTGCGTATTCTCGCAGGATAAACATACAGCATCGGTTGGTATATGAAGTCATCGAATCCGAACAATTAGTCAAGATAATTCGGATGTGGACGCATTGCGAGTAATTTTTAGGTAGTTGATGACAAGATTTAATTTTGGGGTTAACCCGAACTTGATATTAATTGTGGTTGACTCTTAAATAATCGCCTTTCATTCACCATTATTGAGCCTTGGATCTCGAATGTTGTAGTTCTGCAAATTATTATACTGTCCAATTTTGTGTCACCAAACCTGGTACTTGACTAAAATCACGATTGTTTCGCGTCAAAAGTACCAAATTTTGTGAAATAGCAATTGATGCAATTCGCAAATCCATTGTAGCGACACGAACTCGCTGCGTTTTTAGTCCATCGAAGACTGTTGCTGCACTAGTATCGAATGGTAGAACTGGAGCAACTGAGAAACCTTGAAGAATCTCCAGCAGGATCATGTATCCTCGAATTGTATCAGCCGATGTTTGGGCACGATTGATAAAGGTATTAGCACCAAGAACTTGTTCATGAAGACTAATAATGGAAAATGCAAAATCTGCGGGTGAGTGTTGAGCAATTCGAGCCGTTAAGTTTGCGTATTCTGAAGCAGAACGCCGTTGTAAGAAACTTATATGGTCGGTATCCAAGAGATACTTCACGTTTGGTCACTGATTTCTTCTGTAGGTCTATCAGCGTGGCGCAAAGACTCACCATACTCCAGAACTTGGAGGAAAACTTGTTCATCCGAAATTGAACCCGTCACTTTCTCAAGCCAATTGCTAGGAGTCGGAGCAGCGATAAGCAAACGTTTAAGTTCGGCAACTGTCTGCTCAAGATTTACCAAACGTTGCTCAATGGTAGTTTCATCTAGCATAATTTTTGAGTAGTGCAAAAAATCAACGGCTGGCACTATGTCAATCATAGCTGACTATGGATTTGCAATAATTTTCAGATATTTATCTTAAGTAGTTGTAATCCATGTATCTGTTAATTATGGTTGACTATTAATAATCGCCTTTCACTCAGCATGATTGAGCCTTGGATCTCGGATGTTGCGGTTCCAAGCACGAAGTTTCGGGTTCAAAGGTCAAAGTTTCGAGTTCAAAGGTCGAAATTCTGAGTTCCAAGCACGAAGTTCCGAGTTCAAAGGTCAAAGTTTCGAGTTTAAAGGTCAAAGTTTCGAGTTTAAAGGTCAAAGTTCCGAGTTCAAAGGTCGAAGTTTCGAGTTCAGAGGTCGAACTTCCGAGTTCTGAAGGTGAAAACTGGAGTTCTGAGCGTCAAAATTGGAGATTAGAAGTTTATTTCTCCTGTTTTCTTCTCATTAATCCCCGCTTTTAGTTTCTTTTTTACTCCAAGCATATTTACGGCAGACTTCACAAGCGGCTTTTGCTTCCTCGGTTTGCGGATTGGTAAAGATGGGATGGTAACGCAACCTGTCGCAACAGACTTGCAACCATCCACGCCAACCACCACGCCACAACCGCACAGTGCCGTCAGCACCGCCACTGACAATCGTTTGCCCATCGGCGCTGATGGCGACAGAATAGACATAACCTTCATGACCACGCAAAGGTTCAGTTAAGGTCTGACCTTGCAGGTTCGACAACCGCACAGTGCGGTCACGACCGCCACTGACAATCGTCTGCCCATCGGCGCTGATGGCGACAGAATAGACTTCACCTTCATAACCAGGCAAAGGTTCAGCGAAGGTCTGACCTTGCAGATTCCACAACCGCACAGTGCCGTCACGACCACCACTGACAATTGTCTGCCCATCGGCGCTGATGGCGACAGATGTAGAAATCCTCATCTTCTTGGGGTAATTTTAAATAGACTTGCAATTGTTGCCAGCTATCGCTCACTTCTGCTAGCAATCCCCCTTGCATTAAATATTTGTCATCCTGCCTTTTATTCAACCATTCCCGCCAGGTATCTTCTAATCTGTCGCTCAACCGCCGCAAGTCTCGGCCTTGTTGTCGCCACTGAGCAAACTGCTCCCAACCTTCAATTAAAGCTTCATGGGCTAAATCAATCCAGGCTTCTCCTTTTTCATCTTTCCCTGTAACCAACAAGCGTCCTTTAACTAATCCCGGTTCCCCATCTAGCAATTCACTAAGTTTTTGCTGTTGATTGGCGTCATCACCTGCAATATTTAATAGTCTGGCTTTTGGTTGGCGCTGTCGGGTGTCTTTTTCCCCTTCTCTGGTTCGCACTAAGCGCAGAAAAATTCGCTCAATCCATTCTTTCTCCTGCTGAGTGCGTTCTGTAGTTGGTGATTCCTCCTCATAATCTTGGTAGTGATAAACATTTTCTGCATGGAGATTCAACGCCCCTGTTAATCCTCCCAATTTTTCATATTCTTCTAGGGTGAGTTGATGTTTCTCTTGATCGCGTTTCTCCCAGAGTTTAGTTAAAGCAAACTCCAACAGAGGCAAAAACCCAGGTTCTTGTTTCACATCTTCTAAAATCTTCAGTACTAGCCCTTCTTCAACACTATGGCCTTGAAGTTTGGCAGGTTCGGCGATCGTGTCCTTTAAATCAACCCCAGTTAAAGGCGGCATAAAAACTGCCTGGGTTTGAATCAGGTGAGTTAGGGAGGGATATTGCAAACAGGGTTCGAGAAAATCCGCTCGCATGGTAATCACAACTGCTAACCGCGAATCGGTAATCTCTACTACCTGAGTCAATAAGTCAATAAATCTCTGCTTTTCTTGCTGACTAGCACCGCCAGTAAATACTTCCTCAAATTGATCTACTACCAGTAACAGTTTTGTTAAATCAGGAACATTTTCGATAATTGCAGATAAACCATTCTGCTCATTATCAATCAAATCCTTGAGTTGCTTCTCTTTTTTAGCCCCTTGGAAAAATTGTTTAAAAGCTCCACGCAAATTATTTAAAGGTTCAAATCCTGGTTTAATTGGTTCTAAGACTTGCCACTCACTATCATCTAGTTGAGGAATCAAACCCGCCCGCACTACTGAAGATTTGCCACTCCCCGACGCGCCAATGATGGGGACAAATTTAGCCAAATCGAGTTTCTGTTGAATATGGTTAACTACTTTTTGACGGCCAAAAAAGAATTTTGCGTGTTGCTTGTCAAAAGCTTCTAAGCCCCGATAGGGACATTCTTCAAGCACTTCTGTAATAACTACTAATTTCTTGGGTGGATACCAAACCAAAGGAATTGACCTACCACCGCCCATGTAAATTGCTTCTTGTCCACTCCCCTTGAGTTCCCGTGAGATGAAGCTCATCAAATCATTGACATTAATTTCCCCAGTGGCTTTATCAGCTTTATCCTCAGCAAGCCCTTTGAGAATTGCTTTGGTGAAAATTCCACCTTCGGCATCTTCACGCGCTCTTTCAAAGGCACGAGAGGCTGTAATTAAGCTGTAGTCTTGTTTGCTATTAAAAACAGAGAAACCAGACTTGATAAAACTCCTCTCTAATAAAGACCCAGCATAGCAGCAGTCCAGCAACACCACTAAGCTGCTGAGTTGAGATTTCCCGATTAAAGTGTTGAGGTCATCAAAGGCGCTCGCATTCTGTCCATCTTTGTTACAATCTGATGTTGCCAAATACCCTTTCGCTTCACCTGTCAGGCTGGGTGCTTCAAATCCATGTCCGGCAAAATAAATCAATGCCTCCGCACCTTTGGCTTTTTCTAACAAAAATATTCTCAGTGCTTGTCCGAGTTCTTTACCAATTAATTTTTTATCTAGTGTAATTTGCCAGCGATTCTCACTCTCGATTAACTTGCTAGGTAAAGGCTGAACATCAAATCGACCTTGTTCGCGCAGCAGTTGGGCGATTTGTTCAGCATCATTGACAGCCTTTGGTAAGTTGGTGAAATTGTCATACTTGGCAATTCCCAGCACCAGCGCATATCTAGCCATATAATCTAACCTGGCATCCGTTTTTACGTAATATTGCTAAGAATAACTTAAATAGTAACTGAGGCTATTGTGTCAGAAGTACAACGTTTAATCATCAAAGAAGACGATGAAGAGTACGAAATCTACGTAGAATCAAATACCGCCCCTGAGGTTCCAGAAGAAGAGGAACCTGGATACCGTGATGGTTTACCCACGCTGAACATTCAGGAATTTCAGGGCAAGATTCGTAATTATGCCAAGTTAGCTGTTGGTGCATTCAAGAATTTACCTGACTTAGTCTCCAGTATGTTGCTTAACTTTAGAGTGCCCACATATACAACAAAATTACCAAATAGGGGCACGGCAATACCCATGCCCTTAGATCATTGTGCCCCTTGAGAAAAATCGCACATCGCGCTAGTCTTCATGGACGTAACCGCACGCTGTAACATTAGGCGATGACAAATCAACTCTCTGTGAAAATTCCCTCTTGCACTTGGAGCCGTCCCATCGGCTTAGGCTGGGAAAAACCTTATACCGTCCGCTACGCAAGTAATATCGATGATGGCCCTTGGCATGGTATGCCTTTAGGTGGCTTTGGTGCAGGTTGCATCGGTCGTTCTTCACGGGGAGATTTTAACCTGTGGCACATGGATGGCGGTGAACATACCTTCAAAAACGTTCCCGCTTGTCAATTCAGTGTATTTGAGTCCAATAGCACATCTTCTCAAGCCTACGCTTTATCTACGCAAGCGCCAGATGATGACACTCTCAAAGCGTGGCAATGGTATCCCGCAACTCCCGCCACAGAGGGGACGGGCAATTATCACGCACTATACCCGCGTAGCTGGTTTGTGTATGAAAATGTATTTCAAGCACAGTTGACTTGTGAGCAATTTTCCCCAGTTTGGGCAGGTAATTACCAAGAAACTAGCTACCCTGTGGCAATATTCCTCTGGAATGCCCACAACCCCACGGATGCACCGATTACTCTCAGCATCATGCTCACTTGGCAAAATATGGTGGGCTGGTTTACAAACGCTCTCAAATCTCCCGAAGTGCGAGTGCGCGATGATGGTAGCCCGGTTTACGAATACCGACCACGCTGGGGCGAAAGTCAAGGAAACTATAACCAGATAGTTGAAAATACACAACAGTTTGGCTGTGTTTTAGGTCGGGTTGGTAGTGATGCTTTGCAAGAAGGTGACGGAACTTGGTGTATTGCTACAATTAAGCATCCCCAAGTAGAAGTATTTCACCATACTCGCTGGAATCCTGATGGTACGGGTGATGAGGTGTGGCAAAGCTTTGCAAAAGATGGTTCTTTGCCCAATTATATAGATACAAATCCAGTCGCAGAAGGTGAACAATTAGGGGCTGCGATGGCACTCCGTTTCACTCTCCAACCAGGCGAAACTCTCGAAATCCCCTTTGTCCTAACTTGGGATTTGCCGATTACAGAATTTGCCGCCGGGGTTAATTATTACCGCAGATATACAGACTTTTTTGGTAAAAATGGAAACAACGCCTGGGCGATCACATCTACTGCACTACAAGAATACCAAAGCTGGCGATCGCAAATTCAAAGTTGGCAAAAACCGATTCTCGACCGGGAAGATTTACCCAACTGGTTTAAAATGGCTCTATTTAATGAGCTTTATGATCTCACTAGTGGCGGTACTCTCTGGAGTGCAGCATCAGAACTTGACCCCATCGGTCAGTTTGCAGTGCTGGAGTGCCTAGATTACCGTTGGTATGAAAGTCTAGATGTGCGATTATACGGTTCTTTTGCGCTGCTGATGCTGTTTCCAGAACTGGAAAAGTCGGTAATGCGGGCATTTGCACGGGCGATTCCTCAAGGTGATGATACACCCCGAATAATTGGCTATTACATGACAATTAAGGCAGAAAGCCCGATTGCAGTTCGCAAAGTCGCGGGTGCAACACCCCACGATTTAGGCGCACCCAATGAACACGTTTGGGAGAAAACCAACTACACCAGCTATCAAGACTGCAATTTGTGGAAGGATTTGAGTAGCGATTTTGTCTTGCAAGTATACCGTGATTTTCTCCTCACGGGTGCTGACGATGTGGAATTCCTAGCCGATTGCTGGAATGCGATCGTTCAAACTCTCGACTACCTGAAAACTTTTGACATTGATGGCGATGGAATTCCCGAAAATTCTGGTGCGCCTGATCAAACCTTTGATGATTGGCGGTTACAGGGTGTCAGCGCCTATTGTGGTGGGTTATGGTTAGCGGCGTTAGAAGCTGCGATCGCAATTAGCGATATTTTATTAACTTACCAGACAGGTGAGACAGCAGAGCTGGCGGCGCAAAAATCAACCTATAAAGCTTGGTTGAAACAATCTCGCCCTATTTATGACGAAAAACTTTGGAATGGACAATACTACAAACTTGATAGTGAAAGTGGCTCCGATGTAGTCATGGCAGATCAATTGTGCGGACAATTCTACGCCCGACTACTAGACTTACCTGATATTGTACCGAGCGATCGCGCCCTCTCTGCCTTGAAAACTGTTTATGATGCGTGCTTTTTAAAATTCTGTAATGGTGAGTTTGGTGCTGCTAATGGTGTTCGTCCTGACGGTTCACCAGAAAATCCTAAAGCTACTCATCCCCTAGAAGTTTGGACAGGTATAAACTTTGGACTGGCGGCTTTTCTTGTGCAGATGGGAATGAAGGATGAAGCGTTGAAATTGACGCAAGCTGTAGTGCAGCAAATTTATGACAATGGTCTGCAATTTCGTACCCCTGAAGCTATCACCACAGCTGGTACTTTCCGCGCTAGCACTTACTTACGGGCAATGGCGATTTGGGGAATTTACTTAGTTATTAATTGATTGGCTATCAAAACGAGAACCGTTTTGATGCAACACACGTAGGGGTGCATAGCTGTGTGTCCCTACGAACGGTCATATTTGGTATGCGTAATGCCAAATTTAGCCTGTCTTCATCTGAGAAAGCAGAGTCTAGTTTTGTGATTTTATTTTCCGAGTATTTCCGGAAGCGAAGGAAATTTTCAGTAATGGTAAGAGTTGAAGGATTGAGAATTCAAGACCACTCTTTCAAAAAAATGCAACTATTACTAGCTTTAGCCATAAATGTAAGAAATGAAATGGAAATATCGGGTGATTAAAAACACAATTAATTGCGTTTTACATAGGCTAGTAGAATGATGTAAAACCAAACCAGCGAAAGAGTTATCAACTTTTTCACTTTATAAATACTTACCTCGCACAAGTTAGTAAGTTTACCCAGAAAACCGAAATTAAGCCATGAACTCCTCTTCATCATTAAGAGTCCGGGGAGATGTGAAATATACAAGTAATCAACAGTATCCTACCCCAAAAGTGGCTATGCTCAGATTTTTGAGGTTAGTTGCGGAGGATACAAACCTAGAATCGCAATTTAGCCAAGTTTGGGTTCTCCATGAGTTTCAACTAGCCGAGGAGACAATTATCTACAATTTAGATGGGAAAATTGAAGACAATAGAAATTTTTTGTATTCAGTTTGCCAGGGTCAGGTGCAGCTAATCGCGTCAAACGCAACTATTCAAGGAGAAGCCTTAACTCATCTGCTCTTGGAAGCGCTAGCAGTAAGGGCGAGTCTTAGTAAGCTGGACTCATATTATAACCCGTGGGTAGCTCATTGGCAAGTAATTTATTATTTACTTGTCTGGCGAGTTCAAGGCGATCGCATATTAAGTAATCCAGCCATAGGCAAGGACTGGCTTTCGCCTCCACAGTTTGAAGCTAGCAGGAGAGCATATACCCTACTTTTAAACTTTACGGAAAACTTGAATGCCCCCAAAGGTGAGAAACTCTCCTTCAATCACTATTGGCAAACATTGTGGCATTACAGAAAATTACTCAGACAAATTATTCTTACTTCATTAGTTTGCATATTGATTGAGAATCCAGCAATTCTGATTTTGGACGAAGAAACTAGTGCCTTAAATATCGATTTGGCACGTAAATTTAAACAGAATTTAACCCAAATTAATCAAGCTCCTATTACCTTCATAATGTCGACTATATCCTTGTTACAAACAGAGGTATACTCTTTAAGCAAGGCACTTATTAATAACTCACAGTAATTGTTGGTTTATATTACCATTTAGCCCAACTGCAACGGCATCTGTAGTGTTATATATAAAAAAATGTTAAATATTAATACGTATATAAATTGCTGTTAAATAAAAATAGCAACATTCTCTGCTGTTTAGCTTTTTATATATTAGTAAATTAACTTAAGTTATACAGATTTAGACTGCTATATTTTTGTATCAGCATTCCGTTATATGCGTTTTGCTGAACTCAGTTTATGATTATTAAAACCAGGTATTACTACTAATAACTAATTAATTTTAAAATTTAGTAGATTACTTGTAAGTTATTGATGATACTCATGAAATATTTATGAGTATTTTATTTAGATAGACTAAAGCTGTAGCCTTTATAAATAAAGGCATACAAAGATAAAAAATAACAATATTTTCTTATTGGGAATATTTTGAAAATATTTCCAATTAGTATGAACATTACCGTTTTATCAACCTTTTATATATTGCTATTTTTAGAAGTTGTTTTACCTCTTAGTTAATGCTAATATTTTCTAGTGACTCAACAATAATAAAAGGTTTAAATTGATATTGCGTGAGGGGTAAGACCCCTCATTAATTAGCAAAGGAGGTCAAAATTAAAAGTTGCACAATACGCATCTGCATATCGAAGTATATTCAGTAAATTTAGCTTAACAATCTGCTAAATCCGTAGATGACATTAACAGTAAAAAATAGTATAAATACCAATAGTGTTGTTAATGCTCAAAGATAAATATTTTTTCCACTACCTAAAAAAATATGCAAACTTCCCGGAAAATGCTTAATTTGGCAGTAGTAAGAAATATAACCAATTGAACAGATAAAGTTGTTTAATTAGGAATTAAAAACAGTCTATTAATTCTAAAAGTCATTAAACAGCTACAAAAAGGCTAGTACAGTTTCTAAGCCTTAATTTAAACATCAACAATCGCAGAATATAACCTAGATTACTTCATCCCAGGTAAATAACAACTATGATGAATCAAGACATTGCAGGTATTAGTAGTAACTTAGATAAGACAGTTAAGGCTCAACAATTTGACAAAGTAGTTGAGGCAATTCTTGCTGGTAAATATTCCTGGGCATGTGTTTTAATGCTGCGATTTGCTGGCTACAATCCTCTCCATTACATTCCATATCGCACCTACAATCGATTGCTAAAAGAAAACTCTAAAGCCACTAGGGTAAATCAACAGCAAAGTGAAAACATAAAAATGCTGCAACATACTAATGATGCAATATCTGATACTAATGGATCATCCAGTTGCTTAACAAAAATCAAAGATAGAGCTTATCTGGAAGTAGTCGGAAAGCAAAAAAATGAAATTCGTGGTGGTAGTTTAGATCAAAGATTGGCGCATCAAATTAACGAGCATCAATCAATAAAATCGCAAATAAAACCAGAAAACACTCAAGATATTTCATTAAAAAGTTGTGGATTCAATTAAAAAGTACTTAGAATCAATAGGTTCTACCCTAGATTTGATTGAGTCTCTGAGAGCCTGCTATGCTAATTCAAAATTGTTAGCATGGCAGGTTTTCTATAACAGTGATGAATTTGATATTGTTTAAAAAAATCTGCCAAAATGGCAAATATATACTGATGAGATTGGTAAACTAATAAAAAGTACAGTACAACTTCAACCAAAATAGAGGTGATTGGCGGCAAGCAAGTTAATTTTAAATAATAAAATCAATGATTAGTTCTCACTATGGAAGAAATAAAACTGATTACAAAATTAGTCAGCATTTCATGGAGTAAATAACTCCTACACCAAGTACACCAAGACTGATGATTCAACCGTTGCTATCGGTGGTTATATTTTCGAGAGAGTCTGAGCAAAGAAAATTTGGAACGGTAGCTTCTCCCAATCCAAACTTTATACAGCTTTCACCGACTGCAGACGGTGCAAGTAATGCTTATAAAACTTTCTACACTTTGATTGGTGTTGCTTTAGTTAATAAAGCAAACGCTTAACACCAATACCGAGAACGGAAATAGAAAAGTTACGGTTAAATCCCTGTCGTGGCTAGTAGAACTAGTAGTTCATACGCTTCTCTTTCGACTATTGTAATCCTAGTCCTCCCAACCTGGATTATCTCTGTTTTCTAAATTTTCAATTTATATAGTAAGTACTGGAAGTTCAAAACTTGAATAGCTTCCAGTTTTTTATTTCTAAATAAAAATAAGGTGGGCAATTTGCCCACCTTACTTTTTGTGGAGTATAGTTAATCCAAAAATGAATTAAACCTTGGCTAATTCTGGGGTAGGACGCTTGCTGTTACGAATTGCTGTAATAGCCTCAGCATAATCCTTAGCATTAAAGACAGCTGAACCGGCGACAACTGCATTAGCTCCCGCTTCCAAAACTTGCCAGGTATTATTTGCCTTCAGTCCTCCATCCACTTCAATCCAAGGGTCAAGACCGCGTTCATCACACATTTGACGCAGCTTGCGGATTTTGGGTAATACACCAGGGATAAAGCTTTGACCACCAAAACCAGGGTTAACGCTCATAATTAGTACTAAATCGCACAAATCTAGAACGTATTCAATTAGCTCTAAAGGGGTACCAGGATTAAGTACAACTCCAGCTTTCTTACCAAGCTCTTTAATTTGCCCTAAGGTGCGGTGTAGGTGTGGGGAAGCATTATGCTCACAGTGTACGGTGATAATATCAGCACCGGCCTTAGCAAATCCCTCTACATATTTTTCTGGTTCCACAATCATCAAGTGGACATCCAGTGGTTTGGTTGTAACCGGACGAATCGCCTCCACAATCAGAGGGCCTATCGTAATATTAGGTACAAAACGACCGTCCATGACATCAACATGAATCCAATCCGCTCCAGCCGCGTCTACGGCGCGAATTTCGTCACCCAGACGACTAAAATCGGCCGATAGGATAGATGGAGAAATTACAATGGGCTTTTGAGATAGGTTTTGGGTCATGGCTAGTGGGTTTTTAAGCGTCCTCGTCTGTACGCATTGTAACAAAACATTGAGCAAGACTCATAACTTTGATCCCGGCTTTTTTGGGGAGTGGAGAAGAACCAGTGGAGCAGGAGAAGCAGGGGGAGAATAATTAATGCCATGTCCAATGACAAATGACCAATGAAAAATGACAAATGACTAAAAAACTAACCTGGATAATTTGGGGATTAAGTGCTTCTTGTCTGAGTGCGCCGGTAATTGCTTTAGCTTTAGAATCTGCTTTAGGAACTAATGGCATTGATGCTCTAAAGCTACACCAAGCTCCTTATAATTTAATCGGTCGTAAGATTGCTATTGGTCAAGTGGAAATTGGCCGACCGGGAATGTTTGGGTGGGATAAGGCGGTGTCTAAAAATCGCGCCATATCTTTAGCGGGAGTATTCTTACGCAATGGGCCAGCTAAATCTAATAGCGGTGTTGACTCCCACGCCTACAATGTTGCTGGTGTGATGGTAAGTCGAGACAAAGCTTTGCCGGGAATTGCTCCGGGAGCGCGACTGTATTCGTCTGCGGTGGGTTCAACTAAAAACATGGGTCAACCAGAAGAGTGTTTATCAGCCCAGCATATAGCGCTACAAAATAGTGGCGATGTCCGTGCTATTAACTTTAGCTTTGGTGAACCTCTAAGCCGCGATCCTAGACCAGAGGCTACTTTAGACGGCAATGCTTTACTAACTTTATGTATTGACTGGTCTAGCCGCGTTCATGATGTTTTGTATGCGATCGCAGGCAACCAGGGTAAGGGTGGTATTCCTATTCCTACAGATAATTTTAACGCAATGAACGTGGCCTTTTCATCCCGCAGAGGGAGAGTTTTTAACAAAGTAGATGTGGCTAATCTGGCTGGTACTAACCAAGGAGCGACCAGACGGTTAGCTGGTAAGGAATTTAATATTGATGGGCGTCCCGCTATCAGTTTAGTTGCTCCTGGGAATAATATTCCCCTGATCAATCCAGATGGCAAATTGAACAAGGTTACAGGTACAAGTTTTGCAGCGCCTCAAGTTACGGCTACTGTTGCTCTGTTGCAAGAATTCGCTGACAGACAGATGCGGACAAAACAACCCCACTGGAGCATCGATTCTCGACGTCATCAAGTAATGAAAGCTGTATTGCTGAATTCAGGAGACAAAATTCTAGATAGTGGCGATGGCTTACGGTTGGGAATGACCCGAACCCTAATTGATAAACAAAATCAAAACTGGCTAGATTCTGATGCTTATAAAGATCCAAAGATTCCCTTAGATGCCCAAATGGGAGCGGGTCATTTAAATGTATTTCGTGCTTATCAGCAATTTAGTGCCGGTCAATGGCAACCATCAGCTGCGGTGCCAGCTATTGGTTGGGATTATCGCACAGTAAATCTTGGAGCTTCTGTTGACTATATATTGGCAAAACCGTTAAAGCAAGGAAGTTTTGTTGCTGTTACCCTGAGTTGGGATCGATTGGTAGAACTCAACGATAAAAATCAAAACCAGCAATATGATGTGGGTGAAAATTTTCGCGATCGCGGCTTAAATAATCTCGATCTTTACTTAGTAAAGGCCGATGCTCAAAATTCAGATACTGGTGCTGTTTGCTCCTCAATCAGCCAAATTGATAGTGTAGAACATATTTTTTGCCCCGTTGCTGCTGCTGGCAATTACAAAATCCGCGTCCAGTTTCGTCAAAAGTTCAATGAAGCGACTCAACCCTATAGTTTAGCTTGGTGGAGTGTACCTATCAATTGAAAGATGGATGCACAACTTTGTCAACTTACAGCGTTTTCATCTATTTGAACAACGCTATCCTATCGGGGCGCAAGCCGTGCTTCCTTAGAAAAATTTCGTATTTCGTGAACTGAGAAACATAATTTCATCTTTAAAAATCAAGAACGGTGGTTCTTTTGTGATTAGGTAGTTTAGAATACTTTTATTGAAAAATATAAAAATTCCTGCAAATCGGGATTTTTCATAATCCGCCTGCATAACCGCCTCAATTAGGAATTAGCAGCCTTAAGAAGTTGTGTTTAATTCCTCCGAACTATTAACTTGCTGTTACAAAAACTGTAACAGTCCCATTTTTCTATTGAAGCAAATGCAATAGTTAATCATTGACACAGTTTCTGCGTCAACCATGAGCACAGATCGGGAATCTTTGGCAAGTGAGGTAGCAGAATGAATCGACAAAAATTTAGTGATGCAAAAGAAAATTTTCTGCAAAGACGTTACGGTGTTAGTCTGGGCAGACGTTATGCTCTAGCAGCTGCAAGTGTTGTTCTATTCAGCGTATTAGGATGTTCTCAAGTCGAGAGTAACAGAAGTGCCCTCGCCCAATCTAGTTTGCCTCAATCAGAAACTCCATTGCAAAAAAAAACAGTCAACTCTGATACAAGAATAGTTGAGTCTAGCAATAAGTTTGGCTTCAAACTATTTTCAGAAGTTCTGAAAGATGATAAAGGTGAAAAGAATGTTTTTATCTCACCTTCGAGCGTCGCGATCGCTCTTGCTATGACCTACAACGGCGCTAGCGGCTCGACTCAACAAGCAATGGCAAAAACCCTGGAATTACAGGGGATGACTCTACCAGAAATCAACTCTTCTTATGCGGCGGCATTGAAGCAGCTTTTAGACACTCAGGATGCGAAACTGCAACTGAGCATTGCTAACTCACTTTGGGCAAATCAAGATGTTAGCTTTGCCCGAGACTTCCTCAAGAGAACCCAGGATTTCTATCAAGCTAAGGTCAGCAATTTAAACTTTAAAGATGCCGCCGCATCTACTATTATCAATAATTGGGTAGAAGAAAATACTAAGGGCAAAATTACTAAAATAGTTGAAACAATTCAACCCAATCAAGTGTTGTTTTTAATTAATGCCATATATTTTAAAGGTAATTGGAGTAACGAGTTTGATAAAAGTCAAACCGCTCAATCCCCTTTTTACATCACATCTGGCAGACGAAAACAACACCCGATGATGTCGCAGGAAGGTAACTATAGATACTATGAAAGCGAACAATTTCAGGCAGTTAGTTTACCTTACGGCAAAGATGGGAAAGTGAGTTTTTATATCTTCCTACCCAAACAAAACTCTAACTTCAAAGCTTTCTATCAAGACTTGAATATTGAGAATTGGGAAAAATGGATGACTCAGTTCAATGAAAAAAAAGGGTTTATTCGCCTACCCCGCTTCAAAACAGATTACGACGTTACCCTAAATGATGCTTTGAAAACTTTAGGCATGGAAGAAGCTTTTAGCAGCAAAGCCAATTTTTCCGGCATGGGTAAGAATTTTGCCATTAGCCAAGTTAAGCATAAAACTTTTGTCGAAGTGAATGAAGAAGGAACCGAAGCGGCTGCGGCTACTTCAGTGGGAATAGTAACAACATCTTTGAGAGAAGAACCAGAACCATTCCGAATGATTGTTGATCGTCCCTTCTTCTGTGCTATTAGGGATAATCAAACGGGAAACATTTTGTTTATGGGTTCCATCATTGAGCCACAGTAAAAAATCCAAAATGAAGAAATTTGGATTTTGAATTTTGAATTTTGAATTGAATTTTAGGGTAATGTTGGTTCAGAAATACTCAGAGTATTTTTGGTGTCAGCTTTCGGGGGTTCTTTTGCTGCAACAGATGCATTTATTTCCCCAGTGGCGCTGTCGTCTGTGTCGCTAGTTAGCGCTCCCGGACGTAGGGCGCTTAAAGCGGTCTTAATTACAACAGCTGTAGGTACTGCCACAATTACACCCAACAGCCCGCCAACTCTGGCCCCTGTTAAGACTGAGATTAAAATCCAAACCGGATTTAAACCAGTAAAGCTGCCTAAAATTCGGGGGGCAATTAAGTTTTCCAGAATTTGCTGTACTATTACTGCTGCTATCAAAACTCTCACACCCATTGAGAAATCTTGCAACGCTACCAATAATGTAGTCATGGCGATGCCTACAGAACCACCAAAGGGGATGAGAGCCATCAGACCAATACTTAGACCGAATAATAGACCAAATGGCACCTTCAGCCACAAAAAGGTAGGAATCAGGGCTGATGCCATGCAAGTTGATAAAATCAACTGGGTGATGAAGAAATTTTGAAAGCTTAGGCGGACTGTTTTCGAGAAAGGATCGCGAAATTTAGTAGGTAGCCATCCCACTAAACTTTGCCAGAGTTCACCCCCATGCTGTAAAAGGTAGAAAGTCAAAACCATCGTTAAGAGAATATCTAGCAGACTAGTAACTGTAACTACCGCTAGATTCAAAACTTGTCCAGCGATCGCTTGCAATTGTCCTTTGACGCGATCGTTGATTTGCACTACCAGAGCATCGAGGTTAATCGGCAAGCCAAAAGTCTCAGCTTTTTCGTTTAATATCATTAACTGAGAGCGTCCAGAGTCGATTAACTCTGGCAAACGAACCACTAGTTGTTGAGCTTGGGTAAGGGCCAGTGGAAAAAGTGTCACACCCAACGCCAATAAAATCGATAAAGCCAAGAGAAATACTAAAATAGCGACTTGCTCTCGCCTAGCACCATGATGCTCCATCCAACTCACGGGGTAGTTGAGCAGAAATGCTAAGACTGAGGCTCCAACTAAAATGACTATGAGAGAATGGAAATAATCAAAAAATACTGAAAGTGCCCAACCATTAAGAACTAGTAGCGGCAGGAATAACGCGATCGCCCCGATTCGCGCTATTGGTGTAAATGTTTGCCACCAGTCGAGTAGCTTGCGTGTCTGCATTTTGAGCTGATTGCGGGATACAACTAAATGAAATCTTTCTTTACAGTTTATTATCTCTAACTATATGAGTCTTATTCATCCTTCTAGTTTAGGAGTTAGACTAACCCAAATGAAAAATTTTGAACCGAAAGAGAATGGAGAGCGGGGAGTAGGGACTGGGGAAGAAGCAGGGGAGCAGGGAGCAGGGAGCAAGGGAGAAGAATTTTCTCCTCTGCCCCCTGCCCCCTGCCCCTCTGCCTCTTTTCAATGCCCAATCCCCAAAACACAGTTACTTTTATATTTAATTCCGATCATCGGCTTTTTCCCCTCCTTGTGGACTCTCTATCGGGGCCAGGGGAGTCGCGAACAACTTGCTATTAGCCGTCTATCTATTACTTTGGCAGTTACTTGGCTGTTGGGATATTTATTATTAGCTACCGGAGCAGCAACTTCAGATTTTTTTTCGCTACGTCTATTTATCCTGAATAGCTTTCTCACGTCGGGTTACTTTTTAGTAAGTGTTTGGTTGATTTTGCGCCTGATGCAGGGCAAATCTGGGCGTTTACCAGGGTTTACTAATTTAGCAGAACGAGTGTTCGGCAAGTACTTATCTTAATATTTTAGGGTGATAATTTTTCAGTAATTTTACCTATTTCCGAAAAAATTACAGTTGATTTATCTATATATGTAGTCAAATCCAGTTTATTATTGCCATACTTCAGAAAAACATATCCAGGTTAATCAAAAAAAAGGAAAAATGCTGCTATAAGTGTTGTGGTTGACACTACATTAAAAAAGTTAGCGCTGATAATTAAGAGTTAGTTATTATGGGTTGATTTATCTGTATGTTTTTAGTCGGCAAATTTACAGAATTTGATTATTGAGTAAGTGTGAGGAAGTCTGTGACCATTCAAAGAAGTTCGGCGGAAGAAAATCAGTCGGGAAAAGCCTCAAAGTCCAGTAAAAGAATTTCCCTTTCCCATAAATCGAAATCAGGACGTTGGCTGTGGTTTTGGGTAGGTATGAGTGGGATTGCAATGGTGTCAGCAACAGCAGGGGCGCTTTTGGCGGTGTCTTTAACCAGTACGCCTTTGCAACAAGCCCAGCTAAGTCCACAGGAGGAGGCAGCCTTTGATGGCGATCGCATTTCTGGAGGTGTGCTGCGATTTTCAGAATTAACTCGCCCAGTCAATCTCTTAGTTATGGGGATGAGCGTACTTCCCCCAGATGTTCAAAACCCTCCCGAAGAAACCAAAAACCTGAGATATCTGCCCCAGGTAAACTCCTTTGATGGTCTTGCCGATGTGATGCTCTTGGTCAAATTTGATCCAGAGACGAAAAAAATAGTTATGCTTTCTGTTCCCAGAGATACCCGTACAGAAATAGAGGGGTATGGGGTGAGAAAAATTAATGCCGCCAATATTGAAGGTGGGCCAGCTTTGACTGCCAGAACAGTCAGTAATCTCTTAGGTGGGGCAGGAATTGATCGCTATGTGCGAATTAATGTTCTGGGAGTTGCCAAGCTGATCGATGCTTTAGGAGGCGTAACAGTCTACGTCCCCAAAGATATGAAGTACCAAGATGATTCTCAGCATTTGTACATCAATTTGAAGGCGGGTAAGCAGCATCTCAACGGCGAACAGACATTGCAATTGTTGCGGTTTCGTCATGACGAACTCGGTGATATTGGTCGGATTCAACGCCAGCAAATGGTCATGCGGGCTTTGATGGATCAAACACTCAACCCAGCTACTGTTGCTCAATTACCTAAAGTTCTTGAGGTAGTGAAAGACCACATTGATACCAATTTGACGGTTGAAGAGTTAGTGGCGTTAATGGGTTTTGGGGTGCGAACAAATCGCTCTAATATGCAAATGTTAATGCTGCCAGGCCGCTTTAGCGAAAAGAGTGAGTTTGATGCTAGCTATTGGTTGCCCAACAAAGATGGTATTGCCAAACTGATGGCTCAACACTTTGGTTTGGAATCAGAACAGGAACAGCAAATGGCTGATCCAGGCTCTTTGCGTGTAGCAATTCAAGATAGTACAGGTGGCGATCGCTCTAACCTGCGACCATTGATTAGAGCCTTGGAAAAATCTGGATATCGCAACATCTATGTAGCCAAGGCATGGGGTGAACCTCTAGAGGTGACTCATATTGTCGCCCAGCAAGGAGATGGTGAAAGTGCCGAATTAATTCGTGACACTTTGGGATTTGGCGAAGTGCGTGTAGAAAGTACTGGCAACCTTGGCTCAGATATTAGTATCCAAGTAGGCCAGGATTGGTTGCAACAAAAATCTATTTTAGAGGAGTTGCTGACGGAATAATTCGTAATACTCGCCATTCGCGTAGCGTCTCGTAGAAAAGGCGAGAAGCAAACTACGTAATTCGTAATTCGTAATTCGTAATTAGTAATTAATTACACTGACATAAATGCTGCTAACAAGGAATTTATTACCTGGTTAAGTTCTTGAAGTTTAGCTGCTACTGCACCATTGGTTAATAATTCTTCTGCCTTAGCTAAAGCCTCTGGCATATCTCGACAAATACCACTCCGCCAGAGGTAAAATCCGCCATTCCACAAGGCTGTTTGCATTAATTCGCCTGGTTCACCTGCCAAAACTTTCTGAATATCCGCCACCAATTCTTCAGTAGTTCCAAGGGGTAAGTTCTTGGTAGTAAAGCCGTAATCACGCGGTACGAGGTGCAATCGTTCTACCTCTTGGGATGCTACGGATGAAGATAAGCTGATAATCGCAGTGCGATCACGCGGTAAATCACAACTACCTTCCAATCCTTTCACTAATGTAAATTTTATTACTCCCCGCAGTCCCAGAGCCATCTTAAACATCCCTTCTGTCGGCGGATGAACAAACCCAGCAATTACGTGAGCATCCCCGGCATAAGGACACCAGATTAACTCCATTGTTGCCAATGGCGGACGTTTGCCAAGTTGGTCGCGGTACTCCCAAATACTTGTAGTTAAGGGAAAATGCTGAGGTAGATAAATAAAGCCGATTCCCGTTTGCTCAAACACTTGTTGAGTTTTTGCTAGTGGTAGGGTAGTCCAATCAACTCCTAAACCCTGCCAAATATCTATTAGAGGTAAGCCGTACTTTGTTGGAAGGCGATCGCCACCGTGCATTACCACTGGTTGTCCAACTGCGGCGAGTAGTAAAGCTGTTACCGGGCTAATTGGTGCTGTGCGTGTTCTGCCATCATAAGGGATGCCAAGAGCGATCGCTGGTCGCCGAGAGTCGAATGGTTGCAGTTTTGGCCCCAGTTCATCATAGGCATCCAACATTCCTGCTAACTCTTCTCCTGTAGGACGTTTGATTCGATGAGCAATCAAAAACGCTCCAATTTGGGCTGGTGTAGCTTCACCCAGCAGCATCATTTTAGTGGCGGTAGCCGCTTCGGCGCGAGTTAAGTTCTCGCCTGTATGGTTTCCGCTACCCACTTTTTTCAGTAATTCTCTAAATGCATTGCTCATTTGTCCTTTGTCCTTTGTCCACTTTCATTTGTCCATTGTCTCTCCTGAAAATGACTAATGACATTTAAGAAGCCGATCGCTGCTGATCAATTTGTAATGGGATATTTTCGCGCACGAGTTGCCAAAAGTGCTTGATGGGGGGAATTTGCAGTCGATCTTGAGTTGTTACCATTACTACCCGCCGAGTCAAACTGGAACCATCTGCTAAACCACTGCTACTATTGCTGGCTAAGGAACGAATCGCCAGGGTAGGGTCAAGACGTGCTTCTATTAATGCTGATTGAGGTAGTAAAGCTATCAGTTCTCCTTGGCGCACCACTCCCCGGAAGGCATCTAGCGTATTTACCTCTAAAGCTGCTTGAAGTGTAGCTTCCATTCGTTCAAATCTATCTTGTATTAAGCGCTGCATCCCATAACCATCTTTAAAAACTACTTGAGGATAACGAATTAACTCCGACCAAGGAACGCATTCATATTGAGCTAGTGGATGATTGGCTGCGGTTAGAATTTCTATCGGTTCATCATAAAGTACTTCTACCACCATTTCTCTACCAGTGGTTAAAAAGCGATTATTCATCACAATTGCTAAATCCACCAATCCATCTTTAAGGACTTTCAAGGCGCGATCGCTTCCCAATGAAGTCACTCGCAATTGCACATCTGGATAATCATGGCAAAATTTTTGCAACACTGGGGGTAAGTAAGATCCACAGAGGGAGTGAATCGCGGCAATGCAAAGTTCTGGTTGCTTTCCGGCGATTAAATCGGCTAATTCTTCTGTAGCTGTCTGCCACTCTTGGCAAATTTTGCGGACACGGGGTAGTAAACATTCGCCTCCCAGCGTCAATTTTGCATGACTATTTCTATGAAACAGTTCGACACCCAAATCTGCTTCTAACGCCTGGATTTGGCGACTAATCGTCGATTGGGTAACACCAGATGTTCGCGCTGCTTGTTGAAAGCTGCCGGTTTGTGCGATCGCTAGAAAGGCTTGCAACTGCTCTAGGCGCATTTTTATGTAGCCTGAATTACATTTATAACTTTCATTAAAGTTAACGGTTTATTATCTGCAATTTAGTATAGTTTGTTACGTTAATTTTTCTCTGATTTACATTTGTGTAAAACAGATTTGACTGCCTTAATCGTCAATTATCCGCTTTGCACGGGTTTTTTCGGAAAATATCGCCAAAAAAATTGACTATTTTCTGCTGAAATATATAAATTTTTAGATAAGACTTTTAAAATATGCGGCGGATTATGAAGTTTGGCCAACACAAGTAAGTTTCTGTGTAACCTTAAGCAGATAGCTGTGCAATTTGCGGATACGCCTGTGATCGCGTCATACTTGCATTTACTAATTACGAATTATATTGATTATTTCTATTCTGTCTGCTGCACCACAGTGTTAGGCTGCTGGCGTTGGGCAACCTGAATTAACAACCTCAATGCATCATTCACCGTTTTATCATTAGGAAAAGCTTGGACAACATCGGGATCTAAAAGTACTAAGTTTGTCCCATGACGATACCGCTCAATATACTTACCTCTGATTCCTCCCTCCATTTGAGCAAAATCGTACTCAGAACGTAATTCGTCTTCCATTTCATTTTCAATTTCTTTCTTCATAAAACCTTTTCTCTTTACGGGTGGCTTTTTGAGCGCTGATAATTCGTACTTTTTCTTCTCGATCAGTGTGTGCAACGACTAAGAGTTGTCCAAACCTAGATACACCAATGATAATATAACGACTTTCTCCGATAGAAAGGTCAGGATCGAGAAAGGTCACAGATAGCGGATCGTTAAATACGGTTGCGGCTTCGGGAAAGGAAATACCATGTTTCTCAAGGTTTAACGCCGCTTTGTCTGGGTTCCATTCAAATTCCATGTCAAATGCTCTTGCCGTCTACTTAAGTTCACTGGAACGGTCTAGCATATTAAATAACCTGTGACAGTTCTTTTGCTTTTTTTAGAAGCAATTCAGCCCTTGAAGTTAAAAAGCCTTCATAATCGTCTGTAAACACATTAATTGGGCAAAAATGCGTTGCCAAGATTTGGTCAAGAATCTGATCATCAGTAGGCATTTCAGAACGATACTTACTAGGGGATTGATCTTTAATTTTGTTGTTATCGGTTCTGGAAAGCACTGAGAAGTTGGCCAGACAATTGATTTGTTCATCCTTATATTGATTTTCTAATCTTTGTAGATGGGCTTTAGGAAAGATATGATGAAACTCTTTTCGATTACCTTGAGATAAAACATCCTGTAAAGATATATTTGTACCCTGAATAAAGTTTAAGGGTTTAGCCTGTGCTAGAAGCAGAATGAAAGTATTAGTTGCCACTGAAGACATTCTGAAGACATTTTTTGTGAAAAAATCAGTGTCTAAAGATACGTCAAAATCACCGAGATTATGATCTTCACCAGCCTTAAGTTTCTGAACTTCTAGCAAATCTTGATCAGTACTTTTAGCTCCTCCTCTTGCATATCTCTGAGAAAAACATGCACGCCAAAACCACCTTTTGATAACTTCATACTGATCTTGAGGAATAGGGGGAGGTTGTTTTTGTGAAGAAGCGAAAAATGCCGTGAGAACAGTTAAAATATTCTCCATTGGTAGAAGCTTGAGAGAGAAAACATTTAAATCAGTTTTTAGAAAGTCTATAGCTCTAAATATACCTGTCCTGATTTCATCAAACTTTTCTCTTACTGCACTACCGGGAAGCTCCATAAAATTCTCTGGATCAGCACGATTCATTACTACCGCAGAAGAACACTTTAGAAGTAAATCTGAACCGATTTCCTTAAAGCCAAATGGTTGTAACTCTTCAGTAAGTTCCTTAAACTTTTCCTGGAGATCAAAATCTTCACTCCAGTTCCATACAGATAAGAGCTGAAAAGTATCTAACTCAACACCTTGTCGATTTATCCTCTCAAAAACAGTTGCGACATATTTTCTTTCCTCGCTTTCAAAACGTTCTACCGGTATTCGAGCTTTTGTAAATTTTTCAACTAAGTTGTCTATTTGCTGTGCTAAATCTTCATCCAAATTTCTAGTTAGTTGTCTATATATAGGAGAATTAAAAACATATTTTAGTGGAAAAAACTTCTGGCTGTCATAATTTGTAAAATCATCTAGATGCTTAAATGGAACTGATTCTTTACTATTAAGTTCAAAGAACAAATTTGTCCAATCAGTTCCTTCATCCTCTTCAGCAATAAGAGAGTTTTGAAATATCCCAAAAATAGAGGTTATTCTTTGCTGCCCGTCAAGAACGTAATCTATAGGGTACTCTGGATCATTCTCAGGAAGCTTGTAAGGGCCTAGATTTCTTTCAGTTCGTAGAGGATTTCTAGTTCTCCAAAGTAATACAGAGCCGAAAGGGAAACCCTTATAAATACTGTCTATAAAATAGGCAACGCGGTTTGGTTCCCAAACAAAACCTCTTTGAAAAGATGGAATCTTAATTCTTCCTCTTTCCAAATCATTAATCAAGTCTTTAATAAAGTAATAAGTGTCAGCCATAAAAAAACGGACTCGCATTTAGCTGGTAGTTTTCTATAATAAAAAGACAAGATATTCTTGTCTTCATCAAATATACTCGGCTTGATGACATATTGTCGCTCAAAAAGCCATAAATCCTTGATTGTGAGGATAATATTTATCAGAGGGTATTTATAGTAAAATCCTTATAGAGTTATTTTAAAAATACCTTGAGAGACCATTTATAACTGTGAAATCTGGGTTTGATACATTTGCTGATACAAATCAGTCTTGTTGCTATTTGAGGGAATTTACCATTCCGCCAAAGCGATCGCTATTCCTTGTTGTATATCTGGTTTTAGTTCGGGGTTATTTGCTAACTGCTGCAATTGTTGATGTACAACTTCCCCATCCAAATTTTTCAGTGCAGCGATCGCGTGCAGTCTCACCGATACATTAGAATCAGCTAGCAGTGAAATCAATGGTTCAATAGCTTGCATTTCACCTAACTGTCCTAAAGATAAAGCGATCGCACTTTTTACATTAGCAATCTTTGTGGCTGGATGCTGCGATTGCAGTATTTGCAGTAAAATTTCTGCGGCTTGTGTAGTTTGCGGCTTTTGCACTCGCCCCAGAACTGTAACAATTTCTTGCCAAAGTGTCTCTGAAGTGGTTTGATTAAATGCTGTTTGCAAATATTCCAAACTGGATGGTGTCCCCACCCAAACCAAAGTGCGGATGGTTTCTAATTGCAGTGGTAGCGGTGTATGGGGTGATATTAGCACCTTAAATAATAATTCCTGGGCTGCCTCATCACAACCCATCCGAGAAAGGGAAACTGCGGCTGCACAACAAACATCAATATTAAAGTCGTAAAGCTTGGGTTGTAGTCTCGTCACCAAATCTAATGCTTCGCGTAAGTCGGGGCGAAAACCTAAACCAAGTACTGCTGCACGCCTAACTGTGGCGGCTATATCATCCAAAGCGTTTAACAATACTGGTGGTACACGTTCGTCATGAAAACTGCTGAGGGCTTCAATTGCGGCAGTGCGGATTGTTGCTTGTGAATCTTGCACTACACTCAATAGAGGTGTGATGGTTTCTGTTTGAGGAATACAGGAAAGCGAGCGCACTGCTAAAAGCCTTGTATCTTCATCTAATAAAAGTTCAGAGAGTGCAGCGATCGCAACAGTACCCATTTGCCCTATTGCTGTAGCTGCGATCGCTTTGAGTTCTTCATCGTCATCAGTTTTCAATAATTCAACCAAGGGTGCGATCGCTTCTGGGTGCTGAAATTCGCCTAAAGTCCGTGCTGCATACCAGCGTAATTCTTCCTCTGTATCTTCGTCTTCTAATATCTCAATGAGTGGTGGGATGGCAATATTTCCCAAGCGAGTCAACGCCTTAGTGATTTCCCAGCGTTGCTGAAAATCCCCCATTTCTAACATTGAAAGTGTTAATTTCAGCAGATATTCTCGATTTTTAACTATCTCTGGATGCTCAGAGTCTATCCCTAAAATTAATTGTTGTAAATATTGAATTAGTGATGACCAATCAGCCGTATCATGTGCTGTCTGGGCTTGCACTAAAAGCTGGTTGATATTACTCACGATAACCTAAATTGTATTGTTTAACTTGGCTTGACTACAACTGAATTGCCCTCAATCTTGGCGGCGTAAGTTTTAAGCGCTTCTGTCGCTGGGCCTTTTTGCACTTTACCATCAATGCCAAATTCCGAACCATGACAGGGACAGGCGAATTTTTTTGCCTCAGCTTGCCATGCTACGGTGCAATTTGCGTGAGGACAGGTAGGGTTAACAGCAGTCAGATTTGCGCCTTTAGATGTACCGACTACCAACACAGGCCCAGCAGGTGAGTTTTTCGCCAGCAATTGACCTGTTTTATCTAATTCTGCCGAAGTTCCTACTGTTTGCCAATCTCCCGTTGCTGAAGTTGTCCCAGAAGAACAAGCTGCGATCGCTATAGGTAGAGAACTCGCTATCCCACCCAAACCTACCCAATTAATAAAATCACGACGTTTCATAGGTGCTGAAATGATATTTAAGTTTTAGCTAACATCTGCTACTCAATTTTGGATTCAGAATTGATCTACAGCAATCCAAAATCCCTTTGATCATTTCAAATACCCTGCATTAAGCGCTTTGCGTGGCTCATTGGCTGGCTTTGATGCAAAAAATGCATATAATTTATTCATTTTCAGCAATTTTACCAAAAAACCGTAACAATTTATACGATTTTAACATAAATCTGGCTTTAACTTATGAGTATCGAAATTGTTACATGAACATTATCCAAACCTGCTTGACAAATTTCCAAGATGTAAATGGCAATAAGTTTTTCTTAACTAATCACGGATTTGGAGTTTCGCTTTGGAATGCTCTTAAGTAAAAATAATCAGCCATAAGCAAATATTAAGTTTTTATTTCCTAAGCCTCGTAGATACAACACCTGATGGAACTACGGGTTAATTGATATTGAGCAAGCATCATCACAAGTTATCACTAGATTCAGTAATTTGCATTGAGAGTCAGATCATGACAGACACAGCAACTACCACTACCAGCCTCAATAAGTTCGAGAAATTCAAAGCGCAAAAAGATGGACTCACCATCAAGGGTGAGATAGAGAAATTTGCTGCCCTTGGTTGGGAAGCAATGGACGAAATCGATCGAGATCATCGACTCAAATGGGTGGGTGTGTTTTTTCGCCCAGTCACCCCAGGTAAGTTTATGATGCGGTTGCGGATGCCTAACGGTATTCTCAGCAGCAGTCAGATGCGTATTTTAGCCCAAGTAGTGCAACGTTACGGTGATGATGGTTGCGCTGATATTACTACGAGACAGAATATCCAATTACGGGGGATCAGAATTGAAGATTTACCAGATATCTTTAATAGATTTCACGCAGTTGGTTTAACCAGTATCCAGTCAGGAATGGATAACGTCCGCAACATCACAGGCGATCCGGTAGCGGGGCTAGATGCGGATGAGTTGTATGACACACGAGAGTTGGTACAGCAAATTCAAGATATGCTCACCAACAAAGGCGAAGGGAACCCAGAGTTTAGCAACTTACCACGGAAGTTTAATATTGCGATCGCAGGTGGACGAGACAATTCAGTTCACGCTGAAATTAACGATTTAGCTTTTGTTCCAGCATTTAAGGAAGGGACTGGGGACTGGGTACTTGGTACTGGGCAAGAATTTTCCCAATCACCAATATTTGGTTTCAACATTATTGTCGGTGGCTTTTTCTCAGCTAAACGCTGTGAGGCGGCGATTCCTCTGAATGCTTGGGTACTTCCCGAAGATGTAGTTGCTGTATGTAGAGCCGTTTTGGAAGTCTTTCGTGATCATGGCCCGCGTGCTAATCGGCAAAAATCGCGCCTAATGTGGCTAATTGATGAATGGGGTGTAGAAAAGTTTCGAGTAGAAGTAGAAAGCCGTTTGGGTAAATCATTGTTACCCGCAGCCGCAAAAGACGAAATTGACTGGGAAAAACGCGACCATACCGGGGTATATAAACAAAAACAACCAGGATTAAATTACGCAGGTTTGAACATTCCTGTCGGGCGGTTGTATGCCGAAGATATGTTTGAAATTGCCCGTCTAGCAGAAGTTTACGGCAGTGGCGAAATTCGCTTCACGGTTGAGCAAAACATCGTTATCCCCAACATTTCTGACTCGCGTTTAGTAACATTTTTGACAGAGCCTTTGCTAGAAAGGTTTTCTATTGATCCAGGTTTGCTAACGCGATCGCTAGTATCCTGCACAGGCGCACAATTTTGCAACTTTGCCCTCATCGAAACCAAAAACCGCGCCCTGGCAATGATTAAAGCCTTAGAAGAAGATTTAACCTTCACCAATCCAGTCCGAATTCACTGGACAGGTTGCCCCAACTCTTGCGGACAGCCTCAAGTTGCAGATATTGGCTTGATGGGAACTAAAACTCGTAAAAATGGCAAAACCTTGGAAGGCGTTGACATATATATGGGTGGCAAAGTTGGCAAAGACGCTCATTTAGGAACTTGCGTTACCAAAGGCATACCATGCGAAGATTTACAGCCAGTATTGCAAGATTTACTAATCAAAAATTTTGGGGCAAAACTCAAGCAAGAAGCTTTAGTAATTAACAGTTAGTAAGTAGCTGGGGAGCATGAAATAGGAAATAAAATCCTAGTTCGTAGTGAGTGAGCAAAGTTTATTAGAACTAAAGTCCTCACTACAAAATTGAATTTATTTACGCCTCGTTACTGAATTGGTAGTGCTTAATGAATGACAAATAATAAAGGACAAATGAAAAATATTTCGCGTAGAAAATTTATTTTAACCACCACTACTGCGGCGGCGGCTTCTATCCTGGCTCATGGTTGTTCTTCCGGTAGCAATACAGCGTCAACAGGTGGTGACACACCCTCTGCGGCTCCGGCTGCCAATGTCTCTACAGTAGCGAATGCGCCAAAGGTAGAAACAACCAAAGCCAAATTAGGATTCATCGCTCTAACTGATGCTGCTCCCCTAATTATTGCTAAAGAAAAGGGTTTCTTTGCCAAATACGGTATGACTGATGTTGAGGTCATCAAACAAAAATCTTGGCCTGTCACCCGTGATAACTTAAAAATAGGCTCATCTGGCGGTGGTATTGATGGCGCACACATCCTCAGTCCCATGCCTTATTTGATGACCATTAACGATAAAGTGCCAATGTATCTTTTGGCAAGATTAAATACCAATGGTCAGGCTATTTCTGTTGCAAATAAATTTAAAGACCTGAATGTAAAATTAGAAAGCAAGGCCCTGAAAGAAGCTGCGAATCTTGCCAAAGCCGAGCAAAAAGCCTTGAAATTTGGTATGACTTTTCCTGGCGGCACTCACGATTTATGGATGCGCTATTGGCTAGCGGCTGGCGGTATTAATCCAGATCAAGATGTGGTTTTATCACCTGTACCACCACCACAAATGGTGGCGAATATGAAAGTTGCTACTATCGATTCTTTCTGTGTAGGAGAGCCTTGGAATGCTCAATTGGTCAACCAAAAATTAGGCTATTCAGCTTTAGTTACAGGCGAGTTGTGGAAAGATCATCCAGAGAAAGCCTTTGCGATGCGGAAAGATTGGGTTGATCAAAATCCTAATGCTGCACAGGCATTGTTGATGGCAGTTTTGGAAGCTCAACAATGGTGCGATCGCGCCGAAAATAAAGAGGAAATGTGCAAAATATGTTCTGGTCGTAAATACTTTAACGTTGCTGTTGCAGATATTTTAGAAAGGTCTAAAGGCAATATTGACTTCGGCGATGGACGGACTGAGCAAAACTTTTCATATCCAATGAAATTCTGGGTAGATAATGCTTCCTATCCTTTCAAAAGTCATGATACTTGGTTTTTAACAGAAGAAATTCGCTGGGGCTATTTACCAAAAGATACTAAAGTTCAAGAAATAGTTAATCAAGTGAATAAAGAGAACTTGTGGAAACAGGCAGCTAAAGCTATTGGTGTTGCTGATTCTGAGATTCCTAAGAGTACTTCTCGGGGAGTTGAGACTTTCTTCGATGGAGTTAAATTTGACCCTGAGAAACCAGAAGAATATTTGCAAAGTTTAAAAATCAAGAAAGTTTAATGAAGTATTTAGGCACAATCTCCCTTTGTGATAATACTGCGCTAACTTACTACAAACTTTAATTTTACGCCTAGCTACGTAAAGGCAACCGGAGAACAAAGAAAATGACAGCTATTCTTGGAAGTCGCAATTTCAGAAAAAATAACCGCAAAAATCTCAATAAATTAGTTTCGCAAAAAATTGTGCCACCACTGGTAGCATTAACTATTTTTTTAGTGATTTGGCAACTAGTTTGTTTAACGCCTAACTTTGGTTTGCCTGGCCCAATAGAAACCTTTTCAGAAACCTGGAATCCTTTTATCATTGATCCATTTTTCGATAATGGTGAAAGTGATAAAGGCTTGGGCTGGCAGATACTTAGTAGTTTGGGACGAGTTGCTTTGGGCTTTTCACTAGCAGCAATTGTTGGCATTGCATTGGGGATTTTTGTTGGTGCTAATAAGTTACTCTATAATGCTGTAGATCCTATATTCCAAGTGTTGCGGACAGTACCGCCTCTAGCATGGCTACCAATTTCCCTGGCAGCATTTCAACAAGCGAATCCTTCAGCTATTTTCGTGATTTTCATTACATCCATTTGGCCAATTGTGATCAACACCACGGTAGGCGTACAACAAATTCCTCAAGACTATGTAAACGTAGCTAGAGTTTTACGTTTGAAAGGACTAAAGTATTTCCTAAAAGTTGTGTTTCCTGCCACTGTTCCTTATATATTCACAGGGTTACGCATTGGCATTGGTTTATCTTGGCTAGCAATCGTTGCAGCAGAAATGTTAGTCGGCGGCGTGGGGATTGGTTCATTTATTTGGGATGCTTACAACACAACCACAGAAACTAACTTAAGCGAAATTATCCTCGCACTAATTTATGTTGGTTTGGTCGGATTGATTCTAGATAGAATGGTTGGCTTTATAGCTAGCAAAGTTGTACCAGAATAGGGAATAGGGAATAGCAAATAAGTTACTTCCCCAATTACGAATTACGTTAGCGTAGCGTTAGCGAGTCTTCGAGCGTCATTACGAATTACGAATTAACAAATGACTACTTTTGTTGAAGTTGACCACATTGACCGTGTATTTGAACTTCCGAATGGCGGCAAATATATTGCTCTAAAAAACATTGATTTGAAAATCCAAGAAGGGGAATTTGTTTCTCTAATTGGACATTCTGGTTGTGGTAAGTCTACTTTGCTCAACATCATTGCAGGTTTAGATAGAGCAAGTGTTGGAGGTGTGACTTTAGAAGGGCGGGAAGTTAGAGAACCCAGTCCAGATCGGATGGTTGTGTTTCAAAACTACTCTTTGCTGCCTTGGTTAACAGTACGGGAAAATATCGCCCTAGCTGTGGATGAAGTGTACAAAGGTAAGTCCAAAGGCGATCGCAGAAGCATTATCGAAGAACATATCGATATGGTGGGGCTGCGTTTGGCGGCAAATAAACGTCCTAGCGAGTTATCTGGGGGAATGAAACAACGGGTAGCGATCGCTCGCGCCTTAGCAACCCGTCCCAAGTTATTACTGCTAGACGAACCCTTTGGAGCCTTGGATGCCCTAACACGGGGTAGTTTGCAAGAACAACTGATGAAAATTTGCAACGAACACAACGTTACTTGTGTGATGGTGACACATGACGTAGATGAGGCGCTTTTATTGAGCGATCGCGTTGTCATGCTCACTAATGGGCCAGAAGCTCACATCGGGCAGATTCTCGAAGTGCCAATCCCTCGCCCGCGTCAACGCTTGGAAGTCGTCAAACATCCCAGCTACTACAGTCTGCGGAATGAAATGATTTACTTTCTCAACCAACAAAAGCTGGTTAAGAAACGTAAAGCACAGCAGGCTTCAGCAGCAGTAGCCATATCCCGCAACGGCTTAGAAAAAGTCAATTTAGAAATTGGCTTTATGCCTCTGACTGACGCTGCACCTTTAATGGTTGCTCAAGAAAAAGGCTTTTTTGCTCAGTACGATTTAGAAAATATCACCCTCACTCGTGCTAATAGCTGGAAGGAAATAGCTCAAGGGGTTGTTAGTGGCAAATTAGATGCAGCCCAAATGCTGGCGGGAATGCCCTTAGCCCTAACTTTGGGTGCTGGTGGTAAAAAACCAATTCCTATAATCAATGCCCTAAATATCTCTCGCAATGCGAACGCCATCACCTTAAGCAAAAGATTGTATAGCCAAGGTGTCAGAAATTTGGCTGACTTAAAAACAGCAATTAACGCTGCTCCCGACCAAATTCTAACTTTGGGTGTAGCTCACTCTACTTCAATGGTGAACTTAATCCTGCGTTATTGGCTGGCGGCTGGCGGTATAGATCCTGATAGAGATGTCAGCTTAACGGTGATTCCACCAATGGAAATGGTTTCTCAACTCAAAGCCGGAAATATTGACGGTTACTGTGCTGGAGAACCCTGGAATTATCTTGCTGTTCATCAAGACTTAGGCTTTGTTGCCGCCACAGCTTTAGAAATTTGGTCAGGACAGCCGAAAAAAGTGTTGGGAGTGCGAGAAGATTGGGCGCAGAAATATCCAGAAACTTATCTTGCTCTGGTTAAAGCACTGCTAGAAGCTTGTAAATACTGTGACGATTTCCGCAACCGCGAAGAAATTTTAGAAATACTCTGCCGTCCCGAGTACTTAGATATAGATCCTATATATGTTCGTCCTGGTTTCGTTGATCGCTACGATCGCGGCGATGGTACAGAACCACAAGAATTTAAAGCCTACAACCAGTTTTATCTCAATCAAACCAACTATCCCAACCGCACTGAAATTTTGTGGATGGCCACTCAGCTAGCACGTTGGGGTTTAACACCTTTCCCGAAAAACTGGGTAGAGGTAATTGAAAGAGTTTGTCGCACAGACATATTTGGTGCTGCTGCCCGCGAACTCGGCTTACTCGACATCGGAGAAGATGACCCTGTTCACTTATTTGATGGGAAAGTTTTTAACCCATCAGAGCCGATAGAGTATCTCAAAAGTCTGGAAATTAAACGACAAATACGTATTGAAGAAGTATTTATTTAGTCATTGGTCATTGGTCATTAGTCATTTGTGACTGACAAAGAACAAATAACAAACTACCCATAGATAAACTTACGATGCAAATAGTAAACAGAAATACCCAAACTCATAAACTGCAAACGAAAAAAGCAGAAGATTTTTTGGTGATTGAAGGGGTAAGCAAGATTTATCCAACTTCTGAAGGCCCTTACAAGGTACTGGATGGAGTTGACCTGAAAGTTCAAGAAGGCGAATTTGTTTGCATAATCGGTCACTCTGGCTGCGGCAAATCAACCCTGCTCAACATGGTTGCCGGGTTTAACACTCCGACCGATGGTATTGTCCTGCTGCAAGACCAACCCATCACCGAACCAGGCCCCGACCGGATGATGGTGTTCCAAAATTATTGTCTACTGCCTTGGTTGAGTGTCTTTGATAACGTTTATCTCGCGGTTGATTCGGTGTTTCCTAAAAAACCCCAGGCAGAAAAACGGGCGATCGTCAGAGAACATTTGGCAATGGTGGGACTCACAGAAGCAGCTGACAAGAAACCCAATCAGCTTTCTGGTGGCATGAAACAGCGAGTTGCGATCGCTCGCGCCCTTTCTATCCGTCCGCAAGTTTTGATTCTTGATGAACCCTTTGGGGCATTAGATGCCATCACAAAAGAAGAATTACAAGAAGAACTCCTGCAAATCTGGCGTGAACATCAAGTTACCGTACTGATGATTACTCATGACATTGATGAAGCGCTTTTCCTTGCAGACAGAGTTGTAATGATGACTAACGGCCCATCTGCTCACATCGGTGAAATCCTGAATATTCCCTTCTCCCGCCCCCGCAATCGCCGCCGCATCATGGAAGATCCGGAATACTACAACCTGCGAAACTACGCTCTAGACTTCCTATTCCGGCGATTTGCTCACGCTGACGAGTAATTACTGCTTCGCGGAGTCATTAGTCATTTGTCAGGAATTATTATTCTCCCCTGCTCCCTGCTCCTCTGCTCCCTGCTCCCTGCTCCCCTGCCTCTTCTATGTGTCCTCTTTAATTTAGGAAGATTTGAATGCTTAAAAATTTATTTTCATTCAGCGATCGCTACCGCATCTTACATCAAACTTGGTTTGCCTTCTTCCTCACTTTTGTCTGTTGGTTTAACTTCGCTCCCTTCGCTACAACTATTGGCAAAGAACTCAGTTTAGCGCCTGAGCAAATCAAAACTTTGGGCATCTGTAACCTCGCCCTTACAATCCCTGCACGGCTCATTATTGGGATGCTTCTGGATCGTTTTGGCCCCAGAATCACCTACTCAATCCTGCTGATGTTTGCGGTTGTTCCTTGTTTAGCAACGGCGCTAGCGCAAGATTTCAATCAATTAGTCATCAGTCGTTTGCTGATGGGAATTGTTGGATCTGGATTTGTCGTCGGTATTCGCATGGTGGCGGAATGGTTCCAGCCGAAGGAGATGGGAATTGCTCAAGGCATTTATGGCGGTTGGGGCAACTTTGGGGCTTTTGGCGCAGAGTTTGCTTTGCCGATACTTGCAGTTTCTACTAGCTTTTTTGCTGGTGGTGCTTCTAACTGGCGATTTGCGATCGCACTTACAGGGATCATTGCTGCTATTTACGGCGTAATCTATTACAACAGCGTTCAAGATACACCCACTGGTAAAGTCTACAAGAAACCTAAGAAAAATGGTTCTCTAGAAGTGACCAGCATTAAAAGCTTCTGGGCGCTAATTGTCTCTAATTTTGGTTTAATTTTCGCTCTCGGTTTATTAGCTTGGCGTTTAGAACAAAAGAATATTCACTTTCTAACTTTAAGCCAAATGTATCTGGCTTGGTTGCTATTAGCAGGATTGTTTGCTTACCAAAGTTACCAAGCTTGGCAGGTAAACCGAGAACTTCTAAGTGGTAAAAAAACTTACGCTCCATCGGAACGCTTTCAATTTGGTCAAGTAGCTTTACTAGAATTCACTTACATAACTAACTTTGGCAGCGAATTGGCAGTTGTTTCTATGCTCCCGGCATTTTTTGAAAAAACCTTTGCTTTAGAGCATGTTGTAGCTGGGATGATTGCTGCTACCTATCCCTTCTTAAATTTGATTTCTCGTCCCAGTGGTGGCTTAATTTCTGATAAATTTAGTTCGCGTAAATGGACAATGACAATTATCAGTGTCGGCATTGGTGTTAGTTATCTAATGGCACATTTTATTAATAGTAACTGGCCGATTCCGCTAGCGATCGCAGTTACAATGTTTGCCGCCTACTTTGCCCAAGCTGGCTGCGGTGCAACCTACAGCATCGTACCCATGATTAAGAAGGAAGCCACTGGACAAATTGCTGGAAATGTGGGAGCTTACGGTAATTTTGGCGGCGTAGTTTACCTAACAATTTTTAGCTTAACCGACGCTCCAACACTATTTACCACGATGGGTATAGCTGCTTTAATCTGTGCTTTCATGTGTGCCTTCTTCCTCAAAGAACCAAAAGGCTCCTTTGCCGCTGCTTACGAAGGTGAACCACCAGAAACCGCAACTAAAAACCCTAACTTTTTAGCGGAAGAATAGACGTGTCTTGAAAATAGAGAGTAGGGAAAATAAATTCTTATAGTTCGTAGCGAATGGACTCAAACAAACTTTGCGTTCCTCCGCGCTATACTCTGCGCCCCTCTGCGTTTAAATTTCACCCCTCAATTCACCACGATTTTACGCAAAGCTGTATTAACTTGCGCTTTTCAAACAGTCGCTACATCTGAGGTTGCACAATCAAAATAACAAAATGGTACAACCGCCATGAGTGAATTTACCAAAACTCTTTGTCCTTACTGTGGTGTTGGCTGCGGTTTAGAAGTTTCACCTCCAGCCCAACATAACAAAGCAACTAATCGAGATAGCCAAGGAAATCCAACTTGGCGGGTGCGTGGCGATAAAGCCCATCCATCTAGTCAAGGAATGGTTTGCGTCAAAGGCGCAACAATCGCAGAATCTTTAGATAAAAATAGATTACATTACCCAATGGTGCGAGACTCCTTAGATCAAGAGTTTCGCCGGGTTAGTTGGGATGAAGCTTTTAATATAATCACGCAGCGCATTCAAACAGTACGCTTCACCCAAGGCCCAGAAGCCTTATGCATGTATGGTTCCGGTCAGTTTCAAACTGAAGATTATTACATAGCCCAGAAACTGTTGAAAGGCTGTCTGGGTACTAATAATTTTGATGCCAACTCTCGCTTATGTATGTCGAGTGCTGTGTCTGGCTACATTCAAAGCTTTGGCGCAGATGGCCCGCCCTGCTGTTACGAAGACCTGGAATTAACTGACTGTGCATTTTTAATTGGTACTAATACAGCCGAATGTCACCCCATCGTTTTCAATCGGCTGGCAAAATATCACAAAAAGAACCGCAAAGTCAAAATGATTGTGGTTGATCCCCGTCGCACGCCAACCGCAGAAGCTGCTGACTTGCATTTAGCGATTCGTCCCGGTACAGATATCGACTTGTTGAACGGTATCGCTCACTTGTTGATGCGCTGGGACTACATCGATACGATGTTCATGGACGACTGCACCAGTAATTTTCCCGCATACGCTGAGGTGATTCGGCATTATCCGCCAGAAGTGGTGGCTCGTCAATGTGGAATTAGCATTGAAGATTTAGAAACAGCAGCTCGCTATTGGGGTGAATCACAGCGCGTACTGTCTTTGTGGTCAATGGGTGTGAATCAATCGTCAGAAGGGACGGCTAAGGTAAGAACTATCATTAACCTGCACCTGATGACTGGACAGATTGGTAAACCTGGGGCTGGCCCTTTTTCCCTCACTGGTCAGCCAAACGCAATGGGAGGACGGGAAGCCGGAGGTTTGGCGCATTTATTACCGGGTTATCGGGTGGTGAAAAATCCTCAGCACCGAGCAGAAGTTGAGCAGTTTTGGGGACTTAAGCCAGGACAGATTTCGCCCAATCCCGGTTTGACTGCTTGGGATATGATAACTGGCTTGGAAAATGGCGCTGTAGGGTTACTGTGGATTGCAGCTACTAATCCAGCTGTGAGTATGCCAGATTTGGAGCGCACGAAAAAGGCATTATTGCGATCGCCTTTTACTATTTACCAAGACGCATATTATCCTACAGAAACCTCTGCTTACGCTCACGTTCTGTTACCAGCCGCCCAATGGGGTGAAAAAACTGGTGTAATGACAAACTCCGAACGGGTGGTAACTTTGTGTCAAGCATTTCGCCAACCGCCAAGAGAAGCTAAAGCCGATTGGGAAATTTTCGCCGAAGTTGGACGGAGATTAGGTTTTGAGAAAGAATTTGCCTTTGCTAACTCCGCCGAAGTTTATGCTGAGTTTGTCAAATTAACTAAAACTCGTCCCTGCGATATGACGGGTATCAGTCACGCGCAATTACAAGCAGAAGGCCCGACTCAATGGCCTCACCCAGAAGAAAGCAGGGGGAGCAGAGAAGCAGGGGAAGCAGGGGGAGAAGTATTTGCCAATCGCTCTGGGAAACGGTTATATACTAACTTGCGTTTCCACACCTCTGATGGACGCGCTCGATTTGGGGCATATTACTCAAAGGGATTGGCAGAACCGCCAGACCCAGATTATCCTTTTGTACTAACTAATGGACGACTTTACGGACACTGGCATACGCAGACACGCACCGGACGAATTGAAAAAATTTGTAAAATGCATCCCGAACCGTTTATCGAAATTCATCCCCGTGATGCTGCTCGGTTAGGTATTGTAGATAGTATGTATGTAGAAGTGCGATCGCGTCGGGGTAAAGCTAAGTTTCCTGCTAAAGTGACAAAAGCGATCGCGCCTGGTACAGTTTTTGTCCCCATGCATTGGGGTTATCTATGGGCAGATAATGCCGAAGCCAACGCCCTAACTCATCCAGAATCTTGCCCCGATTCGCTGCAACCAGAATTAAAAGCCTGTGCTGTGCAGCTGATACCAATCTCTGTAGAAGTTACAGTTAAAGATTATCAACTCCAGTCCTCCCAATGGTAAGCTCCTAAGTGTACCGCTCAAGAGATAATTAATAGTCACCAATAGGTAATTTAGTCAATAATCAATAGCTAATAGTTATTATCATTTTTTATGGCTCTCTACTCTTGACTCATACCGATTACCATATCTAAAGAGGCTAAATTTGGAGTAACCAGAAGTTTTACTAGCGTCGAGTTGAGCTATGGTAAAGAATGAAAATTAGATAGTATTAAAAATCATCTTATTTTAATCCTCTAGATTTATCTATAGGATTTTATTTTATTTAAAAATTGGGTGCATCACATGAAAAGGTTACTGAGGCGAATTTCAGAAGCTACCAAAGATGAGAACTTCATGCACTTTATTGAAAACATAGAAGTGCTAGTTTCTAAAGCTCTATCTCTATTCATGGTAATTGTGATTTTGGTAGCGATCGCAGATTTAGGAGTATTTATTTTTAAAGAGTTATTTACAGCGCCTTATGGTAAATTTAACACAACATTGTATAAAATTTTTGGTTTGTTTTTAAATATTTTAATCGCTTTAGAAATATTAGAAAACATTACAGCCTATTTGCGAAAACACGTTTTTCAGGTTGAATTAGTTATTGTTACATCTTTGATTGCTGTTGCCAGGAAAATTATTATTCTTGACTTAGAAAAAGTTGGAGGTATTGATATAATTGGTTTAGGAATTGCTATTCTCGCTCTATCGATTAGTTATTTAATAATTCGTCTTAGTAATTCTAGAGACGCAAGATAAAAAATTAAAAACACTTTTGTGTATTTAACAAATATTATTTTACTCTCTACTCCCAATACTCATTCAGTAGTTTTAAATCTGTTGAGCAACAGCATAATAAGCTAATTTTAAATACTTTCTTATGATTGAAAAATAAAAGGATACAAACCCCCAAACTTATTTATGGGGATTGTTAATTTTGAATTTTGAACTATGAATTCGGAGCGAAGCAACGTGACAGATTTCTTTCAATTTGAAGCAGACTTTGTTGATTCCCTGCGTTGTATCCCTATGCAAGTGCGTTGCAAATTAGATACCTGTGGCATTAAGCTAAAATTATCTGATTGGAATCAAATGACTACAGCCGAGCGTCGAGCTTTAGTCGAATTACCTTGCACTACAGAAACGGAAATTCAGTCTTACCGCGAGCATATCCAGCAATTAATTTTACAACGTACGGGTATACCTGCTACAAAATTGCCCATTGAGCCACATCCCGCATGGCTAGACTCTGCCACTGTACCACCTAGCCTCCAGGAAAAAGCTCAAGAACTAGGTGTAACCCTGACAGAGCAACATTGGGCAGCTTTAACACCCTTACAGCGTTTTGCCTTGATTAAACTCAGCCGCCCAGGACATGAAAGCAAAAACTTTAAGAGAGCGATCACAGAATTTGATCTGCTTTAATTAGTCAATAGTTATCTATGGACTAATAAGTGAGAGTAAGAAAAATATGGCTGCCAAGAAACTTTTGATGCTCGTTGGGGACTATGTAGAAGACTATGAAGTGATGGTTCCTTTCCAGGCGTTGCAAATGGTGGGACACACTGTCCATGCAGTTTGCCCAGACAAAAAAGCTGGCGACAAGGTGCGGACAGCAGTTCACGATTTTGAAGGAGATCAGACTTACAGCGAAAAACCCGGTCACAACTTCACTTTAAATGCCACGTTTGCAGAAGTAGAAGCCGCAACCTACGATGCTTTAGTCATTCCTGGAGGCCGGGCACCAGAATATATCCGCCTGAATCAGCAGGTGCTAGAAATCACTCGTCACTTTGCCCAAACGAATAAACCGATTGCTGCCATCTGCCACGGCTTGCAGTTATTGGCAGCTGCTGATGTCCTGCAAGGCAAAAGATGTACTGGTTACCCTGCTTGTAGCCCAGATGTCAAGAGTGCTGGAGGTATTTATATTGATATTCCTGTTGACCAGGCAATAGTTGATGGCAATTTGGTAACAGCACCAGCTTGGCCTGCTCACCCCCATTGGTTGGCAGAATTCCTCACAGTACTTGGAACTAAAATTGAACACCCAGAACTAGCTAAAGTTGTTTGAGGCAAGATCCCAAAAATCTTTTGGTTCCATCTTCGGGGCAGTTTCTTTCCCTACTCCTTGCTCCGAAGGAGATTAGTCAATTATCAGTACTGGCCCATAACAGGCCACTGAAAATTATATATTTTTGGAATAAAACTAAATGCAGTAAAAACTACTCTTTTTGATAAATTGCTGTAGGTTAAATTTGTAGCCAGAATCGCAAGAGTACACTACTGATACAATCTGATTTATCCGCCTAACAAACCAGATTTGGGACAAAATCTTAGTAAATTGAATACTTATTTACATTAAGTGAAAGAATTTAAAGTTTTGCATTTAGAATTTAAATTTCTTAGCAGTAAGTGAAGCTATAGTGGATTTAGCAATGTGGCTAAGGTTAGTCCTGCTGCCAAATTATGTGAAGAATTAGTTTAGAAACGCACTTCTTATCGATGACAGGCAAACACGCAAGACATAATGCATTTCTGCGGCTAGTGTCTGGTAATGGGGCAGCTTCTGGATCAGGATCTCGCTACTCGCTGCCCCCCAGTAAAGAGATGGTAATTGGACGCGACCCCAGCTGCCAAGTTGTCTTGGATGCCATGATGTACCGAATGGTATCTCGTCGTCATGCAGTGGTTCGTCCCCTCTCTCTATCGCCAGATAGCAAATTCAGCTGGGTGCTTTGTGATTTGAATAGTGCTAATGGCACTTATTTGAATGGACAACGCTTGTATGAATGTCAAGAATTGCACCCAGGCGATCGCATTTCTCTAGGTGCTGATGGGCCACAATACGTTTTTGAGTACGAGTATACCTCACTTACCCCGGCGACGACAGTGAACCAAGTTGTGCCACTGCCTTCGGCGACGAACTACCACGGTCACACACAACTAAAGCAGCCAGATTCTGTTAGCTTCACCCAGCTTTTTCCGATTATTTCCACTGGTAAAGATTTAACTCGTAAAGCTTATCTCGTACCGGGAATACTGACCGTAATCTTTGTGGTGCTAATGTTTGCTACAGTCGGTCGGCCCCAAGATAATCAAGTGATCGTAGCAACTTACATCGCCTTTGCTGCCTACTATTTTGTTTACCAACTTTGCGGCAAACAGAAGCCTTGGTGGGTGCTAATGGCTGCGGCATTGAGTACGATACTGATTTTAATAAGTCCGGTGTTGGATCTATTTATCTTTGTGTTTCGCACCGTTCTACCTGGAAACTTGTCCTCACCTCAAGAATCAATTACCTTCACAGAGTTGCTGGTGCGGATGTTTTTTGGCGCTGGGCTGATGGAGGAATTACTCAAGGCATTACCTATAATCGGTGCATATTTTATCGGCAGTGGATTACCTTCACCTTGGCGGGAACGGATTGGGGTCTTGGAACCTCTAGATGGTATTCTCTTGGGAACGGCTTCTGCTGTAGGCTTCACTTTACTGGAAACTCTCGGACAGTATGTGCCAGATATCACTCAAAATGTCACGCAACAGGTGGGTATAGGCGCTGCTGGTCAACTGGCGGGTTTACAACTGCTGATTCCGCGAATTTTAGGCTCTGTAGCTGGACACATGGCTTATAGTGGCTACCTGGGTTATTTTATCGGGCTGGCTGTTCTCAAACCCAGTAGAAGTTGGCAAATTCTTTCTATTGGTTATCTTAGTGCTTCTGCTCTTCACGCTCTATGGAATGCTACAGGATCAATCAATGCATTGTTGTTGGTAGTTGTTGGAGTGTTATCTTACGCCTTTTTGATGGCGGCAATTCTCAAGGCCCGGGCGCTGTCACCAACACGATCGCAAAATTTTGCTACCCGATTTCTTGGCCCAAAATAAAAAATGGAAAGGGAAAACGAAGAAAATAACCCTTGACTTTTGAATATTTATATCTTTGGATAGATGGCCTAATCTGACAGTTAGCTTAAATGTTACTTAAAGTTCACTATACAAAAAAATTGAAAATTAGTGGATGCTCAAAACTGCAGCTCAAAGTTTATCAGCCGTTATCAGCAGATAAATATGCCTGCCCCTGAAATTTATGTAGAAAAGATAGACAGTTAGCTCAAGTTATGCTTCAGACTGAGACTTGTTGATTTCATTGAAAGCATAGGAAGCGATCGCTAAACTAACCTTTGCTTTCTCTACTTCTGATAAAGCTGTCCACTCCGTATCTTGAAGACTACTAAGCGCAGATGCTGCGTTTTGCGATTCGCTACTTCGCATCGCGTAAGCAAAAGGACGAGCCAAAACTAAAAGATCCTCGGTTCCCCAATTTGGTAGTACTGTCTGAACACACTCAACCAGTTGTTCACTGATTGATTGCTGGGCAGCTAGAATTTCAGCAGCCTTGATGGCGATGGTCTTGAGCAATGCTTGGGGGACACAGGCGGCAAAAGTAGCACATAATGTTTCTTGAAGATTAAGCACTACTGACTGTTGTAGATTGTGATTGTACTCTGGTGTAGAAGTAATACCAGACCAAAGCATATCTAGATTATTGTAAAAATCTTGCGATCGCGTTGTCAGTTCTTCGTCAAGCAAATCTTGCATTCCGAACTGTTGTTCTAATTCCTGAAAATAAGCTTCTGACTCTTCATCAGCTGGATTCCACGGATAGGTAGCATCGTCTGGTTCCAGTAGGGCTTCTAATAACTCTAAATCTACTTGAGATGGCAAAGAAGAGAAAGTATCTGAGCCGTTAATCTTATTAGCCATTTTTTATTTCCTCACAATTATTTATTTGGTAGTATTGACAGCTACAATTCCTAAGAAGAGATTTCCGCAAAAACAGTTGAATTTTTCTACAGTAAAAATAGATTTTAAAGGCTGATGCTAAAGGGTCAAATCCTTTTCTGCTATTGTGCTACGAGTCTTCAATAATAAACTCCCAGGTTTCACCTCTAGCACTTCCAAACTTTAACTGCATCCCCGATTTCAAGGGGACTTCCTCTCGGAGGATTTGTTGCCAACCATTAGGGCCTAAAAACCAGGTTGTCCCGTAGGTCGAAAAATCTTGCAAGTAATAACTTCGCACCAACGTAGCATCAGTAAGGGTATTACGGCAGAAGATTTCGGCGTGACGTTTAGATACAGATGGTTCGGGGATGACAATATCATTGTCTTTTGTGCGTCCGATGCGGGTGACTCCATTACGCAGCAACCAGGTTTTACCTTTTGGGGCGAGCGATCGCAAAGTTGCAGCTGGAAGGGAGGAACCTACATCAGGAATGGCTGTGTCTGGTAGCTCAGTAATACCTTCATCCAGATTCTTAATTAGTTCGCCATTAAAATCTGGATGCAGGTAGAGAACAGGCAAAGTCCAAGCAGGTTGATTAAATTTATACAGTGTTAACAACTCTTGCCTAGCCTGTGCTACGGCTTCATCAATTGGTTTGTGCGATCGCAAAGCTTCGGTAAAGGCTTGAATAAAACTGTGGCTTTCGTGGTCTGCGATTTCATCGCGCATCCCCAAAACCGCAGGCACACCATGACGAATCAGCACTTCTGCTAAACTGCTGGCAGGTATAGCTTGATGATTGATAGAAGCTGGTTGTGCGCCCCAACAGGCGTTGAAAACCGCTAATTTCACGCCGGTGCGGGTCAATACTTGAGCCAATTCTATCCCATTCAAGGGCATATCTGAGCGCAAAAACAGTAACCCCCCGTCTGGGTCTGGCAAACCATGTCCAGCGTAAAAGAAAACATTGTATGCTCTAGTTTCTAATTCTTGAATCAACTCCTGTGGAGTTGGTTGTAGGAGTTGATTCACTATACAAGGTGCATATCTTTGGGAATTACCATCCACAGAAGTATCTGCAAGAGTTTGCTGTAACATCGCAGCTTCTTGTTCCAGTTCTAACTTGTCGTCATGACCTAAAACCAGCAGGATACTTAAAGCTTGGTCAGTTCGCAAATACGGTAAGGGGTCAACTTCACTGCTGGTGCGACTAAATAGCAAATCTTGGGAGAGAGACATAGCCGATTGACCAGGCTCACGCTGCATAATTTCCCAAGGGAGAGCGATTAGATCCGGGTCGCGGATTTCTAGTCGGAAGCGCAAACGTGTATGCTGACCCATAGCAATACCGCGACTGCGTTCTAGACTACCGAGAATTTGCCCGTCGAATATCCAGCGCCATAAATTCATTCCCAAGTATTGCATCAGACGGCTGCTGTAGGGACCAGTGGTTTGACCTGAAGGGGGAGAAATCCAATCTATGGGGAATGGGTTGGACTTTTGAGATGTTGAGTTTGGGGAAATATCTAAATGACTGTGACCAGCAAACATCTGCTGCCATTCTTGCCAGACTTGATTGAGTTCATCAGGCCATACAGAGTCACGTAAAACGTAGCCACTGGGATAGGGAGCTTTGACCACCCAAATAGCGAAATTATCAGTGCCAGTGTTTAGGAGACGGGCGATCGCCAAATTCAGGGATGGCATGGATTCATTAAATTAAAATTTAAAACAAATAATTTCAAATAAGAATTCTCCAAGGTTAAAACTTTTTACTTTTTTACCTTGTAAGTTTTACTTTAATTGTTACCTGATTATTATTCCAGGTTTTTACCAGTTTAACGAGTATTTGATTAAGTTGGACTGGTGTCAGGTGCAGGTGATTGAATCGCTGGCGGTTGTGTGTCGGTTGTACATGGGCTTTTTACATCTGATTGTAAAACAGAGACACCAAAGCGTTTCAGTTGGGATAACAGCAATACTGTTTTCTCTTCCGGCAAAGGTTTTGAATTTGATGAAACAGAGGAAGTTCCTGCGGGATTATTAGTATTAGCTGAAGTTTGTGTGCTTTTATTTGGACAGACTCGCATAGACACCAACAAATCCCCAGAAGCTGGTTGAGAATTTGGTTTTATGTTGATAACTTCTAAAAAAGCTCTAGGGGGAAGTGATTGGTTTTTTCCCAAGGATATTTGATTGTTGGTTTGAATAACCCAACCAGGAGAAAGATTAGCAAGCGATCGCGCTGCGGGTGTTGCTTCGATGGTAGGGTTTTGAGTTTGTAATGGATTGGAAAAGATTGGCGAACGCCCTGATTGCGATCGCAGTTGCTTCACGAACAATCCTAAAGAACCTGCTGCTACTACAAATATTAACGGAACAATCCACTGTAGCGGTAAACTAGGAGTTCTTGCAGACTCAGTGTCTGGAATCACCTGAGTTTTGTGGTTTGGGCTACCTAAAAGTGTCGCATCAGGCTTTCTGGATGCCAAATCAACAGTTTTGGCAGAATAACTCTCTGGAATTACGGCTTTGATCGTGATTTCTGGTTCCCAGTATTGGACTTGATAATGAACTAAAGCGATGGTGACATTATCGTGTCCATTCTTAGCGTTAGCGATTTCGATTAATCTATCCGCAACATTTGTTATATTTGTTTCCCCAGCTAGAATCGGCAAGATTTCTGTTTCCCAGTATTCCTCCACCCGATCAAAATCACTCAAACCATCGGATGTGAGCAGAAAAACAGCATCTTCGTCGAGCATAAACCGTGCAGATGTGGGGTGTAACGAAGTACTAGGCCCCATGCCCAAAGCCTGGACAAGAGAGCCAGCAGCGCTTTGTTGTACAGCTTCACGGTAAATGGCATAGCCTAACCGCACCTCACGGGAAGCAACATCATCGTCCAGGGTTACTTGATAACAGCCGTGACGGGTAATCCAGTAAGCACGACTATCACCGACGTGGGTAATGTACATTTCATGAGCAACAGGCAATGCCATTACTAAAGTCGTACCCATCCGTTGACGACCTTGGCGATTTTCACCGTCATTGCGCTGACTAATTTTGTCATTGGCGATTGCCACTGCCTTTTCTAAGTCATTCAGTAGCAGTGAGGGGTCTATGTGGTCGTAGGGAACTTTTGTGAGTTGCTGTACCTGCTGCTGGATTGTTTCAATGGCTAAATTTGATGCGACATTGCCACCTTCGTGTCCACCGATGCCATCACAGACAATTGCTAAGGCTGTTGACTGCGGTGGTTTACTCACTAGAGTTCCACTGGGTGGGCTACAAGCATCTTCGTTACGTTGGCGGCTTGGCCCAGTATCGGTTTTGGTGATAATTTTGATTGTGGGTGTTTGCGATCGCCCTAATTGTGCTAGTCCCTGGTCTAAAACTGCAATTAATTGATCAGTTGAATTAATCTTTCCTTGAACTAAAGAAAGGCTAATGTGTTCAACAAATTCACCTATGGCTGGTTTAGCACCACTAACCAACTGCTGCCAAAATTGACCTAATTGGGGTAATTCTGGTAATGTTGCTGCGTCGAAACGCAATTCTAACAAACGGACTAATGATCCTTCTACCCGTAATACATCTGAGTCAAGCAAGCTAGAGACGACACCTTCACTTGCAAGAGGTTGCCACAAATGAGCTATTTGCCATAACCAATTGAGCTGGCGCATCGATGTAGCATCACGCCAAGCGGTGGTTAAATCGTTGCCCAAACGCACTTGTTGGATTTTTTCATCTACAGTTAATAATGGAGGTTTTTCTAAAAGTAATATTTCTCGATGGGAGGGGCCGTCAGCGAGAAAAAGCACTCCATATACCTGCGGTACATTTAAACGGTAGGGAACCAGTCTCAGGTAAGCTTTTAGAGGCTGTAAATGATCTACTTCAGGTGTTAAAGCTAATAAACCTGGCTTCGTATCTAAAAGAACAAATTTATCAATAACTAAATAGCGATCGGCTAATATTTCTCCAGGACTACCCACACTCGGGCCATCTACCACAGCCCAGAGGTAATTTTTGGGTAGGGGCGTAGAACATCGCTGGCAAAACTTGTGAGTCAGGGGGTTGGCAGCCTGACAATTTTCATTTGGACAGTAGAGCGTTGCCGCGTCATTTTCCATAGTTTTCGCACCGGGAAGCGATTGGCAATTTCTTTAACAGCATTATTCGGGACAATCTAGACCGCTCATCTTTCTTAAACTTCACGTACCCAGACTTTAGATGATGATTTTAGCTGGCGGATATCAGCAGGTGCTAATACTTATTTATCTAAAGAATACGCTCCTAAGTCAACCCTACAGCCTCATCATAGCTTCTATTGCTCTGTGACTCTCCATCGCCAAAGCAACTAACTCCAACCCTGTTACCAAAGCATAACCCAAGCATAACTGCGCCCCAAGCTTTTGCTGAATTTCTCGACCATCAAGAGGTAGATAATGTTGGTATTTATTTAGTTTATAAGTAGGATAGCAACAATTAACTTTAATTAAGAATTAAGATAATTAAATATAATTTTGGCAAAAGTACCTGACGAATGAAGTGACTTTAAAAATTTTGTAATTTTGGCGTTGCATAGCTGCGGGATGATTTGGCAACTTCTAAAATTCCTCTCCTGCTTGCCCCAATTTATCCTACTGTTCTGCAACGCCGTAATTTTGTTTCCGGGTTCGTCTTTGGGGAAATCGCAAAGCTTCACAGAGGGCATTCCCAGCCAGAGGCTGGGAACGAGGCACTAGCTACGGTGTACACACATCTCTACACACAATACAAAACATCGTGTGATCCTCCTAAGCCACCCTTAAAAAAGGGACTTTGAGATTTATTGCCCCTTTTTTAAAGAAGGTTGGGGGATCAGAAACCTTTGGGGCAACTCTAAAAGACTTTTGTGTACACCGTAGTTTTGGGGAAAAGGGAGAATTCAGAGGCTCTCTTTTTATAAAAGAGAGCCTCTGAATATGAAGTTGACATTGCGTGAGCTTATTGTTTGCCGTCAATTGCAACTTGGGGGACTCCCATGCTGTAGTTGGTAACACGGGCAGAAAGATTGTAGCTGATTTCCCCAAGTTGTAGGAGCGATCGCAGATAATGTTCTAAGTCTGACCCAACACGGCGCAAGTTATAGTCTGTGAGGTCTGCGCCACTAGATGCTTCTACTAGTTCATCAAATTTTCGATAAACTTTTTGCAGCGCATCTTCATTCCAGTTAAATTCGTTATCTGGGTCAACATCTAACGTTAAGACCTGTTGACTTGGAACCAGTTCGCCATCCCGGTCAATTTCACCTGCAAAAATGCGGATATGCCGGGTTGTGGACTTGAGCAGCATCGGGTTAGCCATAAAAGGGTGTAAGATTTGGGTGGATTACACTGAAATTATTGTAAACGCTATATTCAAGCGTGAATGCTCTCAATCTACAAGCTTTGAAAGCAATTTCAAAAGGGTATATTGAATGGGCATAAGTAAAAATATCATCTCTACTGATGAACTTGCTACTTCTGTTAGGAATTGAAGATAAATTTAGTTGCTAGTACTGACAGTAGTCTAATTATTTTTCTGTAAAAATTACTAGTTGGAGTGTTTTTATTTGGCGTATACAGACAAGTCTAAGCGCTGTGCCAGTCTTACCTAAAGCTAAGATTTTTGTACTCTATCAAGCATAGAAGGCAGTAGGGCGGGGCGCTCGGCAAGAATAATTTAATCTATGTACATTTTTTTATGGGTAACTAAAATCTTTATCTTAATAATTATGCTGATTAATTTCTCCAGAATTTTATGTTGAAAAAAACGCACATCAAGTAATATTACTGAATAGCGCTACATCGACCTCTGGGTTTAGTAAACTCAAAAAAATTAAGCGGTTTTACTTACGTATAAACACCAAAATTCAAGTAACAAGTCCAACTGTTATTGACGTTAACATAAAGTTGGTGTAAAAAGCTTTAAAAAGGTCGAACAACTTCTTACAGAAACTTTATTGTGTAGAATCTTAAAAACTGAATAATGGTTATGGCTTACCATTAAGCTACATCTGGCACAAGAACATCAAAATCTAGCTTGAAAATAAAACACAGGAGACTGAAATGGAATACAAAGGTGATTGATGAAGAAAAATTCTTAATTCAAGCACTTTGGATTCAAAGAAGATATAAAGAATTTTGCTGGGCATCTACCTCCTTACCCTCATGACCACCAAGTAAAGGAATCTCAATAGCTATGAACTCCAAAGCATTACCACGCCAGATAAATAATCTCGAAGTAGGTGTTTATGAGTGCGAAATCCATCTCAAATTTCGGTTGATTGAGGAAAAGAGTCTATTAGGCGATCGCGAACAACTCTTACAGGTATTACTTGATGCCTTGACTGAGGGTTCTGACGACTTTCTAGAGACGCTGCAAGCCTCCGTTAAAGCGCAAGAAGTATCAGAGTTTAAAGCCTCACCTCAAATGCGACGTCAACTGATGCGTTTACGTAATGCTGCTGAAAATCCCCAAACTTAAGGGTGTAATTTAAGTAGTGAAAAAACATGAATTGGGTATCAAATCAAATGTTGATCCCATAGCCCCGTTGCCATAAAAACTAAGCAGCAAATAGAATTCATAAAATATTGTGATTTCTAGTTTGTGAAAGTCTTATTTAGCAGCACGAAGTCCCAGGAACAGTTTCCTCTATTAAAAACTTTGTAGCAAAGGGTACTGGTAGAATCTGAAAGCAAATTCAGCCGGGTGCATTTTACCGAGTTTTTATCAAGACATTGTAGGAAGAACAAAACCCTGTGTCTTTACAGATGGGGAATTGAACAACAGGCGCGAATTCAATGAAAGCCTAAAAGGCCAAAGTTAAAATAAATAACTTACTTTTAGCTTTTTACTTTAGCTAAGTGCCTGATTTGCTGAAATACTTATGTTTTATCTATCACTGGTAATAGGTCATGGTTTAGCAACCAGTTACCTATTACCCATATCAAAAAAACATTTAACGAAGAGGACGCAAAGAGGAGGGCAGGGAGCAGGGAGCATGGGAGAATATTCTCCCATGCCCCATGCCCAATGTCTATTTAGCAAGACCGTGTTCTAGGGCGAAACGAACTAACTCTGTACGGCTATTGGTGCCAGTTTTACTAAACAAACGGCTGACGTATTTTTCTACATTGCGGACACTGGTTTCCAAGCGACGGGCGATTTCTTTGTTCATCAGCCCTTCAGCGACCAAATTTAGAACACTTTGTTCTCTGGGAGTCAAATCAATTTTGAAAGGGGCTGGCGATTGAGAAATGGCATTTTTTTGAGTTAACAATGCCTTAATTTGAGCAATCTGATTGGCTAGTTCAGCAAGATCAGGCGTTTCAACGTCATCTCCCGTAGTTGGAGCCTTAGCAGCGCGGCGGGCGAGCAAATTTTCGACTATAGCCACTAACTCATCTGGATCGAAGGGTTTGGGTAGATAGGCATCGACACCAGCATGATAGCCTTGGATGCGATCGCCTGTCATACCCTTAGCAGTTAAAAATACTACTGGGAGCGCTTGGAAGCGAGGGTCTTCTCGCAGTTGTTTCAGGAACTGATAGCCATCCACTTGAGGCATCATGACATCGGAAATCACTAGGTCGGGTGTATTCATTTGCATCCATTCCCAACCTTCAAGGGCGTTACTGGCGACTTGAACGCTGAAACCGCTCTCTTGCAAATAGTCTTTCACGGCTTCCCGTATCCCTGGTTCATCATCCACCAGTAACAATTGTGCTGACATTTAAAATTCCCTTAAGTTTACCTTTTTCCAATTTAGCGAAAGTTGACAGTCATTGAACAAAAGGGATAAAGGAAAAACGAGAGAGCTTGTTAACGTTGGTGATGTCTGATAACGACGGTAACGGGTTTGTTTCAGCCGAAGACTATTTTACAAAATCTAGATTTGAGGAAGCCTCCGCTCCGGTTTTGCGCTATATGCCCATTTGAAACTGTCTTTAATTACCATTACAAACTTTTTTAAATAACTCTTACCACCGAGGATTTGTCATAATTAATGCCTCTGCTACTGAACTATTTAATGGAACAGAGAAAAAATTTCCTTGGGCATATTCACAATTCAACTTTCTTAAAAGTGCTAGTTGCTCTTTTGTCTCTACTCCTTCGGCTAGCACATCCATACCCAGTTTGTGTGCCAATGTGATAATTATCTCAATAATTTCTAAATTTTTACTATTACTGGCCATCAGGCTGATGAAAGAACGGTCAATCTTCAACACACTAATCGGAAAGTTATAAAGACGACCTAATGAGGAGTAGCCCGTACCAAAGTCATCAATTGATAACTCAATGCCCATCTCTCGAAGTTGTAAGAGTACGGCAGTTGCCTTATCGCCATTTTCCACAATTACGCTTTCAGTAATTTCTAGCACTAGAGTGCTAGCATCCAGACCAGTTGAGCGCAAAATTTGCCGAATCTGCTCAATCAAATCGGGCTGGGAAAATTGCTTGAGGGAGAGATTGACACTGATTTTCTCTATAAAGTTGGAATGATGGCACATTCGCCAAGCTTGCACCTGGCGACAGGCTTCATGCAACGCCCAGTTGCCAATGGAGTAGATTAGTCCAGTTTCTTCTGCCAAGGGAATAAAATCTGCTGGATTAAGTAAGCCACGCTCAGGATGCTGCCAGTACAACAAAGCCTCAAAACCTAAAATAGAGTCTTTAGTAAGCGAAACAATCGGTTGGTAATAAACTCGAAACTCAAGGCGTTCAATTGCTCGGCGCAAATCGCTCTCTAACTGCAATTTTGCCAGAGTATTAGCATACATATCTGAGTTGAATAGCTCATAACGCGCTCTGCCCAGCAACTTGGCTCGGTACATTGCTGTATCAGCATCCCTCAACAGTTCTTCTGGATGTTTATAGTCTACTGTCGAACTCAACGCGATGCCAATACTTGCTGTTGTAAACACTTCTTGTCCGTCAAGCTCAAAGGGTAACTTCAGTTCCTGTTGAATCCGTTCAACAACTTTGATAGCGTCTGACACATCCTGGATTCCCTCAAGCAGGATTGTAAATTCGTCTCCTCCAAGCCGTGCGGCTGTATCTATGGAGCGTACGCATAGTTCTAGCCTACCTGCAATAGCAAGTAGAAACTGGTCTCCTTTTAAGTGTGCAAAACTGTCATTGATCACCTTAAACTGATCTAGGTCAATAAAGAGTACCGCAAATAGATAATCTGAATGTCGTTTTGAATAATTAATCGCACGTCTTAGGCGGTTCATAAATGCAGCGCGGTTTGGCAGACCCGTCAGTGCATCGTGAAACGCAAGGTGCAGCAGTTGTGATTCGACTCGTTTACGCTCTGTAATTTCAGTTAACAATTTCTCATTTGCTTTTACCAGTTCGGCTGTCCGTTCTGCTACTCGTATTTCTAACTCATCGTAAGCTTGGTACAACATTTCTTCAGCTTGTTTGTGTTCGCTGACCTTGCATAGAAGCCAACGCCAGCCAACCTGCTTCCCCTGGAAGTCGTACACCACAGATGCCTTACTCATAGCAGGAAAAGGATCTCCTCCCCGTGGTTGTAGGTTAATTTCCCAGTTCAGTAGCTCCTGCAAATTGTTCATCTGAAAGCTAAAGGACTGACGGTCTTGTTGAGCAATAAACAGAATTAATGGTTTACCTACCAAATGTTTTTGGTGGACACCAAGCAAGGTTGCTGCGGTATAATTAGCCTCTAGAATTATCCCTGCGGCATTAGTTACCAAATAACCATCTGGAGCGAACTCAAACAAATCTTGGTAACGCTGGCGCTCTTTCTCCACTGCCGCTCGTGTTAGCTTTAACTCCTCGGAGGCTGTCAATAGTTCTTCCATTGCGGTGTGGAGTTCCTCGAAAGCCTCTGTTATTATGTCTTGTTGTGAGCTTGCTTTAGTTCCATTGCATTGTAATAGTCCCTGTATCTGTAAGCACAATTTTTTTATCTCTTGGCTAAATGCATCCACGTTCATGTTGCTCAACTCACAAAACTATGAAACGTAGGTGTGAATGAAGAGAGTAAGAGAAGCAAACACCATACCTTCCTCAAGGGTTCAAATCCTTTTGAGCAAGCGAGAATTGGGTTACTTGCAAGAGCGGACATATTATAAATAAATATGGCAGAACTTATTTTATTGATTTACTAATTTATCTATCAATGATGAGAAAGCAAACAAATTTGTCCACACTCAAATCAACTCTTCGCACTATTCAGTGCCACAAACTTGTCCATTAATGACCAAAGTACAAAGTTGGAGCAAGCCCTACTTGTTAAGATTTTTACTTTATTAAATACAATTTCAATTTATTAAAGTTAAATTTTACCATAACAGTATACTTGCTGTGCCTATTTTTTAAATATTTCTTAAGATATATTCACTTTTGTGATATTAATGACAAAAGCGTTTTTTGTTACTTAGCTGCTTAGTAGTCCATTAAAGAAATTCAGTGGGGTTTTATAGTAAGAAAACCAAGTTCTTTTCTCCCTTTGCCTTTACCCATTAAGCTAATCGTCATTCATTTTTCCAGACTGATTCGCTTGTAATAAGGGCTTCAGCCCTGGTTTTATGCAACTTAAATGTTCATTAGCTTATTTTTGACTTGGTCGAGTATTCGTAGTATAAAATGTAATACATAACGGGAGCATTTCAATGCAAGCAAAAATAAATGTCGAAGGACTAAAAGCTAGGCAACGAAAGTTTATAAGCCAGTAACTTACAGTTTAAGAAGCATTTTAGGCGTTGCTGAATTATGGGATGATTTCGCTTAATTTAGAACGAGTTTTCAATAGTTTCAACCGCCAATTCATCCCGCATTTATGCAACGCCGCATTTTACACTCCCTACAGAATTGACTGCTAGCCCCTAAATATTATTACAGTCGATCAATTATCTTAGCATTCTCTGGCAGCTTGGCATCTCGTTGCCCAACAGTACGTGCCCTAGCTGTGAACAAACCAATGGGAGTATTCAATAAATCTACAAGGGTAGCTTGACCCGCGATGCCTGCGGCGGGCTGCGCCAACGCCTTTTTAATATCCCTTGGTATTTCTTTCAATAACCAACGTGCTAAACGATAGCCGCATTCTTTGAGTGTAATCTCTCGCATCAAATCTACACCATGCAGTTCATGTAGATAGCGGTTTGAGCGTCCATAGCGCCGCCATTGACTTTGCAGTTCTTTAAGTGTGGCGCGGTGGCGGTGCTGAACGATCGCATTCGGGGCAAATTCCAAACGTCCGATGTTTTCCCCCAAAATCCGCCAGCAAATATCGGCATCGCCACCAGTGGTAAGATAGGGACGAAATAAACCCGCTTTTTCTAAGGCAATGCGTCGAATTGCCAAATTAGCCGTCTGACCATAGGGACAAAAGGAATGGTTAAGGGTATGCTTTTGCGACAAAGTTTCTTGACGATCTGCGTGCTGTTCTAGCAAAGTTGTGCTTGGTAGTGCCAAAATTTCACCAGCGACAATTATCACTTCTTTGTTGACAAAAGGCTGAATTAATGAATTTAACCATTGAGGTTGTGGGCGACAATCTGCATCGGTAAAAACTATAATTTCACCCGTAGCGGCGCGAATAGCAGTATTACGAGCAGCATAGGAGCTTTGAATTTGGTTTTCGCTTAAGGGGCGAATTGTAATCGGGTAATTTTCGGCAAATGTTTTGAGGATGGTGAGAGTGCGATCGCTACTATTATTGTCCACCAACAAGTACTCTACCCGGTCTTTCGGGTAAGTTTGAGACAACAGACAATCGATTAACTCTGGTAAATCTGCCTCACCGTTATAAATAGGGACAACCACCGACACCATTGGTAAAAAACTGGTGGCGGTGGTTGCATCAACTGGCTGATGATTCATAAATCTGAGATTTTAGAGATGGGATTTCTAGCTAGTATTCCCAATCCAAAATCCTAGAACGGTATATCAAGCAGTTTTCATAACTCCAAAAATCTGGATTTGGGAATACTACTATATAAACACCTGACAACAAATCATTCGCGTCAATCTAAAATTTCAGGTTATCGGCGCGGCTCATGGGTCGAGTAGGCTGATTTGCTGGCGGCTGGGCAAAGTTTTTATTGGATAAAATTGCGATCGCCCGGGCATATTGCGGATCATTCTTAGTTCCGATTAAATCTGGATTAGAAGCTAACTGCCGCTCTTGTGCCTCTGTCAAGTCTAGCTTGATATCTGGGACAATGCCTTTATGGTTAATATCTGTTCCCGCAGGGGTGTAGTAATGGGCAATGGTAACTGCCAAGCCGGAACCATCTGCAAGCTCATGAACGGACTGCACTAACGCTTTACCAAAGGTTTGTCCACCTACGACTACCGCCCGCTTATTATCCTTGAGTGCCCCTGTAAGGATTTCACTAGCACTAGCTGAATTACCATCCACTAAGACTGCCAATGGACGATTTGTCAGAGCAGTGCGATTGGCTTTAGTTTCGTCAGTGCCGCCCACACGGTTTACTGTCTTGACAATTCCGCCCTCATCGTACCACATCCGGGCAATCTCAATGCTCGCCTGCAACAACCCACCAGGATTTCCTCGCAAATCCAAGACATAAGAATCGACTTTCTTAGTGTTTAAATCGCGGATGGCTCGTTGCATCTGTTCTGCGGCGTGGGCGCTAAATTCCCGCAAACGGATATAGCCAATGCGGCGATTTCCTTCTTGCTTGAGGGTATAACGTACCGTTGGCACTTCAATATTTGCTCTTGTCAGCTTCAAATCAAAGGCATTTACCCCTCTCCGCCCCAGTTTTAGTTTGATAGGAGTACCCGCTTTGCCACGAATTAGCTTAGAGGCGTCATCCACTTTCATTTTGAGAGTGGGTTTGCCGTCAATTGCCAAAATTTCATCGCCTGCTTTGATCCCAGCTCTCAGTGCTGGAGAATTTTCTATGGCTTCGACAACAGTGAGCCGTTGAGTTTTTTCGTTCACTTCCATCCGAATGCCAATACCAGAGACTTCCCCAGATGTTTGGCTAGTGAGGGCTTCAAACTGTTTGGGATCCATGAATCGAGTGTAAGGATCTCCCAACTTTTGTAAAGCTTCACGGATGGCAGCATAAGCCTCTTCACGAGAAGAATAGTCTTTGCTCAACAGGCTTTGCCTGGTTGCTTGCCAATTTTGTTGATTAAATTTGCCATCAACATATTCATGATTCACCAGTTGCCAAACTTGGTCAACTATCACTTTCGGGCTGTCTTGTAGGGCTAGAGAGGCACGGACAGCACGAGTCCAAGCGGAACCGAACACAGACATCGTAGCAGTAGTGGCGATCGCTCCACCAATCAAGGCTACTTGGAGCGGCGAGTAACTTTTCGCAGATTGGTTCATGTATATAAGCTGGAATAATTGTGTTATTGACAGTTTAGCAATCAGGCTTTCTAGAAATTTTTAAGTTTTTATACCCCAAACTAAGCTATGCTCTGTTCATAATTTTTATCGTTGAATGATGCTGAAAATACTGCATGATTAACAACGACTTCTTAGTTTCTTAGCCTTCTCCGGAAGGCTATACTCAATATGTGACACTTTGATCAGCGTCATGTTTGTATTTCTTTATTACTTTTATAAGATAGCACTTTGATCACTGAAATGCAGCACTGTTAGACAGCGATTAAATCGTGTTTTGTTACCTAAGTCATGAAACGTAAATTTACCATCAAATCATTAATTTCTATTAAAAAAAATTTTGCTGATTTGTGGCAACTGTTACAAAAACTAACTGGTGGATTGTACTTTGTTTTGGGCACTTGGCTGATTTTCACTACTATAACCTTAGTTTTTGCTTCTTCCCAGCCAGTAGATGCTTTCTTTGTGCTTGGTGGGAGTATTCGTCGAGAAACTTATGTTGCCCAACAAGCAAAACAATACCCGCTAACTCCAATTTTAATTTCTCATGGTTCCCCAGACCCCTGTATATGGTTACTTTTTCAGGCAGAATTAGCAGAGTTACAAAACGTTTGGTTAGAAAAGTGCGCGAATTCTACTTTTGAAAATTTTTATTATGGTATTCCAATTTTGCGACGTTGGGGAGTGCATAAAGTCATGTTGATTACCTCGCAGAGTCATTTACCCAGAGCCAAATGGATGGCACAGATTCTTTTGGGCGCTCATGGTATTTGGGTAGAAACAGAGATTGTTCAGGAGTCGGGTGTTCCTGGTAATCGTGAATCTTGGCCCAAAACTGGATTAGATGTAACACGCAGCTTATTTTGGGCGATTGTAAGTCAAATTATTCAACCGCAATGCTCAAATGTAACCAGACTTACTCAAGTAGATATGCAAGCTTGGGAGAATCGAGGTTTTCATTGTGAACACCAAGGGGGCTTGAGGAAATAAGGGGGATGAGGTAGTACGGCAATAAGGTTATCAAAATTTTTTGGAAATAGTTCAGAGTTTTGGTTAAACCTCCAACAGAATTGGGAACTTTACTACGTTCTTAAGGAAGAAGAAGAGGAACTAAAAAGTATTTCGCAATTTAGAACCACGAAGTAGCGATCGCCTGGAATTTTAAGCAATATATTTGCATAGAATAATCGCAATTGGGTGATGCACCCAAAGGAAAATTAATGTAAAAATTCCCAATCTTGTAGCATCAAAATAGCATCTCTATACAAAGACAAATCTACTTGGTGAACTTCTATTCCCTGCCCAATTCTTTTTAGAAGGGTGATGGTCAAATTTCCTCCCAAGTGTTCACGGAACTCCGTAAGCCCCCTAAATAGACAATGCGGATGATCTAGTTGATCTAATTGCTCTGTCAATGCCGATACGTACAAAGTAAAGCCTAATTTTTTGAGTGTAGTTATAACCCTTTGCCACTCAGATTGCAAGAGTTGCCCTGTTAAATATGAATAGGTTGTGTCCAAAGCAATGCCGATCGCTACAGCTTCACCATGACGTAGGCTGTAATTAGTTAAATGCTCTAGTTTGTGAGCAGCCCAGTGTCCAAAGTCTAAAGGACGCGATGAACCCATTTCAAAGGGGTCGCCACTACCAGCAATATGCTCTAAGTGCAACTGGGAACAGCGATAGATTAGCCTTTCCATTATGTCCATGTCTCGATTAGCCAATTTATTGGCATTAGTCATAATGAAATCGAAGAAATCTGCATCTTTAATCAGCGCCACTTTCACAGCTTCTGCAATACCCGATCGCCAATCTCGATCGTCAAGGCTAGTAAGAAAATCAAAGTCATTCAAGACAGCATAAGGTGGCATGAATGTACCCAAAAAGTTTTTCTTGCCGAAGGCATTGATTCCGTTCTTTACGCCTACACCAGAATCATTTTGCCCTAATACTGTTGTCGGTACCCGTAGCAGTCTAATTCCTCGGTGAGCCGTTGTTGCTGCGTATCCGGCCATGTCTAGGACAGCTCCACCTCCAATTGCTAAGATGTAGGAGTGACGACACAATCCAGCTGCATTTATCTGCTGATGAATTTGTTCTATAAATCTAGAATCATTCTTGACTGCTTCTCCACCCGGAACTATTATCGGCTCGCTGCTCAGTGTTAGTACATCTTGATAATACTGAGCATAGACTGATAATTTTTTTAACAACCCATCCTGATACTGTAAAAATCCTGCATCTACCACTGCTAGCACTTGTTTTGGGGTCGTTTCCCCATCTGCGGCGATCACTTGTGCGAGTAAAGGATTATCTAACTGAAACAAACCTCTAGTAAAGTGAACATCATAATTAAAGGTGACGCGAACACATTGGTTAATTGGTTGAAGATTAAGAACGGTTTTTTGCTGAATAGCCATTGGAATATTATTACTTATTAAGTAAGTGTAAATATATGCAATATTGCAATTGCAATGATAGTAAAAGAAAAAATAAATTAGTTTAAAGCTACAATTTAAAATAATTTAGTATTAAAATTGAGCTAAAAAATATATCATACTTTTTAAGTGCGTTTACTTTAATTTGAAAAATTCAAAACTACATCTATTAATAGCTTTGTTGATTGCCTAAACTTTATATTTAAGATTGCTTATAAATATCATTATTACATTAAATTCTAATTTTATTCCGTCAAAAAAATTGATCCTTGATCTAATTGAAATGGTATCTTTACAGTATCTTATCGAAAGTCAGGATATTTTTATAGATTCAGTGAAGTTATAATCTCAGTAGTATATAAACTAGCTGCTTGAATCACAAAGTATCAAGTTTAGTGCTAGATTTTATACTTAGTTGCCATAAAAAAGTTGGGCAACTTTTCCTAAAATTCATCATGAGTAAAGTAAACGAGTTACTGCATCACTGGCTGTTAAAGTCTGTTTCAGAGAAAGCTTTTGCTTGGCTGGAACAGAAGCAAGCACAAATTGCTAGCGGCGCTGCTGAGAGAGTGTTTTTTACGGCTTTTAGTGCTGTGCCGCGTTATCTAGGTAAAGAGGATTTGCAAATAACATTCCAGGACTTGGAAGCAGCACAGGATGTGATTCCCGGCTGGTATCCTGGTGATTGGAGTGTAGATCAAGCAGGTCGTACACTCTTACTTCTAGCTTTGCCCCATGATGATGCTGAGGGCTATGTGCGATCGCTTGATAAATTCTTCTCCACTGCCGATATGGGGGAGTTAGTTGTCCTTTATCAAAGTTTGCCGTTACTACCACATCCAGAGTTACATCGCCATCGCGCTGCTGAGGGAATTCGCAGCAATATGAGTAATGTATTCCAAGCGATCGCACTACAAAACCCTTATCCAGCAGATTATTTAGATAATGCTGCTTGGAATCAGATGGTGCTGAAGGCTGTGTTTGTTGGCAGTCCTTTGCATCTAATTTGGGGACTCGATCGGCGTGCTAACCCAGAATTGGCGAAGATGTTAGCAGACTATGCCCATGAACGTTGGGCAGCTAAACGCTCAGTTACGCCAGAACTTTGGCGACCTGTAGGGCGGTTTGCGGATAGTGCAATCATCACAGATTTGGAAAAAGTACTGGCTAATGGGGATATACACGAGCAAGAAGCAGCAGCGTTAGCTTGTGCTGAGTCTGCTTTACCCCAAGCACAAGCATTACTTTCCCGTTACCCAGATTTACAGTCATCCATTCAAAAAGGTAATCTGACTTGGAATAGTTTTAGCGGCGATGGCCTTTTTGTTTACAAATAAAAGGGAGTGGGGAGTGGGGATGAGGGAGAAATCAAATCAAAATTAAAGTATTTCTGCCTCCTGTCTTTTGCCTCCTGCCTCCTGCCTCCTGCCTCCTCTTTCCCAATCCCCAATCATTAAAACCATTATGTTTATCGATCCTCACATTCACATGTGTTCGCGCACTACTTACGATTACTTAGTAATGCGGGAATATGGCATTGTCGCCGTTATTGAACCAGCCTTTTGGTTAGGACAACCGCGAACGAACGCTGGCACATTCAAAGACTATTTCAGTAGTCTTGTGGGCTGGGAACGGTTTCGTGCTAGTCAATTTGGCATCCAACATTACTGCACAATTGGCCTCAATCCGAAAGAAGCTAACAACGAGGCACTAGCAGCAGAAGTTATAGAACTGCTACCACTTTATGCCTGTAAAGAGGGAGTTGTTGCCATTGGTGAAATTGGCTACGACGACATGACAGAAGCAGAAGATAAGTACTTTTGTCAACAGTTAGCATTAGCTAAAGAACTCGATATGTTGGTGCTAATTCATACGCCTCATCGTAATAAAAAAGCGGGTGCTAGTCGGAGTATGGATCGCTGTATTGAATATGGCTTAGATCCTTCGCAAGTAATTATTGACCACAACAACGAGGAAACCGTTGAGGAAGTATTAGGACGAGGTTTTTGGGCAGCTTTTACAATTTATCCACAGACGAAGATGGGTAACGCCAGGATGGTTGAAGTTGTCCGTAAGTATGGACGCGATCGCATCATTGTAGATAGTAGTGCTGATTGGGGTATTAGCGATCCTTTGGCAGTCCCAAAAACGGCTCAGTTGATGTTAGACAGGGGTATTCCTGAAGAACATGTACGAGCAGTTTGTTATGAAAATGCCTTATCTGCTTACAGTCAAACTGGGCAGATGCAGGCATCAGACTGGCTCAATCCCGAATCTATTGATCAGCGTCAGTTGTTCAATGGCAACTCTGTGTTGCGAGGACAAGAACCGGGAATCAAATCAGTTTCAGATTATGTGTTGATTGAGTAATAAATTGGGAGCGGGGAGTGGGGAGTAGGGAGTAGGGATGAGGAATTGCATAATGTAATATGCGGTTTATTTTGAGAAATTATTAGGTACGGAGGCAGATAAGTGAATGTTGCAAGCTTAAATTTTCAAAGCTGGCGGGGTTATCTGGAATTGATGCGTCCTGCTAATATTGTTACTGCTTGGGCGGATATTCTTGTTGGTTTTGCAGCTTCTGGCTCTGGGATTATTTTTGCTCAATTAATCAATGGAGAAGCAAGTTTTACCATACTAATTCCATTAGCTTGGTTGTTATTGGCTACAACTGGTTTATACGGCGGTGGTGTAGTTTTTAATGATGTTTTTGATGCTGAATTAGATGCAAAAGAGCGGCCAAATAGAGCAATTCCCAGTGGTCGCGTATCTCGTGAAAATGCTACTTTATTGGGGGGAATACTATTTGCGATCGGGATTCTAGCTGCTTTTCAAGTATCATTGGTGAGTGGTGCGATCGCTATATTTATCACTCTTTCATGCCTACTCTATAATTCACTTGCCAAACATCATCCTTTTTTTGGCCCTTTAAATATGGGTTTGTGTCGTGGCAGTAACTTATTATTAGGCGTAAGTGCTGTACCAGCAATGATAGGAGAACGTTGGTATTTAGCGCTAATTCCGGTTATTTACATTGCTGCTATCACCGCAATTAGTCAGGGTGAAGTTCACGGAGGTAAGAAGATTACGGGAGTACTCGCATTACTGCTGATTGCAATAGTTTTAACGGCTGTTTTAGCTTTAGGATTATTACGAGACTATGCAGCGATCGCAGCACTACCATTTGCTGTTTTATTAGCTATCAGAGTCTTGCCTAATTTTATCAAAGCTGCGCGTGAACCAGTCGCCGAAAATGTCCGAACTGCCGTAAGAATAGGCGTGTTATCTCTAATAGTTTTAGATGCAACTATTGCATCTGGTTTTGCTGGTTTGTATTACGGTTTATTTGTTCTAATTTTGCTACCATTTTCGATTAAGTTAGCAAAAGTATTTGCTGTTACTTAAATTTGAATGTATACACCCAGTAATACCATGAATTGGTTGTATGGGCGCACATCTATGCGCCCATACAACTGAATATGGGGCAGGTATTTTGTGAAATAGTATAAGCCCAAGAAATTACATATACAAGGGATAAAGCTAGAAAATGAAAATTACAAAAAACAATAATCACTTAACTTATTGCAGCAATATTCACCCTGGTGAAAGTTGGCTAGAGGTTTTTAGCAATTTAGAAAAATATGTTCTCAATCTCAAATCACGTTTATCGCCAACAGCATCTTTTGGTATTGGTTTAAGATTAGCAGATGTAGCTGCTAAAGAACTGTTACAAAATAATAACTTGGCTCAATTCCAAGCGTGGCTTAGTCAAGAAGATTTATACGTTTTCACTTTAAATGGATTCCCTTATGGCGGATTCCACCGACAGGTAGTAAAAGACCAAGTTTATGCACCAGATTGGTCTACACAAGAACGGGTCGATTATACATTAAACTTGGTACAAATTTTAGCTACTTTATTACCAGAAGAACTTGATGGCGGAATTTCTACGCTGCCGTTATCTTATAAACCTTGGTGGCAAAAAGACCAAGCAATCGAGACAGTTTTGAAAAAGAGTTGTTTAAACATAGCATCAGTTGTTGTAGAAATGATTCGCATCTGCGAAGAAACAGGAAAGATACTTCATATTGATTTAGAACCTGAGCCTGATGGATTAATTGAAAATACCTCAGAAGTAATTGATTTCTATCAAAATTGGCTATTACCAATTGGCGGGAATTATTTATCAGAAAAATTAAATATTGAACAGACTCTAGCAGAAACTAAATTGCTAGAACACGTTCGGGTTTGCTATGATACCTGCCATTTTGCAGTTGAATATGAGGAACCACAATCTGTATTTGCACGTTTCCAATCGGCAGGAATTAAGATTGGCAAAATTCAAATCAGTGCTGCAATTAAAGTAAAAATACCTGCTGATGTTGAAAAACGCAGTTTGATAGTTGAACGCTTAAGTCCTTTTGCTGAATCTACTTATCTTCACCAAGTAATAGAACGTCGCAGTGATGGTACACTCCATCACTATCCTGACTTAATAACTGCATTACCGCATTTAGAACAATCTCTAGCTGAAGAATGGCGTACTCACTTTCATGTCCCAATTTTTATTCATGATTATCAAATTTTGCAGTCTACCCAAGATGATATTGCTACCGTTTTACATCTACTTCAAACAAACAATGCTTGCTCCCATTTAGAAATTGAAACTTACACTTGGGATGTATTACCAGCAGAAATGAAGATAGATTTGCTGACTTCTATTCAGCGAGAATATGAGTGGGTATTAAAAGAATTTGCCGCAAATTAAAAGGAGATTAATTTATGCAGAAAACTGTTGTTCTAAATGTCGTGGGATTAACGCCCAGTTTGCTAGGAGAAAACACACCGTTCTTATCTTCTTGGGCGGCGATTGGCCAAGTAGCCCCGATCGCAACAGTTTTACCTGCTGTAACTTGTTCTGTTCAGGCTACTTATTTAACAGGAAAATTGCCTGATGAACATGGAATTGTCGCTAATGGTTGGTACTTCCGCGATGAATGTGAAGTGAAGTTTTGGCGGCAGTCTAATAAACTAGTGCAAGCTCCCAAAGTTTGGGAAATAGCTAAATCAATTGATCCAAATTTCACTTGTGCCAATCTTTTTTGGTGGTACAACATGTATTCATCAGTAGATTATGCCATTACGCCGCGCCCGATGTATCCCGCAGATGGCAGAAAATTACCTGATATTTATACCCATCCTAGTGATGTGCGATCGCAAATTCAATCTGATTTAGGTAACTTCCCTTTATTCGATTTTTGGGGCCCAAAAACTACCATTAGTTCTAGTCAATGGATTGCCAATTCGGCAAAATGGATTGAGGAACGTTACAGCCCTACATTATCACTAGTTTATCTGCCACATTTAGATTACTGTCTGCAAAAATTTGGTCATGATGAAAAACACATCCAAGCTGATTTGCGAGAAATTGATGCTGTTTGTGGCGATTTAATTGAATATTATCAAGCACGTAATACTCAGGTAATTATTCTTTCCGAGTATGGCATTACCCAAGTCTCTAAAGCTGTGGATATCAACCGTGTATTACGGGAAAACGGTTTAATTGCTGTGCGGGAAGAATTAGGGCGAGAACTGCTCGATTTTGGTGCTAGCATTGCCTTTGCTGTTGCCGATCATCAAATTGCTCATGTTTATGTGAACGATCCGGCATACATCCCGAAAGTGCGATCGCTTTTAGAAGCGACTGAAGGCATAGCCCAGGTATTGGATGAAGAGGGTAAGCAAACCTACCATCTCAATCATCCTAGATCGGGAGAGTTGGTGGCGATCGCTCAATCTGACGCTTGGTTTACCTATTATTATTGGCTCGATGATGCAAAAGCGCCTGATTTTGCCAGAACTGTAGATATCCACCGTAAACCTGGTTACGATCCTGTAGAACTTTTCCTTGATCCGCAAATTAAATTTCCTCAAGGAAAAATTGCCCTCAAATTACTGAAGAAACAACTGGGTTTTCGCTACTTAATGGATGTGATTCCTCTGGATGCTTCCCTTGTACGCGGTTCTCACGGTAACGTTAGCACTTCTCCAGATGAAGGGCCTCTATTTATCACCCATCAAACTCACCTAGTTGGTGAAAATCGCATTGAGGCGACAGATGTTTGCTCGTTGATTCTCAAACATTTAAATTAGGATTAGTCAAATTAACGTAAAAAGGGCGGTTAGAAACCGCGTCTACACGAACAAAACCCACCTGCGTGGGTTCCAGACAAGGGGCTTAAGCCCCTTGTTCCGTATGGTCGTCGTGTAGCTGAGGGGTGGGGTATTTCAATTGATCCTTCATTACTTCCAATTATTGCTCAAGCTGTAAGTATCTAGCAGTTTGAGACTATAAATTACATTTTGATCTAGTTTTGTAGGGTGCATTACGCCATTGCTAACGTACTAAAAACTCGATAGTTACTTACATACTTAAGGTAAATTTAAATCCCCTTTAATGCTGACGATTCCGCCGCCGCAAGTATTCCAGATTTATAATGCCAAATTGATGAAGCTAGCTGCCACATCTGGACATTCACTGCCGAAATTTTTCTTAAAGGATATAGCATTTTTCACCCTACCGTAAGGCTTGATTGTAGGCTCTTTGACGTTAGTAAAATCTTCCCAGGCTCAAGATCATCTCACCCCAGATGTGTTTCTTTGGAGCGATTAAGTCGTGTTCTATGCTTGCTAGGTTAGGTGTAAGAGTTAACTAATAGCCATCTGGTTTTAATCAAGGAGATTGTTGATATGGTTGAGAATAAGCAAGCTTTAGATAAACAGGTTGAAAATGCTAACCGCATAACAACAGGTCAATCCTATGGTGCTTCAACTGGCACAAACATAAATGCTGGATTACCTGAAACTGAGTATGCTAACCGCACAACAACGGGTCAATCTTATGGTGCTTCAACTGGCACAAACATAAATGCTGGAGTATCTGAAACCGAGTATGATAACCGCACAACAACGGGTCAATCTTATGCTGATTCAACTGGTACGAACATAGGCACTAGAAGACCTGTATCTGCAAATGCTCCTACAATTACGCCTGAATCCGATGCTCGTCCTGCAAACAAAGGTAGTAATCCTGCATTAAATAGAGCGCTAGTAGGGGGACTCATTGGTCTTACGTTAGGCTCATTAGCTGGCGCTTTTGCTGGCAAAAGAATAGGTCAAGGCTTTAAGCACACTGTAAAAGGTATAGGAGACGCGTCAAAGACTATTGGTGATGGTCTTGGTCAAACCGCAAAAGGTCTAGGGGACGCGGCAAAGAGTGTCGCTGAGGGTACTATCCAAGCTGTTGTAGGCGGTACAATCGACACAGTAGAGGGCGTTAGTGACCTAGCCAAGCAAACCACTATAGGAACACTGGACGCTGTACAGAACACAGCACAAGGTGTGAATCAAGCGGTACAAGTTACTGTGGACACAGTAAAGGATACAGCACAAAATGTCGCTGAGGGAATCAAGCAAACCACGGTAGGAACACTAGACGCAGTACAGAGTACAGCAGAGGGTCTTAATGAAGCTGTACAAGGCGCTGCGGATAATGCAAAGGATACAGCAGAAAATGTCGCTGACGTAGCCAAGGAAACCACTGTAGGAACACTAGACGCAGTACAGAGTACATCACAGGGTCTTAATGAAGCTGTACAAGGTGCTGCGGACAAGGCAAAGGATACAGCAGAAAATCCCAAAGCATCTGAAAATCAGAGCAATCCATACAAGCGGAAATAGCTGCAACTAATAGGGTAGTTCTTAAAGACTAAGGATAAGCAATAGTTTCTTTTTTAAAGTATATATACTTATCCCTTTTTGAGGACTACCTGCAAACATAGAAAGTTCATGAGTTATTAGTTACCAAAAAACTTACGTTTTTTGAAATTAGACTCTGTCAGACCAAGGAAAAATTTTTAGATATTGCTTTCCTGTCCTAGCACAAAATACAAAATAGAAGATTATTATGAATGAGAATCAGCAGTTTTCAGAGCAGTCTGAAGAAAATATTGATCCGCTTACAGATCAACCCAATAATTATACAGCAGGTAGTAGCTCAAAGAATGATTTAGCTAAAGTAGCAATTGGAGCGCTGATTGGTGCTACCGTGGGCGCAATAGCTACAGCTTTAACTATTAAAGGTACAACTGAAAAAGTTGACAAAGCTGTAAAAAGTGTAGGAAATGCGGTAAAAGGTGCAACTGGGAGTTTTAATCAAAATGTAAAAAATGTCGGAAATGCAATAAAGACTGTAGCTGACAGCGTTAACGAAACTGTAAAAGATGTAGGAGATGCTGTTAAAGATACAGCTTTAGATGTTAACAGTATTGCAATAGATACAGTGGGTGCTGTTAAAGGTACAGCTATAGGCATTAACGATACTGTAAACAATACAGTAGATATTGTTAAGGGTGCAGCTGAGGGTGTTAAAGACACTGTAAAAGGTACAGTGGACGTAGCTACAAATGCAGTTGAGGATGAGACTCCATCTGCTAGTGAAAGCGCTAATATACCTAATAACCAGACAACTTACATTTTGGTTCCACTAGACAAAAACCAGTAGTAGGCATCTATCTGCCTTCATCATCAGGACTAAACTGCTCTTATATAATAAGTGATACTAGTGGTCAATTGTAAGCTCATTAATGGAGTTTAGAGACTCGTTAACAGAGATAAAAGGCTCGTTAACGGAGATAAAATACTTGTTGACGGAGTTCAGAGGCTCGTTAAGTAGATAAACAAAAATATTTACAGTCATTGCGATCGCTCCCTTCGCAAAGCATATCGTAGAGAAGTAGTTCTAGGCGTTGCGATCGCATTATTCTGCTTTGGTGCGATCGCAATGACATTGTGTAATTAATTATATTGCTGATAAAGAGTTAGTTAGAAAGCTGACATTGCTTTCAACTTTGCCTTAATTTAGAAAATTATTCAATATCATTCAAGGGTTAAATAACTTTGAAATGGGATATTTTGGCTTTTTATTCCTTAAAAGTTGACGAAAAGGAAGGTTTTGCTATGATAGGGAGTTCCCTTTGAACTGTTCAACTCCTTTGTCTGGCTAATGAAAAAAATTGTAAAAATCATTACCTCAATAATTATTACTGTATATGTAGTATGCTCGGTTTTTAATTACTATTGGTATAGTGGTTTTATTCCCGCGAAAATTGAGATAACCTACGCCATACACATTGGCGGTGTGAGTGGTATTATTCGAGAGGGTTGTGGCGCAGCTATATTTCGACTATCAGATGCAACTGCGGATGCCATTTCCCGTAAAGGTCTCGATTTTTTTAACGACGCTCTCTATTCAAGAAAAAGCAAAGAGCGCCGCTACACCTATAGTTCATGGAAAGAAACACCAGTTCCCAATTCATGGACGAGTGAAGGCACTTGGCCAGGTTTGGGTTGTTCGGGTGCAAGTCGTTCACTGTTGTCTCAAATCCTTCTCCCTGCTTCTAAAAAAGGAAGCTACTACTCCTCCAAAGACGAAGCATGGATTGTTGTAATTCCAAGCTTTAAATTGGTAGTCTTTTCTTATTTTGGTTAGTCCCGCCAATCCAAATGCCATCTTAACATCAACTGAAAAAGCATTTCACAAGCTTAGACTGGACTTAAACAAAACTCAAGAAGAAAAAAGAGTAATCGCAAAGCTTTCCTCTGTATTATTCCTCGCTACTTTCTCTGACGCAAGTTAATTTCATTCACTTGATTTATTAAAAACTTCTAAAATCTGTCGGCAAATTTGTTTGAGCTTATCCTCGATTTCACCAGAAGGCGAAGATGCGCCGACAACACTCCAGTTTTCTACCGTAGAAAGTCGCCACGCTTCACCGCGATGATCGAATCCAGCCACCTCCACGCCGATCGCACGCCGGGAATTATTGATGGGATCTTGATAAAATCGGATTTGAATTAAAATACTGCGACTTCGCCAAGATTTGCTGATACCAGGAAAGTGAAAGCCAATATCTATAGAGTCTGGATCGACTAACTCTCTGGTTTCCGGATCATTCTTCCAGGGTTTGAGATCAGATTTGGCATCAGGAAACTCACATTTGAACAAATTAACCACTGTAGCTATGTTGCTGGCGAGTTCAAGATTCGTTGCCTGTTCAGCTGCGTTCACTAAAAAACACTCCTATAATTGCGTCGGCATCTTCGGGTATCTGAAGATATAAAAACCGCCAGAAGGCTTACATTATTGGTGTTTCAGCTTATCAAGACCTTTGAGATTTAGCAACTCTAAATCAGACTTCCCTAACAATCGTTGTTACTAACAAATGTAAAAAATAGCTTCTTGTTGGGACTGTCTAACACCTATTAAGTAATTGTACTTAAATTTTCCTGAAAAGCAGATGAAACTCTGCCCTTTTTAAAAAATATCAAGATTTTCTGCAAAATCCTTGGCAGACAAGAACGATAAATTGCGCTAGCGACGATCTAAAATGACACTGTTAATCGGCAAACAAAAAGCAATTAAGTTCATTGTATGGCGCGTCAACGCTCGATTTTTTCATTTGTCCTAGTATTATTGACCACATTCCTCATTAGTTGTGGCGGCCCTAATGTCGCGGTAGCACCTCCTACTTACACAGCAACGCAACTTGAAAGAATTCAAGCATACGTTCCTGAAATTCAGGCTGTGCGCGATCGCTCAGATGAGTTGAAAAGGCTAATCCAAAGAGGTGATTGGATCAATGTGCGTAACTTTATACATGGGCCCATAACAGAAGCGAGGCTGAACCTGACTTATGTCACTTCCAACCTTCTGCCCAAAGACCAACCCGCAGCACGTCAGATAACGCGAGATTTGTTTAATGACCTAGTTAAACTTGATAAAGCTACTAGTGCTAGCAATCCTCAAGTTGCCTTGAGTAAATCCCAAGCTGCTTTTGCAGACATTGACAAATTCCTCGATCTGCTTCCTAAAACCAGCAGTGAAGCAGAGGCAAGTTAAGCGCAAGCTAAGATGAACTGAGGGGAATGAGGAGGATGAGGGAGAGTAAAAATTGCTCCCCCTGTTCCCTCATCTCCCGAATCTCCCCATCTTCGCCTCAAAATAGCAATGAGTCATGTAGTTATTATCGGTTGTGGTGTAGTTGGGGCTGCGATCGCCTATGAACTGAGTGAAGTAAAAGGGCTGAAAATCACGGTTTGCGATCGGCAACCACCAGCACAAGCTTCTACAGGCGCTGCACTTGGCGTTTTAATGGGCGCAGTTAGCCAAAAAATTAAAGGCAAAGCTTGGCAGATGCGACAAACTAGCATCCAACGCTATGAAACTTTGATTCCTGAACTAGAAGCTTTAACAGGTCGCAAAATTCCTTTTAATCGCCAGGGAATTCTCAGTCTTGGTTTGGAAGAGGAAAATTTAGCAGCATGGGAAAAACTGGTAGAAGTTCGCCACTCTCAAGGCTGGCATTTAGAAATATGGGATACGGCTAAACTCAAAAATATTTGTCCTCAAGTTAATCACGAACAAATTACTGGCGCTGTCTATTCTCCTCAAGATCGTCAACTTGATCCAACTGCTCTCACATTAGCTTTAGTTGAGGCTGCCCAGCAAAACGGTGTAACCTTCAAATTTGGTGTGGCTGTTTTGGATGTCCATACCTCACCACCTGATTCTTCTCCCCAATATTGCAATCAACTTGAAACTACAGAAGGAAAAATAGCCGCAGATTGGTTTGTAGTTGCAGCCGGGCTAGGTTCAACACCACTGACAGCAAAATTAAATCAAATAATTGATATCCGCCCTGTACTTGGGCAAGCCTTGCAAATGCGTATGGGGCATCCATTAGGAAATCCCGACTTCCAGCCAGCCATTACGGGTAACGATGTGCATATTGTTCCTGTGGGTGGTGGAGATTATTGGGTGGGTGCAACAGTGGAATTTCCCAACAATGGCGATGAGATACCGCCAAATCAAGAACTGCTGGAATCCGTTAGAGAACAAGCGATCGCATTTTGTCCAGAATTAGCCACAGCAACCATTCTCCGCACCTGGTCGGGTTTACGTCCCCGCCCTGAAGGTCGCCCAGCTCCAGTTATTGGTAAGTTACCAGGGTTTAGTAATGTCCTTCTAGCTACCGGACACTATCGCAACGGCGTTTTACTAGCACCCGCTACAGCTTATGCGATTCGTGAGATGATTATTTCTCAGGGAATGGGGGGATGAGGGAGCAGGGGAAGCAAAGGAAGAAAGAATAACTAATCCTCAATGCCTAATGCCCAATTCCCAATTCTCGCTTGCCCTGAGCGAAGCCAAAGGGATGCCCAATATAGGAAAATAGCGTGTCAATAACAGAACATACAATCAATGTAGATTCACTGGAATGGTTTTATCGAGAATCTTTACCAATCGGCAGAAGTGACTTAGCGCCTGTGTTGTTGCTACATGGCTTAGTTTCACAAAGTTATAGCTGGCGTCATATTATGCCTGCTTTGGCTAGTCAGGGTACAAGAGCGATCGCTCCAGATTGGATTGGTTACGGCTTTTCGGCAAAACCAGAAAAACGAGATTTTGCTTACACTCCCGATGCTTTTATAACAGCTTTAGAAGGATTTATTAAAGCTTTAGAACTTGAACATTTTTCTTTAGTTGTCCAAGGATTTTTAGGTTCTGTAGGGCTACAATATGCCTTGCGTCATCCAGAACAAATTGCCAATATAGCTATTTTAAATACACCAATTTCAACTGCTGCTAAATTACCCTGGAAAATTAAACAAATGGGTTTACCTTTGGCAGGTGAAGTAATGACCCAAGACCCGCTTTTGGTTGATCGAACGCTAGAAGGTGGAAGCCGTTATCGGATAGGGGATAAGGAATTAGATATTTATCGAAAACCATTTTTAAAAAGTTCTTCATCTGGGCGGAGTCTCTTATCAAGTATTCGCAATTTACAGCTTGATTCAGCAATGAAAGAAATCGAATCTGGCTTTAAAGAATGGCAACAGCCGATTCTGATTCAATGGGGTATAATTGACCCTTGGCTAGCCGTAGACATTGCCGAAAATTTTGCCAAGTCCGTACCAAATACTGAATTAATAAAACTTAATAACGTTGGACATTATCCTCAAGAACATTACCACGAAGCGATTTTAGAAGACCTTTTACCCTTTGTGCGTCGTAAAGATGCTCATTGACAATATACTTTTGGCAAAAATCGATATTATAAAAATGAAACTACAGATAAACACCAATAATTTATCTGTGGTAAAGAAATAAATTCTGGATTGTTGCCAGACTTATAATGTTATTTCAGGCTACATTTGTGAACTTTTTATTACATTAAAAATGAATCACAACCATAAGTAAAGGAGATTAGAATTCATGGCTTATTCATGGTTTAAAGCCTTTCATATCGTCGGATTTGTAGTTTGGTTCGCTGGTTTGTTTTACTTAGTACGTCTTTTTATCTATCACGTTGAAGCGAACCAAGAGCCTGAACCCGCGCGAACGATACTGAAAAATCAGTATCAAATTATGGAAAAGCGTCTCTACTCTATCATCACCAACCCAGGAATGTTTGTGACGATTGCAATGGCTATCGGTTTAGTAAGTACCGAACCGGACGTTTTAAAAGAGGGTTGGTTGCATATAAAACTGCTGTTTGTTGCCATTTTAATTGGCTATCATCATTACTGCGCTCGGCTGATGAAAAAGTTAGCAGTAGATGAATGTGGCTGGAATGGTCAGCAATTACGTGCCTTAAATGAAGCACCCACAGTTATGTTAGTAGCAATTGTCTTGCTGGCTGTGTTTAAAAATAATCTACCTACAGATATCGCTGCTTGGGCTATTTTCGCCATGATTATTTTGATGGCAGTCACTATTCAACTTTACGCCAAAAAACGCAGGCAAGATAAAGAGAAATTGACGGCACAAATAGGGCAACCACAACAACAAAGTTAGACAAACCTCTCCCTGCCTTGAACTTTAGTTCAAGTCTGTCCCTCTCCGACTCGGAGAGGGAAAAGTTTTGTGTTTCACGTTAAGTTGACACTTACAAAAGCTGTGCTACCTACCAAAAGTTGCATCACAACAACAAATCTTACCCATTAACCATTACCTCATCTTGGAAACATTTACAGTAAATCATCCCCAGGAATCACGGTAGTGTAAAAAGTATATTTGCGATTAGCGACATAACGGCGGTCTTGTTTAATAAGCGCCATAAACTCTCTATGTCCCTCACGAGTACGTCCCACTAAACAACCCGCACTAGCAAGGCGAATATCATTTCGAGGAAAATCAAAGCCGTAGTGTTGATTCACATAAAAATTATTGCCTGTATCAAGTTTGTCCCCAGTCCGTTTAAAATCTTTATTGAAATCTCTACAAACAGTTATATCTCCAACTTGGACTAATGCTTCGTGAGGCTCTGCTGTGCCGTGAGTGCCAACAGCCCAAGCTTTGTATTGTCCAAACTGAATCCTAGCTGCTCCTTTGGGATTCATCGGATTATAAGTGTAGTACTTCCCTGGTTCTGTAGTAGCTTCCCAGTGATCTACGATTTTGGGAACGCCATTTACTACTTCAATAACAATCCGTCGATCGTTAAATTGATTGGGTGTATCACTGTTGAGATTCCAGTTTGCATCTATACCTTCTACATAAACAATGTTGTATTCTTTTGGATTGGTAAATACCTGATAACCTTTGGATAGCATATATTTCACAATCTTACTAGGGATGTCATTGCCTAGTTTTAAAGGGGGTTTAGGAAGATCATCTATTTTGGTTTCAATTAGTTTCTTAGCTGTGACTGCTCCTAAAAAGCCACTCTCTTCAGTCTTGGTTAATTCTTGAAATTTTTTGAGAGATATCACAGAAACAGGGCCAAATTTACCATCGGCTGGAGGTTCTAACAAACCTAAGCCGATTAATAGTATCTGAATCTGACGAGCCAATTCTGCATCTTCAGCGATCGCGTCAAATGCCCATTTCTCATCTTTTCCCAAGAAATCTTGTAGTTTCATTATGCACCTACCTTAATTTACTTATTTCTAAGTATAAACATCATTTTCACGATTGATTTTGTTTTAAACAATACTCTTAAGCAAACAAAAGTATAAATTCAGAACAAGTTTGTTTATAGATCAATAGGGTTGCGATCGCTAGCTCAAACCCCATCAATGATTCGTTGTCTGCGTGCCAGGCAAAGTCCAGCCCACTCCGGTACTGATTGCCAATAACGATTAACGGATGTAGCCACATGAGTTAGATGCGGCGAATTGGCTGTAATAGCAGGTTTTGGGGTCGATTCAGGAAGTAGGCGATCGGGTACAGATTATGGTCATAGTGGATCTACAGTCTCATTTGGATATGACACAAATATTTTGTGACCTTGACGACTTGTGCAAACAGTTTCCAGATATGACACAAGATATTCTAAATAAACTGTTCAGTGATAAAGGTTATATTTCACACAAACTCTTTAGCGTTCCTCATCATGTTTTTCCACCAATTCGGGTGTAAAGAATTGGTATAATCTATTTCCTATTGACTAAGCAAGACTTGTTTATGTTTACCAACACCATTCAGGATTAGTAGCAATTAACGCTACTGCCCCTGAGCTATGCAATGGACTAGAGAAAAAGTATCCTTGGGCAGATTCACAGTGTAAATTTTTTAAAATTGGTACTTGTTCTTGTGTCTCGACACCCTCAGCAATCACTGTCATACCTAGTTTATGTGCCAGCGCGACAATAATATCAATAATTTCCAGATTTCGGTTATCAGTAGTCATTGGGTTAACAAAAGAACGGTCAATCTTTAACACACTAATTGGAAAGCTATAAAGACGACCTAATGAAGAGTAACCAGTTCCAAAATCATCAAGTGATATCTCAATACCCAATTCTCGCAGTTGTAAGAGTATAGCAGTTGCTTCATCACCGTTTTCTACAATGACACTTTCGGTAATTTCTAGCGCTAAACTATTAGCATCAAGACCTGTTGAATCCAAAATGTGTCGAATCTGCTCAATTAAATTTGGCTGGCAAAATTGCTTGACCGAGAGATTGACACTCATTTTCTTTAGTGAATGGTGAGGATAGCTCATCTGCCAAGCTCGCATTTGACGACACGCTTCATACAGCACCCAGTAGCCAATCTCAACAATTAGTCCAGTTTCTTCCGCCAGGGGGATAAAATCTCCAGGATTAAGCAAACCACGCTCTGGATGCTGCCAGCGCAAGAGTGCCTCAAAACCTAAAATAGAGCCATTAGTGAGCGAAACAATCGGTTGGTAATAAACTTGAAACTCAAGACGTTCAATTGCTCGACGCAAATCAGCCTCTAACTGCAATCTTGCCAACGCATTAGCATACATATCTGGGTTAAATAAGACATAGCGCGATTTGCCTAAAGCCTTAGCTTGGTACATCGCCGTGTCAGCATCCCTGAGCAGCTGTTCTGGTTGGTCGTAGTCTATAGTAGAACTTAAAGCAATGCCGATACTTGCACTTGTAAACACTTCTTGCTCATCAAGCTTCAAAGGTGATCTTAGTTCTTGTTGAATTCGCTCTGCCACTTTAATGGCATCTGAGACATCTTGAATTCCTTCCAGTTGGATGGCGAATTCGTCTCCCCCAAGTCGTGCAGCTATATCTGTAGAACGGATGCAGGCTGTTAAAATGTGGGCGATAGTAATTAGAAATTGATCTCCTTTTAGGTGTCCAAGACTATCATTGATGACCTTAAACCGATCTAAGTCGAGAAATAATACAGCAAATAAATAATCTTTTTGCCGTTTAGTTTGTTGGAGCGCGTGTTTTAAGTGTTCCATGAATAAAGCTCGGTTTGCTAAACCTGTCAGCCCATCGTAAAAAGCATTCCGCCGCAATTGTGATTCTGCTTGCTTGCGTTCTGTCACATCAAACCCTGTACTAATTACCAAACTTCTGCCATCGGTTAGATGCCCAAGCGGTGCCGAGTAAAAATCCCAGATGCGTGTTTCACCTGTGCTGGTTGCAATTGTGTATTCACCTTCCGCAATTCGGCTATTAAGACGATATAAAGAATTAATCTGAGATTGTACCTGTTCTTGACGACTGCCATAGGCTCTTTTTGTCCAGTCCGCAATCGTGGGGATATCTTCGATGCTGTAACCTGTAATCTCTATCCATGCATGATTGAGTTGCAAGATTTCACCATCTTCTGTGTGCAGCATGATGGGCATGGGAGCATCGAGAATGGCACGTCGAAAGCGCTCTTCACTCTGGCGTAAAGCTTCTTGCGTTTCCTTGAGGTTGGTAATATCGAAGCGAATGGCAATGTATTGATACGGCTTGCCCGTGTCATCTAGGAACGGTACGATGGTAGTTGCCACCCAGTAGTATGTACCATCTTTGGCGTGATTTTTAATCTCTCCTTGCCAAACTTGTCCCTGAGAAATGGTTGCCCACATTTGCTCAAAGAAGGTTTTTGAATGATAGCCAGAATTGATAATACGATGGTTTTGCCCAATTAATTCTTCTGTGGAATATCCAGAAAGCTCACAGAATTTATCGTTAACTTCGGTGATGATACCTCTAGCATCTGTGATCGCCATAATAGAGGATTGATCCAGGGCAAACTTCATATCTGCCATTTGTCTAAGGGATTGTTGCAAAGCCGCTTCTGTTCGCAACCGCTCGGCAATTTCTTGCTCTAGAACTTGGTTTGCCTGAGATAGTTCTCCTGTGCGTTTCTCTACCCTGACTTCTAGTTCAGCATAAGCAGTTCTCAATGCCTCTTCTGCCCGTTGGCGTTTGATATCTAAGCGATATAGCCCTTTTGCACAGTACCAAATTAATCCCGTAAAGGCGGTTACATTGCCAATTACATGGAGGCTCAAGCCAAAAGCATTATCGAACAACCCCACTTTTTCCCCAAACACTCGCAGCCCCCCTAAGGTAAAGGGAATAATGATCGCTGCTGGGAGTAGCACTCTAGCCGTTATTCCACCTGCACTATTGCTGATTATCAAGCCCATCAAACCCTCAGAGGGAGCTACTAACAAAGTACCAACCGAGAGTAAGAGAAACGTAATACCAGTGTGGATGGCAGTGTGAGTCAATAATGACAATCCAAATAATGGTTTGATTCCGTAAATATAGCCAATCAAAACCTGTAGCGATGTGAGGGCGGTAATAAGTGCAATTATTTGTACTTGTCGATAACGGATGCTTCGGTCAGCACAAAGCCATAAAGCAGAACCCATTAGACTAAAGTTTAAGGCTGATATCGGTGACATTCGTCCAGGGTTAGAGGTAGTGATTGCTGCTGATTTATCTGTAAATAGCAGTTGATCAATTCCCAAATCCCACCCTAAGAAGTATTGACTCATAGTCAACAATCCTAAAAGTGCTATTGCCAAAGCCAACCCCTGAGATATTCGACGCTTTAATTTTTGTGTTGAGTGGAGAAAATTTAACGCCAAACCTGATATGACAAAACCTATAGCGGTATTAGGTTTCATCGATACCGACTCTGGCAAAATGCTTTTAAGCACTTGAATATCAAAATACCAGCCTATCAGTACAACAAAACCTACTAAAGTAACAAATACACTTATAAACTTTGAGATGACTTTTAGTACATTAATTAGATGTTGATCTAAGGTAGAATGGTTCATAAGTACTAATAGATTTTTTAGAAAATAACAGATATCAGGCTGCCATCTTCAACTCCTGTAGATATAAAATCTCCTAGTTTTCACTAACAACAAAGGCTATGATTGCCTATAATATAGGAATAGGAATCGTATTTGATTGTTGAAATATACGTAGGGTTGGTAATACGCACAAAAACCATTATCCGGTAAGCATTCCCCGCACTACAGTTACTTAGATTTTTTCATGCTATCAAATTGTATTCCTATATATTCAAAATATATTACTTAGTCCAACGTCGCCGCTTCTTAAGATATTTAATTATGGGTGCGTCTATATCGAATAACCTGATTCTTTGAAATAGCATCGCACTAAATCGTCTTTCTTTTATCTCTCTTTGTACTGAGAATGATATACACATGGATATATTTCAATTCTAAGTAAAATCCCTAAATACAGTTTAGTAAAAATAAGTACTTGTGTGCGTTTGACGACATCTGCCAAGATGTGCTAGTAGAAAAGAAGCAACGAAAAATTAGCATTGCGCCCAAGACGATAAAGTTGCCTATACCGACATCTCTGCGAGGGAAGAAGTAGCAGACGAAAGCGCGATCCTAACCAAATAAACGCCCCCAAAACCCTTCTTTTTATTTCTATAAATCTCTAAGTTGTTACGAATCACAGTGTTACTAAGATCGAGGTGAACAGCTATTTCTAGTTCTGCGATCGCATCTTCCAACTTTCCTTGATCGTAGAGCGCAATCCCCAAGCTATGCTTTTATAGCGGTTATCATTTGGGTGTAGTACAAGTTTTGACCTCACTTCCATTCTTCTCTTTTAAGAGAAGAGAGGCTTTGAATCTTACTCCCATTCCCTCTCTTCTCTACGAGAGGCTGCGCCAACGAGACGCTGCGCGAATGCAGGGAAGGGGTTGGGTTAGGTCTGTATTGGACTCAACTGCAAACCGCTATAGTCTGGTAAGCATTTTTGACACCAACCCAGTTACTGGCAATTGGCATTCGCCAACCAGTTCCAAAAGCGCGATCGGTGATTTTTAAGCCGGGGGGTGCTTGTCGCCGTTTAAATTCAGCCCGCGCTACCATTTGAATTACTCTGTCTACAATTACCGGATCGTGACCGACTGCAACAATTTGCGCTGCTGATTGGTGATTGTGAACCAGGCGTTGCAAAATATCGTCCAAAATTTCGTAAGGCGGTAGAGAGTCTTGATCAACTTGGCCTGGTTTGAGTTCGGCGCTTGGTGCTTTAGTCAAGACGTTTTGCGGGATGATTTCATTATTGCGATTTAACCAATGACAAAGTGAATACACACGAGTTTTGGGGACATCTGCAATCACCGCTAACCCGCCATTCATATCGCCGTAGAGAGTACAGTAACCAACTGCCATTTCTGACTTGTTACCAGTAGATAAAAGAAGATAGCCAAATTTATTAGCGATCGCCATTAATAAATTACCCCGAATTCGGGACTGTATATTCTCCTCAGCTAGTCCAAACTCAGTACCCGCAAATAAATCACCTAAAGTTTGATCGAAGCCTTGCATTAACTCGCCAATTGGTAAAAGATTAGTTTTAATCCCCAAATTTTCGGCTAATGCCACAGCATCACTGATGGAATGCTCGGAACTATAAGGGGAAGGCATGAGAACACCAAGGACATTTTCTTTACCGAGTGCCGCAGTTGCGATCGCAGCTACTATCGCAGAGTCAATGCCGCCACTTAAACCCAACACTACTTTAGAAAAGCGACACTTACGAGCATAATCTCGCACTCCCAAAACCAAAGCTTGCCAAATTTCTTCATCTTCCGATTCATAAGCAGGTGCTACAGAACCTAATTGAAAATCCCGTTGCGCCTCGTCAAATTCAACTACGACTAAATCGGTGTCAAAGCCACGCGCACGACACATAATTTCACCTTGACGATTCAAAGCAAAACTACGCCCATCAAAAATTAGGTCATCATTTCCGCCAACCTGATTAGCATAAATAATCGGTTGTTGAAAACGTACTGCACTATGCCTAAGCATTGTTTCTCGAAACTGTTGCTTGCCGACGGTGTAGGGGGAAGCAGATAAATTTACAATCAAATCTACACCCAGAATTGCTAAGTCAGCAATCGGATTCACAGCATAACTACGTTTGCCCCAAAATTCCTCATCATTCCATAAATCTTCGCAAATAGTTACGCCAATATGGATATTATCTAGGGTGAAATAATTAGCTTGTAACCCTGGTTCAAAATAGCGACGTTCGTCAAATACATCATAAGTAGGCAAAAGTCGCTTGTGAAAAACTTGCTTAATTTTGCCATTCTCTAACAAACCCATGCTGTTAAATAAAGTTTTGCCACCACTAATATATGCATTGAGGTTTTGTTCAACAGTTCCTACCAACACAGCTAAATTTGGTGGTAAATCTTGAGCCAAGTTTTGTAAAGTGATGCCCATCGCTTCCATAAAACTTGGATTTAGTAATAAATCTCTTGGTGGATAGCCACACAATGAAAGTTCTGGTGTTAGCAACAAACGCACACCGCTAGATGCGGCGCGTTGTGCCGCCTCCAGGATCTTTTGGGAATTCAAAAGTAAATCACCAATTGTCGGATTAATTTGAGCGATCGCAATTTTCATATTATTTGTGATTAGTCTTTGGTCATTTGTCATTTGTCAAGAGTCAGAAGTTACTCTGAACTTAAGACTTTTAACTCTGGACTTTAGCTAGAGATTGGTTAAATAAACACCAAAGGCTTATCTTTTAAGGGAGCAAAAGCTTCGGCATCAAACTTATACAAACTAGCCGGACGGCCAGCACCCCGTGATACTTTAATTCCGGTATCGCATAAAAAACCTAACTTGAGTAGACGCGCCCGAAAATTAGAATAATCGGAAAAGTTATCACCTAAAACTGTGGCGTATAACTGATATAAATCATTCAACGTAAACATTTCTGGCAAAACTTCAAAAGCCACCGGGCTATACTCTAATTTATTACGCAACCGCCGATGCCCATAAGCCAGAATTTCATTATGGTCAAAAGCTAATTGTGGCACTTGTTTTACTGGATACCAAGCTATGCCAGTCATGCGATCGGCAATCAATTCGGCTTCCTCAAATCGCACTAGGGCAAAGTAACTAACTGATAGATAACGTACACCATAACTATCAATTGCTTCCCGTGGATCGCGATTCGGCCCGCCAAATGTATAGAGTTGTTCTAAGTAGAGATTGTTTACCTTAATTTTCTCCGCCATAATGCGATAGGCGGCATCTTCTAAAGACTCTCCTGGACGCACTAAAGTACCAGGAAGGCTCCAATGATTTACAAATGGTTCCTGCTGTCGCATTACTAATAAAACTAACAGCCGATTTTGTGCAGTATCTACAGAAAAAATTACATTATCTACACCAACCTTGAAATCGGCCAAAGGTTGTTGGTTTAACGGAGTTGGTATCTTTTTTTGTGAACGTCCTGGCATTCGTACAAATGCTCTCGATTAATATAGGCAACTACAGGGGCTGTGAGGGCTTGGGGATCTCCATGTTCGCGGTACGCTGTTGAGGAAACATCTAGACCGGTCAGACTAGCGATCGCAATCTTCCCTCCCAGCTTTTGCACTACCTCTGAACTAGACTCATCTATTGCATATCCGGGTCGCGGTACAATCAGTAGTTGCACTTGCTGTAACAAATCTTCAATGCGATACCAACGTGGTAGCTGAGTCAGTAAATCTGAACCAATAATCAACGTCAATTCAGCATCTTCACCCCAAGTAAGCTTTGCTTTTTGCACTGTTTCTAGTGTTCTGAAGCTACTCAATTCTTGTTCCAAAGCAATGTTGTGCCGTGGCGCGTCTATATTCGCAATCAACAGTTGCAGCATTGCCGCCCGGTGTTCCAAGGGCGTTTGATGGGACTTAAATGGATTATCTGCCGCCCAAACCGCTACCCAATCATAACGCTCAGATAACCAACTCAAAATTTTTTGATGTCCCGCAGTTGGTGGATCAGCACTAGTACCAAACAAAGCAACTCTCATAATAATTCGTAATTCGCAGTTCGTAGTTCGTAATTAAGACATACCGAAAGAGTAATTATTACCTCTGTGAACTGTGCGCCTCTGTGGTAGCCTACGGCAAGCCGCTGGCGCGTCTACGTTTCTTAGTTTCTTCAGTCAACACCCGTAACCCCTCAGAAATCTCCACTTCTACAGCTACAGGATGATCCAAACGCCGTGTTTGTTGTGGCAAACTGGCAACTGAGGCGACGGTACGTTGACGAATTGTTGCCAAAGACTCTAACGGTTGCAAGCGTTGACCTTCCTGTACTACCAACTGCAACAAAGGTTCTTCATCCAAAGGAATTTCATCTAAAAGTCCCAACCTGTCTGCTTTTACCTTACCTCCCGTAAACGAGCGAAAAATCTGCTTGCGCCCTGGATAAGTAACTTTACCACTTGAGTGTTTCATCACTGGGATACCATCAATGTCTACAAGTTTATAAACTCCATTTACGGGCGAACCTGTAACTAGTCGCGTTCCCAGTCCGTAACCATCAATTTCGGCCCCAGCTGCTTTTAATCTGGCAATTTCCCATTCGTCCAAGTCGCCACTGGCAAAAATTGGCACACCAGGAAGGAGCGATCGCACCTGTTTTGATAAGGTAACTAAATCTCCTGAGTCCAATCTCACTCCTGTTAATTGCATTTCCCCGGAATTTACTTTTTGGGCCAAGCGCCCGGCAGCAGCAACGGTATCGTAAGTATCAATCAGCAACGGCGCACCCGGAAAATATCGATGAAATGCACTAAAAGCTTGTTCTTCAGTGCCTTCTATTGCTGACAACGCCATCACCAGGGCGTGTGCCATCGTACCACTTGGCTTTTCTCCCAGTTGTAGCGCTGCTAACACATTGGAAGTGGAATCTAACCCACCCGCCAACGCCGCCCGTGCTGCCCACAAAGACCCTTGTGGACTAAATGCTCGTCTTGTGCCAAATTCTAAAAGTGTTGCTTGCTCTCCCGCTACATCCCGCAACCGTGCTGCTTTTGTGGCAATCAAAGTCTGGTAATTAATCGTATTCAGAAGGTAAGTTTCCACTAGTTGCGCTTGCCAAAGTGGTGCTTCCACCCGCAACAGTGGTTGATTGGCAAAGACGGCTGTCCCTTCTGGTACTGCCCAAACATCACCCGTAAACTTTCCCTCAGCTAAAAGTGACCAAAAGCGATCGCCTGCATAAGCAAAAATTCCTGTTGCCTGTAATGCCGCAATTTGCGAGGAACTAAAGCGGATTTTGGCTAAATATTCCAATGCCTGCGTCAGCCCCATTGCAATTAAATAACCAAAACCCTCTGGCAATCGTCTGACAGTCAATTCAAAGCTTGCCCGTCGTTGTTCTATACCTTCGCCTGTGTAACAAGCTGCCATCGTCAGCTGGTAAAGGTCGGTCAGCAAGCTGTAATCATCCGCAGAAAGGTTTAGTTCCTGGTTCTGCTGGCTCTGCTGTTTATATACATAGTCCAAATCTGACAAAGTTGTCATGCAAGAGCTTCCTTACAAGATGCTTCTTCATTTATGGTAATATTTACCATAAATAATGTCAACTCCCGGCAAGTATATTTTCTGAGATTGCTGTATAACAGTAGATTTATAGGTAAATTAATACTAACTTCATAAAATACTTAATGTTTTTTAATAGTAAAAGCTAGCAATAATGCTAATCAAATAAGGTGGCTAATGAAGGGAAATAATATTCTGTCGGAGAAAGTTTGTTTTGCTATTTTCCCAACTGGGGTTGGAGAAACAACTATGTTACAATTAGAATCAAAGGGAAAAGTTTGTTTTATCACAAGCTAAAGTATTGCGAAGTTATCTGAATAAACATTGCATATATTCTCAATATATTGAGAATATGAGCAAGCTTTGAATATCAGTATTAGAGTATAGGTAGCACAATTAAAGTGGCTCGAAAAAAGGAGTCTAATATTATGGCTATTTCCCAAATCATTGCGAAGGTAACTCAGTATATTTCTGAAGCTGCAATGCGGATTTTTGGCCCTACTGATGATGCTTATCCTGTTATTGGGGTACAACCTTTTACAGGTGAGCCTTACGATAAACGTACAGATGATAATTGGTAGGTGCTAAAACAACATTGGTAAATAATACAGGAGTTAAAATTCAGAATTCAGGCGAGGACAATTATCGGCGGATTCAGGCAAACCATAAAATTGAAAATCACTAATTTGTAGATTTGGGTCCGTACTTAAACGCTATTATTCAAAAGTAGTGGTGTATTGCAATATGTCACTCTTCCAATTCCTTCTGCATTCTGGCTCCTGATGAATAGATATCTTGCAAAACTCATATAGCAATCAGAGTTGTGACTGATATATAGGGTTACTATTTGATTTGTGAAAAGACATATAGGGTGTGTTAGACGAAAGTACGGCATCAATTATAAGGATTTGGTGCGTTACAACGTTCCGTCTAACACACCCTACAATACCTGTATCAGGGATATTTTGTTGGCTTTTATTTTTGTCCCATTCAAATTCCATTCAACTATACATAATCCATATAGAGTCAAGTGTAATAAATAAGATAAAAGCGTGAGGAAAAAACTCACGCCTTTTTATTTAAACTTTTTTTCCACCGCCTGCTAAGAGTTCCAGAATGACTCCATTTGTCCAGCCGAAACCAACTTCGTTAGAACTATATCCAAAGGAGATTTCGTAGGAAACGTTGGCAGAACAGCGTTCAACATCGTATTTCTCAACTAGGGTATTGTGACGCTCGAATTCTTTAATTACCATAGCCAGGAATTTGTTGGCAATGCGATCGCCTTCTGTATGAAACCCATAACGGTGAAGTCCTTGGACAGCAATAAACGTCAGTGGTGCCCAACCGAAGGGAGCATCCCACTGGTTTCCGGTGACACGAGTACTGGTAAGAATTCCGCCTGGGGCTTCAAACAAAGAGAGGTTTTCCACGACGCGCTGGGCTTGGGCTTGAGAAGCAATTCCTAGCCATAGGGGATAGAATGTGGTGGCAAATTCGTAGCAACGGCGTTTTCCACTCTGGAAGTGGTAATCCAAATAAAGCCCCTGTTCTTCATCCCAGAGACAGCGATCAATACGATCGCGGCGGATATCTGCACGATCGCACCATTGTTTTTGCAGTTCTGCGTTCCCAAAAATATTGTGGATTTGCCCCAAGTCTTGTTCTACCTGATACAGCAAACTGTTGAGACACACAGGAGCATAATGGAGGATATCAGCACTGAAAGGGCCAAAGCGGTTGGTGATATCAAAACCGGACTCGCGCATGGTGCGATCGCCCTTGTAAAATAGGTGCGTCAGTTCGTCTTTTTCCCGGTTGTAGTAAAGACTAACGTCATAATCTTCAACCTCAAAAGTTTTATAGTACTCCTTGACGCGATCATAGTGACTTTTTCCCTCATCATCCCGCTCAGAAAACAAAACTTCTGGCGCAGGGCCTTCCCCAAAAGCATAGAATCGGGATAAGCCTGTTGCCGGATTCAGGTGAGGCGGTACTACCCAGTAATAATAAAACTGTTCTAAGATCGGTATGGTTGATTTTAACCACTCTTCATCCTGGGTGTGCTGGAATAGCGCCAAAACCATCATGCTGAGGACGGGGGGCTGCGATCGCGACAGCATATAAGTCCGGTTGGAATTCAGAACAGTGCCGTAATGCTGCACCTGGTACAACAACTGATCAACTTGGCTTTGTGCTAGCTCCCATTCTTCATCGTGCAAAAGTCCCAGTAATATAAAGTAGCTATCCCAGCCATACATTTCGTTAAAGCGCCCACCGGGTACAACATAAGGGCCTGGTAGGTATAGTAACCCATGCTCTTTAATCGCTTCCGCTTCAGTTGGCAAAGTGCGAATTTGCAACTGTTGCATATCCTTGGAAGATAGCGATCGCTCCAACACAGTTTGAATGTTGGGACAATCTTCTGAGGGTGAAATGTAGACGATCCAAGGAGTATCACTTTTATGGTCTAGTTTGGTATCTTTGGCAGATTGTAATAAGTGTTCGTGCGATCGCGTTAAGGTTTTCCAGGTTTTTTTGATATGGCCCCGCAGGATGTCAATCTGCGTGATGGTAAGTGTTGGTGAAGTGATCATAATTAAATTTGACAAGTGTTGAGGAGTTTGGAATTATTTTTTTTACGCAGAGGGACGCTAAGGGAATCGCAGAGATATGCAGAGGTTTTTCGGCATTTCTCTGCGTGAGATAGACTTATGTTTCTACTCGGCACTACTAACCAATAAAGCAACTGGAAAATCAGCGAGGGCAGATCCGATAGATAATGTTTCTGTAACCTCTAAGGGTTGCTGAGTAAGGACGTTTTTCCAGGTGGGGGAAGTTCCAGGGGGGAGTTGCAGGTGCGTATCTTTCCAAACTGACAAGCCGTTGGGGTTGTCTCCAGGCTGGATGAGGCTTGTTAAAAAGCGAGGTGCGATCGCGATCGCTGTTTGATTCCCTTCTCGCCGCGCAAAGGCAATTATATGATTGGCGTAGGTTCCCTGAACTTCTAACGGCAGATAGTCGCCGTCCTGGAATAATGAAACATAGTTGGTTCTAGCTTGCAGTAATTGAGCCGTTAGAAACAGTTTGATTCTGCCGTCGGTTTTATCACTCAGCAACTCTTGAATTAAACCCAGAATGTCGGTTTTCACCTGTTCGCGGATAGTGCTTAAGTAAGTGCGTCGCTGTTCAAAATCTACCGGGCGGCGATTGTCTGGATCAACTAGGCTGAGTTCCCAAAGTTCTGTTCCTTGGTATATATCGGGTACGCCGGGGACGGTAATCTTCAGTAGAGTTTGGGAAAGGGAATTGAAGATACCATACTCTGCAATTCTCTGTTGAAAGGGGCGAAAGGCTTCTAGAAATTCTCTAGAGAGGGAAGGGTCGAGTACCTTCTCAATAAAGGAGGTACAAGCTTCTTCATACTCGCTATCAGGTCGCAACCATGCTGTATGAACTTTCGCTTCTCGAATTGCCTTAATTATATAGTCTTTTACCCGTTCCACAAAGGATGCGTGTTCATGTTCCGCAAAGGGAAACGCCCCTACCAAGGTTTGATAGAGGAAATACTCGTCGTTGCGATCAGGCATAGCAAACCCGTGGCGATAGCTGCGATGTACCCGATTCATGGCGCTCCAAGTATTTACCTGCTGCTCCCACTCATCGGGGAGTTCTGAGAGAACATTTAACCTAGTTCGCACGTCTTCGCCGCGCTTGGTGTCGTGGGTAGCTGTGGTGTTCATCGTATGAGGCCAGATTGCTTGGTGCTGTTTGTTAAAGGCATGAAATTTGGCTAAGTCGATGCCAAAATGTCCGGGATTTCCCCCGACTTCATTCAGCGACAGCAACCGATTATAAACATATAGTGTGGTGTCTTCTACGCCTTTTGCCATTAGCGGGCCGCTGTATTGCTGCATCCGCAAGACAAAATATATCCACTGTTCGCGTTCTGTTTGAGTCAGAGATGTATCAAACTCTAGCAGCATTAACTTTTCAATAAAAGTCAGTTCGTTCTGCAACAGGGGCGCTTGTTCTTTGGCTTGGCGAATTACTTCTTGAATGGTAGCGCGATCGCTTTCTCCAATTCCATCGGGTGTAATATAGGTGCGGTAAATCGGGAACAGTGTCAAAACTTCGGCGATCGCTCTTTTCAAGCCATTCAGTGTAAAATCATTGCCATAGCGATATTTGCTAGAGACGTTCTTTAATAAAAGAGCCAAATTGTCAATATCACCTGCTAAATTCTTTTCCAAAATCAGGTGCTTTTTATCCTTCACCACCGATGCATAATCTACTCTTGAGCCGATAAAGTTTTGGTAGATTTTATCAAAGGATGATTCATTTTCAGTTTGACAAAATACGCCATTTACATAATTCAAGAAGTCATAACCCGATGTTCCTTCAATTTTCCAGTTTTCCGGCAATTCTTCGGTGAGTTCTAAAATCTTCTCGACCGTAATATAAACATCTCCCGTTTTTTCTCGTAGCCTTTCGAGATACTGGATTGGGTTATAAAGCCCATCAATATGATCAATGCGTAAACCAGTAAATTTACCTTCCTCAACCAACCTTTGAATTAAACTGTGGGTATTATTAAAAACCCGCACTTCTTCAACTTTAACGGAAATTAGTTCATTGACAGTAAAGAAACGGCGGTAGTTCATTTCTTCCGCGCCAACTTTCCAGAAGGCGAGGCGGTAAAACTGGTCATTAAGTAATTCATCTAGCAAGTTAAAACTTTCTGAATTACCTGGTTCTCCGTTGAAAGTTTGAATATTTTCGTCAATGAACTCACGGATGGCATCGTTTGTGGTGTAGAGTTCCCAAACCAATCCTTTAATAAATGCGATTTGGTCTTGTCGCTGTTTTCCCGCAACTTCTGAGGGCACACTTCTAAGAATGTAGAGAATCCCCAATAGTTTAATAAAATCGGGATGATTGCGTCCCAGTGTGCGGGTGAGTTTACCCAGATTATGGGTGATAAATTTTGTGTAAGATTCTAACCGCAACGGCAGTTTTAAGCTGTAATAGTTGACGGTTAAACCGTTTTCTTCGTATTGCAGTTGAATGTGTCCGTTTTCTAAGGATGCACCATAGAAATCTCCCAGCAACGGCGCGAGAATTCGCTCTTGGCGATCGCCAAAGGGAGCATTCCAAGAAAGGTCGAAGTAGTCAGTATAGCTGGAATCTGGGCCGTGTTCCAATACGTCCATCAAGTAATCGTTTTCGCTGCTATAGGCCATGTGGTTGGGCACAATATCTTGTAACCAGCCCATACCAAGGGATTGGATTTCGCTTGCTAATGCATCAAAGGATTCATTAGTTCCCAGTTCTGGGTTAAGTTGGGTGGCATCTACTATATCGTAGCCGTGCGTACTCCCGGATCTGGCTTTAAAAATGGGGGAAGCATATAAATCAGAAATACCTAAATCTGCAAGATAAGCTGCGATCGCTTTGGCGTTGTCAAAGCCAAACTGAGGTGTAAACTGAATTCGATAAGTTGCGGTAGGAATTCGCATAGTTTTTTTGAGTGGGGAATAAGGGGGATAAGGGAGATGAGGGAGATGAGGGAGATGGGGGAATTTGAGTTTGAACGTTGAGCCTTTTAGAGGATGTTTGAAAAGTCCTCTTCTCGCCAGTGAAACGTTCTAGATCCCCCTAAATCCCCCTTAAGAAGGGGGACTTTGATTTCAGTTCCCCCCTTCTTAAGGGGGGTTAGGGGGGATCAATAAGTACCTAACATCACAGCTAACCATTTTTAAAACAATCTTTTAGCTCGAACCTTAAGCCTTATTGCTCGAACCTTAAGCCTTATTGCTCGAACCTTAAGCCTTGTTGCTTGAACCTTAAGTCTTCTAGCTCAAACATTAAGTCTTCTAGCTCAAACATTAAGTCTTCTAGCTCAAACCTTAAGCCTTATTGCTTGAACGTTAAGTCTTCTAGCTCGAACGTTAAGTCTTCTAGCTCAAACATTAAGCCTTTTAGCTTGAATATTGAAGTTATAAGGCTGAAACTTTAATTTCTAACCCTCCCCCTTATCCTTTTTCATAGAGTACTAAACTAGTAGGTTGCAATTTCACTTCTTGTCCCACAGACAGATGTTCAGCAGCTTCAGAACCATGCCCAGACCACGAGGTATCAGAAGAGTCTAACAATTTATTAGCGTTTTGCTCAAACGGCAGAGCCACTGTCACTGGAGACGAATTGAAATTCATCACAAATATTAGTTCACTTGATTCGCACCAACGACGCACGATAACCAACTCCTTTTTTTCATCGCTAGTCGCTTGGATGAAATTGCGGTCTTGATTCAAAAGGGCTGGATGCGTCTTGCGTAAATTAATTAACTGACGATACCAATTCCACAGAACTTTGTGCTTTCCTTCATTGCGTAATTCCCAGTTGAGCTTAGACTTTAGGAAAGTTTCTGTCGATTCTGGATCTGGGGGATCATCTGCGAAGTGAAATGCTTCAAATTCTTCTTTGCGTCCGGCTCGAACTGCTTGAATTAAATCTGGATCGGAGTGGCTGACAAAGTAAATGAAGGGTGCGGTTTCGCCGTATTCCTCTCCCATGAACAACAGGGGTAAGTTGGGCGACAGCAGCACAGCCCCAGCAGCTAACTTCAATCCTTCAAAAGATATCTTCTGGCTGAGGCGTTCTCCTTTCATTTGGTTGCCGATTTGATCGTGATTCTGAATACAGATTGTAAATTGTGATAAGGGGCGATCGCGGCAAGATACGCCATGAAATCTCTTGCGGTGTGGGGCATACTTCCAATCGTAGACAAAAGTATCTTCATAAGCTTTTGCCAACTGAGCCACTTGCCCAAAATCTTGATAATATCCTTGGCGATCGCCTGTCAACAGTGCGTGCAATGAATGGTGAAAATCATCACTCCACTGGGCATCAAGACCATATCCACCCAATTCTGCTGGACGAATTATTCGCGGATTATTCAGGTCACTTTCGGCAATTAGATGGCGTTTCCATTTTTGCCCTTGTTTTGAGAAATGATGAACTGCTTCCGCTAGTTCCCACAGAAAATGCTTCGCCCCCAAGTCGTAAATTGCTTGAATAGCATCCAGGCGCAATGCATCTATGTGGAACTCGCGCAACCAGTAAAGCGCATTTTCGATAAAATAATTTCGCACACCCTGACTATGGGCATCGTCGAAATTCAGCGCTTCGCCCCAAGGTGTTTTATAGGTTTTAGTAAAGTAGGGCGCGAACTGACTCATATAGTTGCCTTCTGGCCCAAAGTGGTTATACACCACATCCAGCACTACGGCAATTCCGTGTTGGTGGCAAGCATTTACCAGTTGCTTGAGATCGGCTGGGCTACCGTAAGAATTTTGGACAGCGTAAGGGTAAACGCCGTCATAACCCCAGTTGCGGTATGCAAGAGTTGCTTCAATATGAGTATCTCCCGGAAACTGGGAGATGGGCATAATTTCAATGGCGTTAATGCCCAGTTCTCTCAGTTCCGGTAAGCGGGAAATAATAGCGGTGAAAGTTCCTTCAGGCGTGAATGTCCCAACATGAACTTCATAAAAAATCATCGACTCCACAGGAATGCCAGTCCACCCTTCATCTGTCCACTCAAAATGTTGATCGACAATTTGAGACGGCCCATGTACCCCTTCTGGTTGATACTGCGACGCAGGATCGGCAAAAGCGTCTTGCCCATTTAAGACATACCGATAAAGCGTGCCTGGATACACATCGTTGACTTTCGTTTGCCAGTATCCCTCAGACTGAGGCTTGAGTGGAATTAACTGCTGTTCTGGCGTCAAAATTTGTACAGTGACGCTCTCTAATAGCGGAGACCAAACTGTAAATTCACACTCTCCGTTACCCAAGTAGTTAGCACCTATTCTCACGCAGTATCCTCCCATCAGTTCCAGTTTGTTGTGCCGAATCGTGGCGCGATGGCAAATGTCATTGATTGCAAAATATTTACAAACACGCCAGATAGCATAATGGTTGGTCTAGCAGAGTTTTTGCTAGCACCTGGAGGCGGATTTTTGATCAGAACAAATTCAGTCTAATGACCAAAGATGCAGGGGAGCAGGGGGCAGGGGGCAGGGGGAGAAAGATGCTGGAATTCCCCAGCAGTATAGGGTTACGAGCTAATAAATGTATTTATGCTTAAGGAAAAAATATTTATTTTAAGCGAAAACTGCGACGATAAATAATGCGTATTTGTCTCAGAGCCAATACATTTATTTATGGGGTTTCCCCTCATCCCCCTGCTCCCTGCTCCCTGCCTCAGACTGGCTTTACTACCTACGGCTTGCAGCTACCATCTACACAGTATGACGATTGATATGTATTAGAACGCTTACCAAATATGGTGTAGCGATTATCGCGGATTTGTTCGTAAAAGCGATCGCCTGCCCATTTCATCCCTGGTAAGGCTCGATAAGCGTCTACAAATATACTTCCTGCTGGCAATAAACGCCCAATTTCTTCAGCAGCGTTACTACCTTGCCAACGTCTTTGAGGATCATTGCCATCAATTAAAATCATCCCCTGTTCACAGTCTTGAGCTGTAATTCCCCACCGTAAAAGTGTCTGCTCATCTTGCATAGGACTGTAGCGAAACAGCTTTCCTTGGTCTAAGGTTTCTAGCGATCGTACTAAGGTAACGCAGAGATTACAATTCCCATCGTACATTACGTAGTAATTCATAAAAATAATTGACTTGTCAGATGTGTTTAAATACAACTTTGGTATTTTAGCTTAGAAAATCGTAGCGATCGCTCTTGCCTAAGTAACGTAGTACTAAATAATTCGGTTCACCTCAGCCAAAACAAAATTTAATTTGTTAGGACTAGCCCTTTCAAGGTGGCGAACGAAGATATGTTGGTTGTTTCTGTGCTACCATCTTGAATGCTCCGCTCGGAGCTTGGACTTTTTGAACGTTGAAATAACCTATTCTCGTTCTAAATTTCACCACCTTAAAAGAGCTAAAATCTAGGATTTAACCATTGACAAAAAACATCGAATATAAATAAGTTAAAAAACCACATTTTTCCTAAGGACAAAGTATTGCTGTGTGCCTACAGCATGGTCTAGTTACGAGCAGAGGATAATTAAGAAAAGCTGAAACAATCTATTTTTGTTAATGCACATCACTATGCATTTGTACAGTGCCTAAATCTTAAAATCATAGTTTCCAAACAAAGAACAGCAAATATTTGTATAGCAAATTACTCTCATTACTAAAAAAATAATTAGCCTTCATTATCTTATTATTATTCCTTAACAGAAAAAACATTATATATTTATCATTTTTTACAAAATAGTCTTTTATGATACACAACATGGGTACAAGAAAATACTGATTGCTTGCGACGCGTAAGTATATCTTTAATTTTCAGACCTTGTAACTTCAAACACCAATTACCTCATAAATAAATATGGCTGATATCACTGGAACTCCTCTAAACAATATTCTTAACGGTACACCCGAGAACGATATAATCCTTGCATTAAATGGAGATGACTTAATTTTTGCTAGTGCTGGTAACGACACTATTAATGGCGGGGATGGACAAGACACCGTAGATTACAGCCAAAGTGGTGGTGTTAGAGTATTACCAACAGGTACAGTTCAAAAAAGTGGTGGTGGTACAGACCAACTTATTAGGATTGAAAAAATTATTGGTTCAGCAACTGCGATAGATACGATAGACTCTTCTGGAAGCAATGTACAGCTAATTGCTGATTTATCTGCTGAACAAGTCAACATCAGCAATATTCCCAATTTCGGTTCTTTAAATTTCCGAGTTGTGAACTTTGATAATGTTTTCGGAGGTAATGGAAATGACCGCTTAACTGGGAATGCTGGAGCCAATGTCCTGAACGGTGGTTCGGGTGATGACAACCTTGATGGCAGAGATGGTAATGATATTCTGATTGGCGGATTGGGTAGAGATATTTTAGCTGGTGGAGGAGGAGCTGATTTCTTCCGTTACAACAGTGCTTCAGAGGGTGGCGATATTATCAATGACCTAAACGCATCTCAAGGTGATAAAGTCCAAGTTTCCGCATCTGGATTCGGAGGTGGACTTGTAGTAGGGCAATTACAACCTACTCAATTCACTCTTGGTAGTGCTTTCACCAATACTACTCAACGCTTTAGATTTGACACCAATGGCTCAATTCTATTCTTCGACAGAGATGGTAGCGGTTCGCAATTTGGCTCTGTCGAAATTGCTAGAATCAACGGCGTTAACGGCCCTCAAGTTATCGAAGTAATTGCCTAGAAGATTATGGATTTGAGATTCTAGATTGTAGGGTGCCGTACTTTATTTAGCTACGGCACCATTGGCAGACATCAAAAAACTCAGAAACCGAGTTTATTAAATTGAAAAATCTAGTTATATAAAAATATTGGCGTTGCTGAATTGAAGTATGAATCTAGATGTAGAGACGTAGCAGTGCTACGTCTCTACAAGGATTTTGGTATTATGCAAAATCATTTTCATACATGGAATCAGCAACGCCTTTTTAACTGTAACTTTTATGTATCCTTTCAATAAATGGGGGTGGCAAAAAAGAATAGTGTGGATTAACAAAGCGGCCGTTGCATTTAAATAGCACGACAACACAAATATTAAACGGCTTATCCTCAAACATTGCCCCCGCTTTCCAGTTATCATGCCTTTGGAATGGTATTTGCTTAGTTTTTTCATTAATGAGAAAATATTCATGAGATACAAACTCTTGGGCAAAAGCGGGTTAAGAGTCTCTGAACTCTCCTTGGGAACCATGACCTTTGGTGAAGATTGGGCTTGGGGCGCATCTGTTGACGAAAGTCGTAAAATCTTCGATAGCTATGCAGAAGCAGGAGGAAATTTCATTGACACCGCCAACGGTTATACCGATGGTAGCAGTGAAAAAATTGTCGGTGAGTTGATTGCTAAAGAACGAGAACGCTTTGTAGTTGCGACAAAATATTCTTTTCCCTTGCGGATGAATGACAAAAAAGGCGACCCTAACGCCAGTGGAAATCATCGCAAGAACTTAATCCAGTCTTTAGAAGGTAGCCTGAAACGACTCAATACCGATTACATTGATTTATTCTGGTTACACGCTTGGGATTTCACAACACCTATTGAAGAAGTCTTGCGATCGCTTGATGATGTAGTCCGTCAAGGTAAAGTACTCTATATCGGCATTTCTGACACACCCGCTTGGATCGTTTCCCAAGCAAATACCATTGCCCAATATCAAGGATAGACGCAGTTTGTCGCTCTACAAATTGAGTATAGTTTAATTCAACGAACACCAGAACGAGACTTGTTACCGATGGCTAAAGCTTTAGATTTAGCAGTAACACCGTGGTCGCCTTTGGGTGGTGGCGTGTTGACAGGTAAATATAATCAGCCTCCTCAAGAGAGTAGCGAACAAGGAAGATTAGTAAATCCAGCGTATGGAACTATTTCAGAACGGAATTTAGCGATCGCTCAAGTTGTTAGTGAAGTTGCAACCGAAATTGGACACACACCTTCACAAGTAGCATTAGCTTGGTTACACGCTCAAAATGGTGTGATTATTCCGATAATTGGGGCACGTAAATTAACGCAGTTTCAAGATAACTTAGCTTCTTTAAACATCACTCTTTCGCCAGAACATTTGCAACGTTTAAATCAAGTGAGTCAAATTGAACTAGGTTTTCCCCACGACTTTTTGCAGAGTGATGTAATTCACGATCGGCTTTTCGGTGGCACATTTAATACTATAAGAAACCACCGTATTTAACTAATTGTCATAAATATTAACACATTCAGGCATTAATATAATCGGTCGTCAGAGAGTTTCGCGCAAACAACCAATTCTGTAAAGTTAGATTTAAAAGGCATTAACAACGTAGAATCATGAGCGACAACAACATTTCATCACGTTTGTACCCCACTCGCATTGATATTCCTGCCGAAGCACGAGTGCAAATCGTAGTACTTCTCAACAAAACTTTGGCAGCTACTTCTGATTTGAAAACCCAAGCAAAGCAAGCGCACTGGAATGTTAAAGGTACTGACTTTTACCAGTTACACCTATTATTTGATGAACTTGCTGGGGAATTGGAAGGATACATCGATATGGTCGCTGAACGCGTTACAGCTTTAGGCGGATACGCTTTTGGAACAGCCCGCGCCGCAGCTAGTAATTCAATTTTGCCAGAATATCCCTTAGATATTTTGGATGGTAAAGATCATGTAACAGCCTTATCAGATCGTTATGCATTCTATGCTAAACATCTCCGCGAAGCGATCGATAAAACTGATGAATTAGGCGACCTCGATACCGCCGATCTTTACACCGAAATTTCCCGCACCATTGACAAACGACTCTGGTTCTTAGAAGCTCATCTGCAAGTAGCAGAAATTAAGGCAGAGAATGGCAAAGCGGCTACTACTCAAACTCAAAAGATCCCTGCTGGTGTAAAGTAAGCACTTCTGATAAAAGTAGTCTTTCGTAAATCTAATAGTATCTTTTTGGTAAGTACGTCACTTTTAAGTGCGTACTTTTCTTTTATATGTATATCCTTTACTATTGAAATAGTTCAAAAGTAGGTCGAAAAATTCAAAAATATCTTTGCAAGTGATAGATCAAAATTTATACTTCAACTTGAATAATTTATTAGATCACTGGAAAGGTATGCTACTTCAATTCTAATTCTTAACTCCTAATTAAATATTCATTAACAACGAGGTGAATCTATGTCTCAAAATACAATTAGCCACCTAATTCACGATCGCAATGCCCGTGGTCACGCTAAAATGGGCTGGCTTGATAGCTATCACACATTTTCCTTCGGTAGTTTTTACGATCCCAACCGCATGGGATTTCGCTCTCTGCGAGTGATTAACGACGATCGCATCGCTCCTGGTGCAGGATTTCCTACCCACAGTCATCGTGATATGGAAATCCTCACTTATGTCTTAGAAGGTGCTGTAGAGCATAAAGACAGCTTAGGTACTGGATCGGTAATTCGCCCCGGTGATGCTCAAATTATGAGCGCTGGAACTGGAATCAGCCACAGTGAATTTAATCCTTCACCAACTGAACCACTGCACTTGTTACAAATCTGGATTCTTCCCGATCAAGAAAGGTTGACACCAAGATATGAACAAAAAGCTTTTCCTCTAGAAGAAAAGCGCGGCAAATTACGCTTAATTGCTGCAAAAGATGGGCGTGATGGTGCTGTAACAATTCACCAAGATGTTGATTTATACACATCCGTTTTAGAGTCAGGTGATGTTGTTAATTATCAAGTCAAACCTGGTCGTTATGCCTGGTTACAAATAGCTAAAGGCATAGTTAACTTGAATGGCGAAGAACTCAGAGCTGGTGATGGTGTGCAAATCAATGGCGAAGAACAGCTAGAAATTAGCACCAACATCGGCGGCGAAATCTTGCTTTTTGATTTAGGCTAATATCGCATTTATTTGCTAAAAGGCTCGTCTCAATGAGCCTTTTACTCATAAATAAGTATTTACTTACTCATCAGCCAGAGATTTAAATCTCTGGCTGATAGTGTATGTCTACTTAAGTGGATTGAAAATTTTTTAATTAAGAATTTCATAACAAAATTTTTTGCTTACAGTTTGGATAAAATGCCAAAATAGTGTAATACAAACTGTAGTATTAGTAATAAAACACTGGACCAAAAAGAACTATCACTGCGAGAGAGCGTTTAGTTTCTGCAAGATTCAGCTTCAATCCGCTCAGAAGAAAGGTTATACTTTCTCATAAAACTAACCTGAGTTTCGGGATAAGCTGAAACCCTTATTACACCGTTGCTTGATTCTGAGATATGTCAACCTGTTTGCGTCGTTTCAGTCAACTAACGCTGAATAAATCTTCTTAACCCGAACTGACGTTAAAACTAGCAAAACAACTAGGCGGCAACCGCCAAAAAGTTCTTAGAGGATGTTTGAAAAGTATTTGTCCGTGATTTAAAGCACTTATTTACCTCCCCCCCTAACCTACGCCAGTCGCTCCACTTGGGAGAAGACCGCGCTGGCTCCCCTTCAAAAGGGAGAACCGGAATCAAAGTCCCCCTTAAAAAAAGGGACTTAGGAGGATCTAGGGCGTTTTGATACTTACAACATGACTTTTAAAACATCCTCTTAGCCTAAGAAAGCTGTATCAGACTTTAATAATTCTTAGAGGTCGCTGTAATGCCGACGATTCATTTTGTGGATGGTGAAAAAGGTGGAGTAGGAAAGTCTCTCTTTACCAGAACAATGATTCAGTATTGTCTGGATAAGAAAATCCCGTTTGTACCAGTGGAGACAGATAGATCGAATCCAGATGTCGCAGGGGTATATAAGGAGATATGTAAGTATGCTGTGTTTAGTGAGAATGAACGACAGGCAAACAAGGCAGATAGAATATTTGAGTGGGCGATAGAGAAGCCAGTAATTGTGAATTTAGCCGCACAATCGCATAGAGCAGTACAAGGGTGGATTGACTCTAATCAATTAATTGAACTAGGGAATTCCCAAGGAGTGATGTTTTGCAAATGGTTTGTATCGACAGGAGGATACGACAGCATCAACCTGTTTACTCAGTCAGTGAATACCTACGGTGAGAGAATTCGTCATATTCTGGTGAGAAATTTAGGGCTGTGTGATGATTGGGAGCATATAGAGTCCGACTCTAACTTCCAGATCATGGTAAATAAAAATCAGATAAAAGTTATAGATTTTCCGAAGTTAACATATAGAGAAAGAAACATAATTGACCAGCATCGCCTGACGTTTGCAGAGGCTAGAGAGTATAAAGAATTTGGGATAATTGGGAGACAGAGAGTAATTAATTTTCTCAAGCTTGCTTATGGTGCTCTTGAGAAAGTAGGTATCTGGTATGAAAAAGTTGAATAGCAGTCATTAGTCATTGGTCATTGGTCATTAGTGATTAATACCAATGACTTTGGACAAACCGCAGTAAGGAGATTGGCTAGGGGTGCGTAGACACGTGGAGCGTCTGTCTGCGACACGCTGCGCGTTTGCGTAGCATCCCGCAGGGAACGTAGAGAAGTGGCTTATTAACAGACATCGCAAAGCTAATTTGACTACAATTCTTAGAAAGAGTAGCAAAAACCTAATGTCTAAAAAGTCCGATTCGCAGTTCCAAAATCTCTTTACTTCGCCCAAATCAACCAACTGGGACGAAAGATCAGCCCAAATAGCCTATCGCTTTAACCGAGAATATCAAGGTGAAGATTTTGAACTCCCAGCCGAAGTACAGGCAATGCCGATATTTGGCGAGTGGATTGGAGGTAGTTTCTCAGGGAGAATTGCTTCCCCTTTCTGGGAAATTGCTAAACCTCAAAAAAACCAGCACTGTTTGGATGTCGGCTGTGGTATCAGCTTTTTAATCTATCCTTGGCGGGATTGGCAAGCATTTTTTCATGGGCAAGAAATCAGTAATGTGGCACGGGATACCCTTAATTCCCGTGGTCCACAGTTGAATTCCAAGCTGTTCAAAGGTGTTGAGCTGGGAGCAGCCCATCAGTTAAACTACTCATCAGAACAGTTTGATCTAGCGATCGCAACAGGATTTAGCTGTTATTTTCCACTCGAATACTGGAATGCTGTACTGACAGAAGTTAAGCGGGTATCAAAACCAGGTGGGCATTTTGTGTTTGACGTTCTCAACCCAGAACAGCCCTTAGCAGAAGATTGGGCAGTTCTGGAAACCTATTTAGGGGCTGAGGTGTTTTTAGAGCCTTTGGCTAAATGGGAAAAAATGATTAAAGCAGCTGGTGGTAAAATAGTAGCCCAGAAATCAGGGGAATTATTCGAGTTGTATAAGGTGCGGTTTTAAAAAGATTATTACTCAGGGATAAGTAAACTCGATGGATCTAAAGAACTTGTAAAAACAAAATAGATTACCCCAGATCCGAGAATCATAATTGCGAGACTGAACAGCAACACCCAACGGTCTGTTGGTTCATAAGTATCTTCTTCGATATCACGACGGACTGCAAAATAATGCCCTGTTGAAAGCCACACCGTGATTAAACCCACCAGCGAGAAGACTAAACCTAGCTTCCAGCCGTTGCCAGGACGAGGTATCAAGGGTACTTGGAAGGCACGCAAACGCACGATGACGACACCAAAACCTAAAAGAGCAATCCCTGTCCGCATCCAAGCGAGGTAGGTACGCTCATTTGCCAAGTGATCTCGGATTCGGGACGGATTCAGTCGTCCTGGCTTTTTTTTATCTTTATCTTCTTCTGTAGATTTCAATTTTAACTGCATCAATAATACCCGTATCCCCAAAGCTGCTTGTATCAAAAAAGTGTGTAAATAAGAATAGAAAATCTTCTTCCAGATGACTTGCACCCAGCGCAATAGTTGCGCTAATGAAATATATTTATTGTGATTGTACATTTTTTTTAAATTCAAAATTTATTTTAATGCAGATATCTAAATAAAACAAGCCTGAGATTGAGGATAAATAAATTCAAGAAAACAGCCAAGATCAGAGAGATTTTTTCCAGTGCAGCCAGGTTTCTCCTCTGATTTTGGCTGTTAATCTATTTAAATTCAGAACAATCATTCAAAAATAGACTATACCGTTTTATTTCAAGACTGATTGCTGGGCGCATTAGGAACTCGTGTATCTATGAGAGCCTGCGATATATTTGGGATAAACCAGTTAGCTGCATTGCTGTTAATAAGTTTCACAGTAGGAACATTCAATTCAATTGCAGCAGTATCTGGATTCGTCTTAATTACCAATTGAGTTCCATCAAGTATCTTGATAGCAGCCGGCCCTGTCAATTCTTGTCCTTGCCCATTTGGACTAGAAGTGAAATTTGCTACGTTGACATCATTCGGTAGATAGATGCCATCACAATCCCATTTATTTTGAGTAGTTTGACTAGGCGCTAAAAAATAAAGCTCATTATCGTATGAGGATTTTTCATCGTCATCGTCAGCTTTTGGGTTTTTGCCGTAGACCCCTAGAGTTTTACTTGTTTCGTTACGACATTGCCCCCAGGTATTTCCTGCCTCTAAAGCATATTTTTGCAGTGTTAATTCATCGATTCTCTTTTGAATTTCTTCTCGTGTAAGACCTTCAAATTGAGTTTGAGCATCTTTTGTCTGAGATAGTTCGTTCAGAGCTTTAGTTACTTCGATATAGTCAGGGTTTTTGCTAAATTTTGGTCTATCAGCAAAAGAAGGTTGAGCCAAGGCTAGATTAGCAACAACTATCAAGACAATTAGCAGAGATTTCCAGATTTTCATGTTTTGATTCCTATTGATGGATAATATTTTTTGCAGTTTTGAATTAAATTTGACCAGAAAATTCATGATGCACCTCCACTTTAGATACTTATTTTTTCTTTATCTTCATTCGACGGCTGAGTATTGAACCCTAAAATCAATGAAAATATATAACTAGAAACTACAGATAAAAGAGTCCAAGTAACATTTTCTGTAACAATAAATATACCTAGTCCTATCAATATACAAGGCACAAAAGTATTGCCATTCTCTGTTAAAAATTGAGCGATCGCAGGCAAGTAGGTTAATTTATAAGCGGTATAACACCATACACCTACTAATGAAAAGAATACACTTAGTATTACCAGCAGACTATCTAATTCAGAGTTGGCAAATAGTGGCACGTAGACGCTGATATTATCACTACCATTGGCAAAGGCGATCGCAGCTACATTGTATGTTTGCGGAGAGAGAAAGCTGGCAATTATAGAGGGACAAGACGGTTCGGTTTCTTCTTCGGCTTCCTCTGGTGAATCCTCTTCGCGTTTTAGTAAACTATTTACACCAATGATTATTGGCATTAAACCAAGTAGTCTAATCCAGTCTTGCGGTATAATTAGTCCACCCAAGAAACCGGGAAGGCTAGCAAGGATCAATACAGCAAAACCGAGATACTGACCAGCAACGATGTGGCGACTGCGAAACGTCTTATTGATTTGTGAAAAAAGCAACGTCAGAATGACAATATCATCGATGTTGGTAGCGCTGAATGCCGTAATCCCTGTGGTAATTGCAGTTACTAAACCGCTCATTTGTGAAAGTCCTTATTTTCATGCTTGGAAATTAGAAGTTGGGCATGGGGCATTGATTACTCCTCTGCTTCTTTTGCTCTCTGCTTGGATATTTAAGACCGTGCAGAAGCCTTGGTTTATACTTTAGTCAAACTAACCGATAGAATCAAATGCTTTTGTTTGTCAAAATGATAAACGGAAGTGATTAAAATTCTGACACCAAGCTTGTAGGGATACCATAAATGGCAGGAATGACGTTTGAGCAGCTAAAAATCTTTCTGGCTGTGGCGCAGCACTTACACTTTACTCGCGCAGCAGAGGAGCTTTATATTACACAACCTGCCGTCAGCGCAGCAATCCACAACTTAGAGCAAGAATACGGTGTGAAACTGTTCCATCGGATTGGTCGCCATATTGAGATTGCTGAGGCTGGTAAATTATTGCAAGTGGAAGCGCAAAAAATTCTCGATCAAGTCTCCTTGACTGAAAGGGGATTGCGAGAATTGAATAATCTGCAACAGGGTGAGTTGAGATTAGGGTCGAGTCTAACAATTGGTAATTACTGGCTACCAAGTAAGATTAGTGAGTTTAAGAGCAGATATCCCGGTATTCAGATTGACTGTAGCCTAGCCAATACAGAAGAGATTTGTGTTGGAACAGCAACAGGACAGTTTGATTTGGGCTTGGTGGAAGGAGATATTAAACCAGCGCTCCAGAGTACTCTAGACTATGAAATAATAGGGAGCGATCGCTTGCAAATTGTAGTAGGTCAAAAACACCCTTGGTTTGAGTCGGGAGAAATTGACTTAAACCAATTGACTAAAACCCTATGGGTGATGCGAGAACCAGGTTCTGGAACCCAGCAAAGGTTTGAAGAAGCTCTACAAAGTTGGGGAATCAATCTCAGTGAATTGAATGTAATTTTAGTATTCAATAGTGGAGAGATGACAAAAGCAGCGATCGAACATGGTGTCGGTGCAATTGGAATTTCTGAGTTGATGGTGAAAAAAGAAATACAATTGGGAACTCTGCGGGCAATTCGAGTGATTGATAATAGAGAGAGCAACGGTGCGATGCCTACGGCGGGCTACGCCTACGCAGAAATAGTTCGACCTTTTTTCAAACTCAAGCATCGTCAGCGTTTTCAAACTGCTCTTTCCAAAGTCTTTGAACAAATGTTGATATCGTCTATGTTAGATGGCTCATATCAACATGTATCAAAATAAGTTATTTAAAGTAACGTGAGTTTGACGGCTCATCTAGTAACCACCTAATTAGTTTAATAAAGGAACCTCTTAGAAATTTTACTACCCAAAACCGTCCCTCTCCGACTCGGAGAGGGACAGACTTGAACGAAAGTTCAAGGCAGGGAGAGGTTTGTGAAGCTTATACCTTCCGCATATTTCTACTAATTGGGTCAAAACCTCTAGAAAACCTTGTACTTTCATCGTAGTAAGCGCCAGTCAAATTCGCTCCATACAACTTGGCATAGTTAAGTTTCGCTCCTCGGAGATTTGCTTCATTTAGTTTGACACCGCTTAAATTAGCTCTAGTCAAGTTCGCTTTGGCTAAATTGGCTCTACTTAAATCTGCTCCCCAGAGTTTAGCTTTTGCTAGGTTAGCTCCACTCAAGTCAGATCCCCATAAATTGATTCCAGGTAAATAGGCTCCAATTAGCTTGTAGCTACTCAAGTTGATTCCTGGAAAATATCTTTCTCCTGCGGCAAAACGCCGCTTTAATTCCTCAGCATTCATGCGTTGCGTTCACCTTCCTTAGTAATACAGAAGTTATTTCTTCCCATTCCTGGCTTAGTTCTCCTTGAAACTCTGGCTGACCACTACGTTGATACCAGAAATGGGCATTGTTCAAATCGCCTTCTTTGCGGTGCAGATAAGCATGAACCCAGGCACTATCGACATCGCTGGCATTTGTAACTATTTCATGAGCTTTGCTCCAATCATCTTTCTTGTCATACCACATTGCTTGCAGCCCTTTTGGCAGTGTCTGAGGACATGAGTGCTGCTTTTCGATCAATCGCAGGAATTCCTCTGTATTCATTGATCACTACCTAACAAAAATCAAACTTCTATCTCTAAGATACTCTTCAGCTTAAGGTTAAGGAGAGAAGAGGGCAGGGAGCAGGGGGAGAAATAACCAATGCCCAGTCCCTTTCATATCTGCTTTACTGGAATAATTTCAAACTCGAAAGTACTGATCAAACGGTTATCAATATAAACCTCTATTCTATGCTTACCAAGCGGATCGCCAGGAGTGATCGTCCAAAAATTCTCAATCACACCATCTGGAGGCGACTGTGTACGCTGTGTTACAGATGTCATGCCGTCTGCTGACATTGAGAAATCTTCACCCTTATCTGTACCCCAAGTTACTGGAGGTTTTGGTAAACGCAAGACTTCGCGCCATTTCACTTCACCTTGGTAGTCTTTGAGTTTAATCCGCCATCCGTAGGCGTTTCCTTCCTGAAGTGGCACTTTTGTTGTCCGTAAAATAGTAACGTTTCCTTTGGAGTCAACTCTCTTCAGCCCGAACTCGGTGTTACTAACAGTAATCTGTTTTGTATTTGTTGGCGTAGGAAATGGTATGGCATTTTGTACCAAAACAGAAGTAGCGTTGATTGGCTCAGAACCTATCACCCCAGATATTAGCCAAGAAGAAGCTAGCACAGCAGTAGTAGCCCAAATTCTCATTAGTATGGTTTTCCTGTCAGACTTTTGGTACTTATTCAAGTAATCTGACATATTTTCCGGGTCAACGTTACCTGTGGTAGGACAAAGACGAAATTGCTTTTAGTAATTGCCACATTGAAGTCGCTTACATATTTTGGCAATGGTACCACCTTCATATTTTCCTAAATACTTTTACTGAGGCTTGATCGTATAACTTGCGTTAGTTTGGGGCGTTGATACAAACTAATTTGGTGATTTCGTGTCTGCTCAAGCCTCAGACAATAACTTTATTGCTTTTAATATATCGTCTCAAGATCAGTTTCAACAAAATCAAAATGTAGAGAGCTTATCCGAAGTTTCGCCCATAGGTAAAATTTGGGACAAGCATAGAGCTAATACTGATAAAGTCTTGCACTATGACGCTAAAGCAGACGAACATTATTTTCAGCAGTATGCTTGGCGCATGAAAATATGTTCCGAGTTGCTGGAATTTCAATTAGTACCAGACGAATCTGAAAGTATTCTCAAGTTAAAGCTATCAGATGCCCGATTCTGTAGAGTTCGTCATTGTCCGGTTTGTCAGTGGCGGCGATCGCTCATGTGGAAAGCAAGGGCTTACAAAATTCTCCCACAGGTTGTCACTGATTACCCCAAGCACCGTTGGCTATTTGTTACCTTGACTGTAAAAAATTGCCAAATTAAGGAACTCAGCACTTCCATGATTCTGTGGACAAGTTTAGTTATAAATCATGAAATAATTCATAGTTTTCTCGCCGCTAACTTTTGACTAACCAACTCAGCCGCTAAATGTATAGCTGCTTTCATACTTGTAGCATCAGCAATTCCCTTACCCGCAATATCAAACGCTGTTCCATGATCCGGTGAAGTCCGAACGAAAGGAAGACCTATAGAAGTATTAACTGCCCGATCAAACGCCATCAGCTTCACAGGAATTAAGCCTTGGTCGTGGTAAAGTGCCAAGTAAGCATCAGCAGGATTTTGTACTGAAGAATTTCCATACCAAGCTTGGCCAGGTTTAACCCACATCGTATCTGGCGGTATTGGCCCATCTAGCTGCAAGTGTGGTCTGTTTTGCCGCTCTTGCTCCAACCACGGAATTAACCAATCTTGTTCTTCATGTCCAAGTTGTCCCTGTTCGCCACTGTGGGGATTCAAACCTGCGATCGCAATTCTCCCTCTATATATACCAAAATCTTTCTCTAAGCACTCCACCAGTAAATCCAGTTTCTGTGTCAGCAACTGCGGTGTCAATGTATCAGCTACTTGACGTAGGGGAATATGTGTGGTGGCTAGTAAAGCGCGGAGTGTCCAATTAGTATGGGGCGATCGCGCTACAAATAACATCCCAAAACGGTCAACACCTGACTTTTGCGCCAAAAGTTCCGTTTGCCCTGGATAATTATATCCTGCGGCTTTCCAGGCAGATTTAGCGATCGGTCCTGTGACAATAGCATCAAATTTACCAGCGAGTGTTTGAGCGATCGCACATTCCATATAGGCAAAACTAGCCGCACCACTGGCTGCATTACCTGTTCTGGCGATAATTTGATCTTTAATTTCCCCATCCAACTGCACATCAATCACTGACAACTCGTCTGGATTTGCCAAAGGTGCTAAATTCTCGATTAAATTCAGTTTGTGATAAGCCTTTACTAACAAATCTCGGTTACCCACCACCGTAATGTCGTATTTTTTACTAATTTCCTGTTCTGCTAAAGCTTTTAAAATCACTTCCGGGCCAATCCCCGCCGGATCTCCGAGCGTCAGCACCAAACGTGGGCGACTCTTTTTGCTAAAATTCACTAAATTACTTTGATTATTTTCATACATAAAATTTATTCATAATTATTATCATTAATTTTTTCTCCATCCCCCTCATCTTGCGCTCTACAGTAAGGATTGCCCCCCAAGCGAGTAGGGATTACTTGCTAAACTAGTTTAAAATTATTTACACAGGTCTAATCCTACAGCAACAATTCAAGAGCTTCTGTTAGACCTAGTTTACACATACTATTTGCATAAGGAGAATCACACCAATGGGCGGCGAAATTTTGAATGCAGCTATATTGTCCTTCGGTTTAATCTTTGTGGGCTGGGGTTTAGGCGCATTGTTACTGAAAATTCAAGGCACAGAAGAATAATCCTTCCGGTAATTGGCTATTGAGAGGGAAGAGGTTTTCCTCTGCTTTGAAAAATTCTGTTCGCCCCAAGCTGGCGTTCATACTTCTCGCTAACTGGGAAAAAAGCTTGTCCGTTTATCGGACAGCTATTTTCTCATGAGTCTGTCCATAACAAACGATTTTCTGAGAAAAGATGTAAACTTTTGTTTGCATAGGTTATTCTGATAACATTCTTTTAATAAAACATTAAAATTTATTACAACCCTCATGACATTATTAATCGTTGGTGCCACTGGCACCTTAGGAAGACAAGTGGCTCGTCGGGCAATCGATGAGGGATATAAAGTACGCTGTCTAGTTCGGAGCAGTAAAAAAGCAGCTTTTCTCAAAGAATGGGGTGCAGAACTCGTACCGGGAAATTTGCGTTACCCCGATACCCTAGCCGAAGCATTAGTTGGTGTAACCCAAGTTATTGATGCGTCAACATCTCGTCCTACAGATTCACTGAGTATCAAACAAGTGGACTGGGAAGGTAAAGTAGCATTGATTCAAGCAGCAATTGCAGCGGGTGTAGAGCGTTTTATTTTCTTTTCGATTTTAGATGCCGATAAATATCCAGAAGTGCCGCTAATGGAAATTAAGCGGTGTACAGAACTATACTTGGCTGAGTGTGGATTGAATTATACCATCTTGCGGCTAGCTGGCTTTATGCAAGGGTTAATTGGTCAGTATGGGATTCCCATTTTGGAAGGACAGCCAGTTTGGGTAACTGGTAATTCTTCTCCCATCGCCTATATGGACACTCAAGACATTGCTAAGTTTGCTATTCGAGCATTGAGTGTGCCTGAAACCGAAAACCAAGCTTTTCCTGTAGTCGGGACTCGTGCATGGAGTGCAGAAGAAATCATCAACCTGTGCGAACGCTTATCTGGAAAAGACGCCAGGGTAACACGGATGCCAATAACCTTACTGCGCGCTGTGCGGGGCTTAATGCGGTTCTTTCAGTGGGGATGGAACGTAGCAGACAGGCTAGCGTTTACAGAAGTATTGGCTAGTGGTAAACCGCTAAATGCCTCAATGGATGAAGTATACACAGTCTTTGGTTTAGATCAGCAACAAACCACAACTTTAGAAAGCTATCTACAAGAGTACTTCAGCCGAATTATGAAGAAGCTTAAAGAGGTAGACTACCAGAAAAATAAAAATAAAAAGCAGAAACCTAAAAAAACTCCTTTTAAACAGTCTTCAAAAGCCAATAGTCAATAATCATTACAAAACAGACATTAGTCGTTAAACTTTAGACTCTGGATATTTGGCTCTAAATTAATGACTACATGACCAAAATGTGTAAGGATTACATAATAAAGAGCACCGCCTAAACTTGGATATTTGAGTGTGCCGAAAGCAGGCATTATCTACAATGACGTTAAACCGATAGCGGGCCGTGTCGCTATCGAGTTGAAAGACAAGCTAACCACTGCCGGTTGGGATGTGTGTATCACATCGAGTATCGGTGGAATATTGGGCTACTCTAACCCAGATAGTCCTGTATGCCATACCCCCATTGACGGTCTGACACCCCCTGGTTTTGACTCAGATATGGAATTTGCAGTGGTGTTAGGGGGAGACGGCACTGTTTTAGCAGCGTCTCGTCAGGTAGCCCCCTCTGGTATTCCACTGCTAACAGTGAATACTGGCCACATGGGATTTTTAACGGAAACCTTCCTGAATCAACTGCCCCAAGCACTAGAACAGGCAATGGGGGGTGAGTATGAAATTGAAGAACGAGCCATGCTCACCGTCAAAGTGTTTCGGGGAGATTCTGTGCTGTGGGAAGCCCTGTGTTTGAATGAAATGGTTCTGCACCGCGAACCTTTGACCTCTATGTGCCATTTTGAAATTGCCATAGGGCGTCATGCGCCAGTAGATATTGCAGCAGATGGTGTAATTGTTTCTACGCCTACTGGTTCTACAGCTTACTCGTTAAGTGCTGGTGGCCCAGTTGTCACCCCTGGCGTACCTGCTTTACAGCTAGTACCCATTTGTCCCCATTCCCTAGCTTCTAGAGCATTAGTATTTCCAGATACTGAATCGGTCAACATTTACCCAGTCAACATTCCTCGGCTGGTGATGGTGGTAGATGGGAATGGAGGGTGCTATGTACTACCAGAAGATAGAGTATATATGGAGCGATCGCAATATAGTGTCCGATTTATTCGCCTGCAACCGCCTGAGTTTTTCCGAATTTTGCGAGAAAAATTAGGTTGGGGTTTACCACATATTGCTAAACCAACTTCGGTAGAATTGCCTTAGGGATTGGGCAGGAGGCAGGAGGCAAAAGGCAGAAGTTTTTGAATTTTGAATTGATTTCTCCCTCATCCCCCACTCCCCACTCCCCAACTTACTGATTTCCTTCCAGAATTACTGGTGTAGGAATGGTATTTGGAGTTAGTTATTAAGATTGCATCGGAGAATTCGATGGCTGACACCTGAACGTGCTAAAAGATTCTTAGCAGCGTGTCAAATCAGGATTGCTCCATCACTAAAAACTTGTAATTGCACTTTAACTGATGTAAAGATTTTCTCTGGAATATCTTTACAATTCCAAATCCAATATCCCAAATTGTTATGACAGTTGCTCCAAGTCCCTGTGTTTTGGTGATTGAAACCGATGAGAGCCTTGCAAATCAGCTTTCTTGCGATTTGCAAGAAGCCGGCTATGAATCAATTTTGGCTCATGATGCAACCAGTGGTTTACAACACTGTCGCGATCGCCAGCCTGCTTTAATTGTTTTAGACCGGATGCTAGCAGGAGAATCAGGACTCTCATTGTGTAAAAATCTGAGAAGCACTGGTATGCGATCGCCTGTATTGATTTTAATGGCAAGGGATACAGTCGATGATCGGGTAGCTTGTCTAGAAGCTGGAGCGGATGATTACATCCTCAAGCCTTACCGCTCAGAAGACTTTTTGAAGTTGATTCGGCTCTACTTAAAACCTGATGTGGATACCACAGAGCAGTTACGCTTTGGGGAGCTAATTTTAGATATCGCAACTCGCCGTGCTATACATGGCGGACGGGCAATAGACTTAACAATGAAAGAATTTGAACTATTAAAATTCTTAATGGAACATCCCCGTGAGGTGTTAACCCGCGAACAAATTTTAGAAAACGTTTGGGGTTATGACTTTCTGGGTGAGTCGAATGTAATTGAAGTGTACATCCGCTACTTGCGCCTAAAAATTGAAGATGAAGGTCAAAAGCGCCTCATTCAAACGGTGCGAGGCGTAGGGTACGTTTTAAGAGAATCTTAGTACAACTGTAGCGAAAGTTTGCCTACCTTTAATAAAGGGATTTCGCCCCAAGTCTTGTTAATTGAGGTTAAAAACGTCTGTGGATTACAGGACAAATAAAAGCCGTGGGTTTTCTAGCTTAAATTCTGTAAAATTGAAATCTAAATTACAAAAGCAGAAATAATTATGAGTCATCGACTAAGTTTGCTCTCAATTTTGCTGAGTATTTTTTTGATGGGCTGTTCTGTGCCAACAACAGCTAAACCTCCCATCCCCACGTTTGGTTCTCAAACTCCAGCATCAGAGAGCTTAGGTCAAACACTACCGATTTCTGCTAAAGCCATCCTTCCTAATGGCACAACGATTCAGCTAGAAGTGGCAAAGACACCACAACAGCAAGCGATGGGCTTGATGTATCGGCCAGCTTTGCCAGATGACCGGGGGATGCTATTTGGATTCCCTTCACCACAACCAGTTAGTTTCTGGATGAAAAATGTACCTGTGCCCTTGGATATGGTATTTTTACAAAACGGTGTAGTTAAGTATATCCAGGCTTCTGCCCCTCCTTGTACAAGTGAGCCTTGTCCTACCTATGGGCCCAAGACACCAATCGATAAGGTGATTGAACTCCGCTCTGGAAGAGCTGCCGAATTGAAGTTAAAAGTCGGCGATACCGTCAAAATTGAGTTTTGAGACTTCGGTGCTTCGCAAAGATAAAGATTTGGATAGTTGCTCTACCCAAAGCCTATACTATCGGGAATTATGTTTTTTTTGTAAAAAATGTCACGTCTTGTGGTGAAAAAGTCATCTGTAACGCTACTATTTAAAAACTGTGGTAATAATGTAAAATTTTCCTGTCTCCAACCTGAAATTGCGGTCTTAAGGTTTGGCAAAAATATTCCCTTGGGCGTAAGTGTAAATAGTCGCCAATAAGAGAGTATAGGCTATGGAATCTTTGTTACTACATATGTAATTAAATAACGCACAACAGTAAACAAGATGGAGCCAATTTAACTAAGTAAAAATACTGCTTGAAAATTGAGCAGATAATTTGTACAAAAATTTCTATATTCTTAGACCTTCTGTGAGAAGTCTCTTTATGAAGGCAAATCAAAAACACTGTGCTGGGATGTATAGCCGAGAACGGCACAGTGACAGATAAAATACTGGCTACTGGCTACCGAGCAATGGTGAATAAATATATGACAATACATTCTACACAAGGAGGTGAGATACAAATGTCACCATCAAAATATTCTCGACTGATTCATTTTTTGCAAGAAGATTTGGCAATTTCCACAGCATCACTGGCGGTGGCGCTTCGGCATCGGGAGCAAGACCCAGGCCCTTTGGCAATGATTCTTTGGCAGTATGGGTTAATTACTTTAGAGGAATTAGACCAAATTTATGATTGGCTGGAGACGGCATAGATAATACCAATTTTAGATTTTAGATTTTGGATTAAAAGTCTCTACCATAAGGCTAATATTATTTATGCCAATTTGGTATCATCATAAGTTACCAAAGTTAGTCTTGTTTAGTATCAAAGATGGTGTGCGATTGTCTTTAGAGCAACTTGGTATCATTTAAGAGAATTGAAGGATGTCATATCCACTCTACCTTGTACAAAAGTTGATATATAGGTCTATTGACTCTTGGTGTTTCTACTCATTTATACACAAATTAAAAGAGCGAGTTAATAATTTAACTCGCTCTTTTGATTTAATAGTAACTACTTAAGACTGACTAAACACTCTAACTGCTGCCGCTATACCAGCTCCGGGTGTGAAGTCTTCGTAGCCAAGTTCTGCTAGGGTAACTTCTAAGGATGCTATACAGCTAAGGATATCGCGATCGCTCACAAAGCCTAAGTGACCAATACGGAAAATCTTATTACTCAAATGGTCTTGACCACCTGCTAGGGCAATATCAAAGCGTTTTTTCATCAATGACCGAATCTTATCAGATTCAATTCCCTGTGGTGCTACAGCTGTAATTGCTGGACTAGCAGAACTATCTGCTGCAAACAGGGGTAAATTTAACCCTTGAATGGCGGCGCGGGTAGCATTTTTCAGCCGTTCATGTCGAGCAAATATTGACTCCAAGCCTTCCTCTTTCATCATTCGCAACGTGGTGTGCAGCGCTACAATCAAGTTCACAGGCGGAGTAAATGGAGTTGTATTTTTGGCTGTGGCTTTGCGATATTTGCCTAAGTCCAAATAATATTTCGGTAACTTCGCAGTTTTGTAAGCTTCCCAAGCTTTGGGGCTAACAGAGACAAAGCCCAATCCCGGCGGAATCATATAACCTTTTTGGGAACCGGAGGCGACTATATCCAAGCCCCAAGCATCCACAGGTAGATTGAACGCACCCAAGCTCGTCACGGCATCAACGATAATTAAAGCTTCACCGTGTTCTTTGACGTGGCGGTTGATGGTTTCTAAATCATTCAACACACCCGTCGAGGTTTCGCTATGGGTAATGATTACGGCTTTGATTTGCTTTTGGGTATCTGCTTGGAGTTTTTCGGCAAATACTGCGGGGTCTAAGGGTTTTCCCCATTCCACCTTAACTTCTTCTACATTCAAACCGTAGGCTTGGCCAACTTCTACCCAGCGTTCGCCAAATTTACCATTAGAACCAACTAAAATGCGATCGCCTGGAGAAAGAAAATTAATTATTCCAGCTTCTACAGCACCCGTACCACTCACATTCAGTGTCAGCACATCACTTTGAGTTTGGTGTAGCCACTTGAGGTTTTCCGTCACCTCTGCCAATATGTTGCTAAATTCACTGGTGCGGTGTCCAATCGGATGCTTGGCTAATGCCAGTAAGGCAGCTTCTGGCACCGGAGTTGGGCCTGGAATCATTAGCATCAGCTTATCGTTCATGTTTCTATCCTAAAAGTCAAATAAAAGTCAAAATTGTGGAGAGTTGGTTCGGTCTGATAGCAAATTCTAGATATTCATCTACAAATTCCACTCAGTTCGTTACCAGCCTTGTTGTATATTTTCCAAATTCATAGGAAAAGTATCGTATCGTGGGAGTTAATTAACGGTCAGCTTGACCTTTGCAATTTATACCAGACTCCAACTCAAATAAAATAAAACCTCTGTTCCAGGCAATCTTACCACACACCTAGACAACAGGTTAAGGCGTTTGCTCGTAGGAGAGCGGCTATTTTAACCAAAGGTGAAACGTCTATCTAGATGAGGCACAGGTATAATAAATTTTTAAATCTTACCCATAATCCGCCTCAGTTGTTTTTATATAAACACGCGAAATCGTTTTGAATATCGCGGAAATCGCCAGTGAAAAAGTTGTGTTTTGCTTCAAGGAAGGAGGTAACCGCCTACACTATGCGGAAGGGTTGGATGTCGCCGTTTGCTAAGAGATAGAAGATACCTAACCTAAACTTTTCAATTTGCTTGGGTCGAGCATTTGTTCTTCGACTGCCATCCTCTAAAGAATACTTTTATCCATTGAGGTTCTGATAATTTATTTCACTCAAAATCGCTTCGATGTCAATATTAAAGGCTTATCTGGCTTACTCAATGACGATTTTCTACTGATGCTTTCCGGTTCGTTTGCTGCCAATTTTGAGATAATTATGCTGCTACTTGCTGCACATTTTGAAACTGTACTCAGTGGTAGGCGATAGCTAATGAACTATAAGTTTTTATACTATACTTAGAAAATTGCTACAATCGTGCTTAGTCTTGTTAGTTACTATTCATGATGAGTCGTTTTTAACTAGTGTTCAGTTTATAAACTGTCACTCACCAGATCCCCGGTATTCTTGCAAAAGAGATATTCTTAGTTAGTGCAAGGAGTGATACCATTTCACCACATGTTTGTCACAAGTTATCCCCGCAATGCTCCCTGATAAGGGGGCGTTGCAGATTTCAAATGTTGCATCAAACGAGTGAGTTGGTATAAGCTTTTACGGGGAAACGCTTGAGTGAGCAAAACTCTCAAGCGTTTTTTCGTGTATAAATAAAATAGTTTAACTCTCTGGAAGATCATACAGATGTTTTTAAATACACATATACCAGAGAGATAAATTACTGTTATAAAAATTGTTGCAACACATACTTACGGAAACTGCTCACCTGGGTAAAATCGTACCATCGACTAGGCAACCTCATTACGCTCAATTGCCAATTCGATTTCATCAGGATGAGCTTCTGCATATACCCAAGCATTAGCTAAATCTGTAGCTCTAATGCTTGGATAGCTCGTCAAAAGGTCAGCATCACTATATCCAAGACGGCGAGCTTCCACAAGTACCCAAACGGGAATACGAGTTTTAGTAATGCAAGCTTCTCCACCACAGACTCTAGGAGTTTTTTCAATTCCTTGCCAATGGTTGCCGAGACTTTGAGCAAGTAAATGTATAGCCTGCAATTTTTCACGCTTGTCTGAGGGCAAGAAGTTGTTGTTCTAACTCTTTGAGTGTCACGGATGTAAATCCTCTGATGTTTGGCCAGGCTATATTTACAATTTTATCGATTGCTAAGTACAACATTTAATTAATTCGTAGTGAATTGTCTGCGTACCTCTGCGCTTCCCTCTGCGCCACTTTGCGTTTAAATTTCAACCCTCAATTCGCCAAGATTTTATGCAAAGCTGTACTTAGCTAACTACAAAATTTACCAACTTTCCAGGCACGACAATTACCTTTTTAATCTCCTTACCTTCGATGTAACGTTGGGCAATTTCTGATTCACGGGCATATTTCTCCAACGCTGCTTTATCTGCTTGTGCTGGTACTTGAATGGAGCCGCGAGTTTTACCCATAATTTGAATTACTAAAGTAATTTCATCAGCTACTAAAGCAGCCGGGTCAAATGACGGCCAAGTTTGAGTATGAACTGAATTACTTTCACCCAATAAATGCCACAATTCATCAGCAATGTGTGGTGCAAAGGGTGCTAGTAATACCACCAAAGTCCGGATACCTTCTGCGTAAATTGGTGAATTTTTTCCATCGGCATCAGTTAGAGCGTTACTTAACTTCATCAATTCTGAAATAGCTGTGTTGAATTGATATTCGTCCTCAACGTCTTCTGTTACCGCTTGAATAGCCGTGTGAATCGCCCGCCGCAATTCTTTTTCTGCCTTAGTTAAATCAGCGAGTTGGGCTTGCTTACGTGATACCCCAGCTGCAACATAATCTGTCACCAAACGCCAAACCCGATTTAAAAAGCGGAATTGTCCTTCCACATCGGCTTCATCCCATTCCAGGTCTTTTTCTGGCGGCGCTTTGAATAAGATGAACATCCGCGCTGTATCTATACCGTATTTGGAAATTACATCTTCTGGGGCTACACCGTTGCCCTTTGATTTAGACATGGTGGCGTAGAGACGTTGCAGTGGTTCGCCTGTCTGGGGGTCGCGGGGGTCGGCTGAATTTACCAGATTAGAAGGAATCCATTTATCTTTGCCGCCTTTGTTGGGATTTAGGTAAGTTAAACCCTGTACCATACCTTGAGTTAACAAGCGTTGGAAGGGTTCATCAAAGTTTAACAAACCGCGATCGCGTAGTACCTTAGTAAAGAAGCGCGAATACAATAAATGTAAAATTGCGTGTTCAATACCACCTACATACTGGTCTACTGGCATCCAGTCGTTAATTTTGCTGGAATCGAAAACCTGTTGTTCATTTTTAGCGTCAGGGAAGCGCAAGAAATACCATGAGGAATCAATAAAAGTATCCATCGTGTCGGTTTCTCGCTTCGCAGGAGTGCCACAAGTCGGACAAGGCACATTTACCCAATTTTCCAACTGAGTCAAAGGTGAACCGCCACGTCCAGTAAATTCCACTTCTTCTGGTAACTGTACAGGCAAATCTTTATCAGGTACTGGCACTATCCCACAGTTGGGACAGTGAATTACAGGTATCGGTGCGCCCCAGTAACGCTGCCGCGAAATTAACCAATCCCGCAAGCGATATTGCACCCGCACTTTACCAAAACCTTGTTGTTCGGCGTATTCAATTATTGCTTGTTTAGCATCTGTGGAAGTCATACCAGTAAAAGCCCCAGAATTAATTAAAATTCCTGGTTCAGTGTATGCCTGGTTATATTCAATTTGGATGAGTTGTGTGACTTCATCAATCCCTGATGCTGGAGTTAAGTCAAAACCTGCAACATCATCTGGGGAAGCAATAACAAAATCAATTGGCAAATCGTAATTTTTAGCAAACTTAAAATCCCGGACATCGTGTGCTGGTACACCCATCACTGCCCCAGTACCATACTCATACAGTACATAGTCAGCAATCCAAATCGGCACTTCTTCTTCTGTAAATGGGTTAATTGCCACCCCACCTGTGGAGATACCGCGCTTTGGTTTGTCTTCAGAGGTACGTTCCAACTCACTTTGATTGGAAACCTCTTTAATAAAAACTTCTACCGCCGCTTGTTGTTCTTTTGTAGTAACGCGCTTTGTTAAGGGATGTTCTGGCGCTAACACTAAGTAGCTAACACCATAAACGGTATCTGGGCGTGTGGTATACACGGCGATTTTTTCATCTATCCCAAGGATAGGAAATTCTAAGTAAGCGCCTGTGGATTTGCCAATCCAGTTTGCTTGCATCAATTTGACGCGTTCTGGCCAACCTGTTAACTTATCCAAGTCATTGAGTAATTCTTCGGCGTAGTCAGTAATCTTAAAAAACCACTGCCGCAACAATTTGCGCTCAACTATTGCCCCACTACGCCAAGAACGTCCTTCGTTATCGACTTGTTCATTTGCCAATACAGTTTGGTCAATGGGGTCCCAGTTTACTGCTGCTTCTTTTTGGTAAGCTAACCCTGCTTGCAAAAACTGCAAGAAAATCCATTGCGTCCACTTGTAATAATCTGGTGAACAGGTAGCAAGTTCACATTCCCAATCAATGGATAAACCAAGACGCTGCAATTGCTGGCGCATCTGGACTATATTCTGATAAGTCCACTTTGCTGGCGGTACACCACGGTCAATGGCGGCATTTTCTGCTGGCAAGCCAAAGGCATCCCAACCCATTGGGTGTATTACCCGATACCCTTGCATTCGCTTGAGGCGGGCAATTACGTCGGTAATCGTATAATTACGGACGTGACCCATGTGTAGGCTGCCCGATGGATAAGGAAACATGGATAAAGCGTAGAATTTTGGCTTGTTGTTAGCTGTAGGTGTCTTATCTAAACCAAGTTCTAACCATGTTTTCTGCCATTTTTCCTCAATCGTTGCTGGGTTATATCGCGAAGAATCCACCAAAAAAACTTCTCCTATGGGGTCAGCCTGGTTGGCCTACCATGTTAACATAGCCTGTCAACAGGCTACTCACAAATTTATATTGATTTATATATAAAATAAATAATAATTACGATAAGTGCGATTGAGCATCAGTCTCATTACGCCCTAACTGCTAGTGTTTCAATATAGCGAGAGTTATTTTATAAAGTTTTAGATGGTTGAATCAAATATAAAATTATCTGATTTGGTGCGGGTTTTTGTCTATGGCACACTCAAACCAGGTGAAGCTAACTATAAAAAATACTGTACTGGCAAAGTAGTTAATGTCAAAAGAGCCTTTGTACAAGGCAAATTGTTTGCTTTGCCAATGGGCTACCCAGCGATGACGCTAGGGGATAGCCAAGTTTACGGTTATTTACTCTCTTTTTCTAACCCAAGGGTTTTAAATGAGCTAGATGTGCTGGAAAATTACCAACCCCCTAGACAACCATCAGAAAATCTCTATAATCGCCAAACTATTGAGGTTTATGAGCCACAGGCGACCTCTCTGGGTTGGGCTTGGGTTTATTTAATGGCTCTAGAGCAAGTTGAGCAGTTAGAAGGCTCCCTCCAACCTGATGGCTGGTGGAGTGGCTGTGGTTTAACCGCAAAGTACAACCATTATCTCTGAACCGTTAATGCAATTAGTTTATTTCCTGTTTGGAGTCGTGGCGTTGTGGCTGTACCGGATAGATTGGATTTTCTGGAGAAGCTACTGCTGCTTTAGGAATTTCGATTACCGGGTTATTTAGTCCCACCATCAGAGGGGAAGGTGGAATTATAGACGCTGAGGACGTTTGTATCGGTTCCATTTGTGGTCTTTGTGCCAGTTGCGGCGCTCTAGAACCAATAGGTACTAAGCCAGATACTGCACCGATTACACAAGCAGCAACGGCTGCACCTCCCGCCATCCAGTTTAAACGGGAACGGCGGCGTAAACCTGTTAATACTTGCTGAACTGTTGCTTCTGGTGACTCTTGGGCTGTGGGCACTGGGAGAGTCCGCAAGCCTTGGCGCAGCTTTAACAGTCGGGCATACAAGCATTGAACTGAGGCATCATTTGCCAGCCATTCTTCTACTTGCCTGCGTTCAGAAGCTGTGACTTCACCATCAAGGTAAGCACTCAATAACTCGAAGCGATCGCGCTTCACCATATCCATAAGACCCGTTGATTCGTTGGTATGATTGGCCATTCCATCTGACAAATCTTGAGGAAGTTGTAAAGGAGAACGGTCGTAAAACTGAGAATCAGTAGTCATCTTAACATTATACCAATTCATACACGGGTAAACTGGGCGGGAAATTCGGAGAAATTAGCCAATTTTCCTCCTCAGGGCACAAGCGATCTACATCCTGGTAATTCTTAATCAATCCTTAAATTCTCCCATTGAGCAGAGGCAAGATACTGTAAATTAGGAATCTAGATAATTCTGCAAGTGAGCTTGCAGCCTCGATCTAGCTCTGGCTATTCTTGACTTTACAGTTCCTAAGGAAACTCCTGTGATTTCGGCAATTTCTTCGTATGCCATGCCTTCGATTTCTCTCAGGACAATAGTTGTACGAAAAACTTCTGGTAAATCCGCGATCGCTTCCCGCAGTTGCTCGTAAAATTCTCTAGTTGTCAGTTCTTCCTCAGGGCCGGGAGTATCGCCAGCGATTTCCCAATCCATCTCGCCATCCTCTAAGGAGCGAGGAGCATCCAGTGACAAAGGACTCATAACCCGCTTGCGTTTCCGCAACTCATCGTAAAACAAGTTGGTGGCAATGCGGCTTAACCAGCCCCGAAATTTAGCAGGCTCTTGTAATCGGTTAATATTCCGATAAACTCGAATCCAAACTTCTTGAGCCAAATCGGCTCTGTCAGCCCAATCTGGAGCTAGGTGGTATAAAACTCTATCAACTTGACTTTGATAGCGGCGTAATAATTCTGCAAACGCAACACGATCTGGTCGCAGTCCCGCTTGACAGCGCAAAATTAAATCGTGGTTAGGGAGTTTGTCAACTTGCACTGATGCTTCTGGATACTTTGCATCAACCGTTGACCAGGATACAGAGATCGACTGACTCATAGATCGTACTGGCTCTAAATCATCCCTATCTATTAGACCTGCTAATGGCACAGAAGTTCCATGCTAAGGTGACGGATTTATGACTGGAACACTGAGGCATACAATTTTGGATACATTTATAGCAATAAGCAGAGCCACTTTTTCCTTATACTGCTGGCATAGTTGCCCTTGCACCATCAACTAATAAAGTTCCAGCAATATGCACATTTTAGTATTTTTAGCAACTGGGTATATACGCTTGATAAAAATAATTAAATCTGGTTATAAGGATGAAGATAAAAATTTTGTAATTTTAACTTCTTGATAGCTTTAAAATTCAGGCAATAATTTCTGGAAGTTGGGTTGTTGTGGTTATTATAATGGTGATTTATTTTTTTGATTTTGTTACTAGAATAGTTGCTGGTTGTTCTGGTTGTGACCCGTAGGTAGCACCATTATATTGCTCTGGTACGCGAAGTTGAAAAAACAAATTGAGGGAAAATGTAATTGTGACTGCTAGCAATAATTTTTCAAACATGGTTTTTCTCGCACCTACAGCACTAATGATTGATTGCTACATTCCAAAGGTTCCATCAGAAAGCCCAAGTATTGGCTTACAACCCCCAGAACTTTGGAGGAATGAGGTTGGCCACTTGGAGGTTTGCTGCTGGGACAATTCGCATAGTCTTAGTTTGCCCAGAGGTATTGGTAGATTTATAACGGAAATGATAAGTATTGATAAATTTTTGATAATAGGATGATGAAGACATCCAATTGCTCGGCTGGATATGTCAGGGATAAACAATAGGCAATGGCAATGGTAAGAAACGAATCTATCGGGCGGATGGTAATGTTGCTCTGTTTTGGCACAGCATTTTCATTTTTATCTTTAGCTGTCCATTGGCGCATTACTACGGCGAAAGGGTACCTTGAGAAGTCTGCATCTACTTCGATGCGGCGAGATTCGACTTTAACCAATCCTAAAGGAAGCCGCCCAGAGGAAGCCTACAAGAATCTTTCTCAAGTAAGTTTAGGGGAAATTGCACTGGGTGCATCTGTGCCTTCTAGTGAAGTCACCGAAGGTTCAACTGCCCAGAGGGCGTTTACACCAAAGTCCTCTGCTATTAAGCCTCAAACTAAATCAAAAATAATTAAGAAAAATGTAGTTAAAGCAACTGTCCGAAGTACTTCTACACTCAAGCCTTCTACTATTAAGCCTCAAACTAAGTCGAAAAGAATTAAAAAAAATGTAGCTAAAGCAACTGTCCGAAATACTTCTACACTTAAGCCTTCTACTATTAAGCCTCAAACTCAACCCCAAACCATTAAGAAGAATATAGCTAAAACCGATCTACCAACAACTAAGACGCGGCTAGTCGCGCAAACAGAAAAACAAAATCCAGTTGCGGATAGTTGGCCAAAAGCTTTATGGTCTAAGGCTTCAGCCCAACAAGTACCTTTTAATAGGCTGGCAGATGCCAAGACGCAAGTAGTGGTTGATTTAAGCGATCGCCGCACCTATGTATACGCAGAAGATGAGGTAATAGCCAGCTACCCAATCGCTATAGGTAAGAAAGGTTGGGAAACGCCCACAGGTTCTTTTCAGGTGTTCCATATGCGACACTATCCAATCTGGCGTCACCCAATTACGGGCAAAGTATTTGAGGCTGGTACGGATAGTCCCTTGGGAGACAGATGGATTGGTTTTTGGTCAGATGGACGGAATGAAATTGGCTTTCATGGCACACCTGAAATTGACCTAGTAGGAACGGCTGTATCCCACGGCTGCTTAAGAATGCGTAATTCTGATGTTCGATTGTTGTATGAACAGGTAAGTTTAGGGACAACAGTGTTAGTACGTGATTAATTATAGAGTCATTAGTCATTTGTTTTAGATTAATGACTAATGACTAATGACTAATGACTATTAAAAATTATAATTTTTGCTCAAAGTTAGGTGCGTATGTTTGGAGTAAAGCACTAACTTGGCGTACAACTTCATTGCCAGTATTTTTGCCTAAGGCTTGTCGTTCTGGGAAGAAGTTAGGTCGATCGAGGTAACGATTAATCGCCTCACTTATCTGCTGAGAAATTAAGTCTTGGAGTTGTGCCTGAGCCGTTTGGCGCTGGAAGTTAGCACCTTCTTCTGTAGTAGCATATAGAGGTGGTAGCCGATTGAGGGCGTAAGCAGCAATATCGCCGACATCTAAAGAACTTTCACTGGTAGCTTCAATTTCTGCGACTCGTGCGATCGCTTCCGTCAGTACCAATTCTTCCATAACGTTAATAAATTGTTTACGAGGTACCGCCACTACCTCGCTAGTCAATAGTGCCCCCATCAGCCGATCAAGCGCCATATACTCTTCTATTGAGAGTTCTGAGGCGTTGTCACAGATTCTACCGACTTCTGCTTCCATTGCTGGCGTCAAATAACCATCCTGGAGAGCTTGTTCTACAATCTTTTCGATACTCATAATGCTTATCATCATTTATGTTAGCCAAGCAAGGTAGGGACGGTATCAATCAAATTTATTCTGCCTAAGTATCAGCAAAAAAAACATAAATTATGCACAGACGAGATCAATGCCTCTACTAGTTAACGGCCTTGGTTCGCCAAGGTGTTGGATCAACAGATTGTCCGTTTACATATAGACCCCAGTGTAAATGTGGCCCCGTGGAAGCACCTGTTGAACCTACTGCGCCAATTAGTTGACCAGCTTTCACAAAATCACCTTCTTTAACGTTAATACGACTCAGGTGCATGAAAATACTGGTTACTCCTTGACCGTGGTCAATGCCAACTACGTTACCGTGTACCCTAAACCCTTGGGACACCCTACCTACCAAAGCAATTCGCCCAGAGCCCGGGGCAATTACCGGTGAACCGGCTGCACCAGCGTAGTCAAGACCACGATGATAGTAGTCCTTTGCAAATGTACCATTATAGTAGCGACGTACACCATAGGTTGTACTCATTCGTCCTGTATTTGGCTTTAAGAATACTCCATTCCAATATTTTTTTGGTGTTTGCAATGCCTTGAAAGCTGCCACACGCTTAAGTTCATGCTCTGTGGCGCCCACTCCGGCTTTGCCGGGTGGTAAAGTAATGCGTTGTACAGGGAACTTGCGATTAAGTACATTCACTGCCAAGTTTTGTACTTGACCATCCCCTGTAACCCGAAGTGTTCTAGTTCCAGCTTTTTCTAGTGGAGTTGTAGGAATCAAAGCTCGATATTGATTAGGAGCAATTTCAAAGGCTGGGTATGTATTATTACCACTAGCTACTGTTGGATTTGTACTATTATCGGGATTATCTCGATTAATCTGCACCGAGAGTGTATCCCCTAATTTAGGATTAGTTGGAGTCACCTTTACTTGTAAAGCATCTACAGGCAATGCGAAGGTGATAGGAAGAATAGCAAATATTCCCTTTAACACATTTATTGCACGTCGATTAGCTGTCAAACTTTTGACATCAAAACCGAGCAACTTCTTGTTTGAACTACTAGCGCTATTGTCAATAATCATAGAGCTACAAAAATTCCTTGCTTGTATTGGAAAATAGACTAGCTTATTTCTACTAGTGTTTCTAGCTCGCAATAGATGTTGTTGAAAACCATAAACGTTGGGAAATCCTCTAGAGGCTTATAGATAAGCACAGGCATAGGGGGTAGGAAACAAGGAGAAATGATTTATAACTGTAATTTAGTGAATTGGGATTAATTTTAATAGCCTACATTGGCAATGATCTTAAAATTTAACTAGATTGATCACAAAAACGCTCTTGTGGCCTGCCATAGGTATCATTTGTCAGGCAACAAAAGAAACTCTAAAGGTTATAGCCATTACATAATAGTACTTGAAGGAAATCTTGGAAGCAACTGGACAGTTGTTCAACTGAACACTCAACTACACCGTTAAGTTAAAGTTGGTGTAAGGAAATCACCGAGTCTGTTGCCTTGGAGGGAAGAGGGAACTTTAATCTGCACAACTAGGGCGGGCGAGATGCCTGCCATACAATAATTTTTATTGATATATGGCGTGAAATTATAAAAAAGCATCGGGAAAACCCACTCTTTTTTTTAAAAATGGGATGAGAAACACCCCAACGCCGTTGACGGTTAACGGTTAACAGTCAAAAGCCTTTCGTGTTATCTCATCCCCTAAAAGGGGATGGGATGAACTTAACAACTTTAAGTTGATAGTTTTACTTTTGACTTGAGTTTGCCATCTTCCATGTGAACAATGCGATCGGCAATGTGTAGGATGCGATTATCATGAGTAACCATCAAAATGGTACAGGCTTGCTCTTTTGCGAGTTTTTGCATGAGATTAACTATATCTCGTCCCGATTGACTGTCAAGGGCGGCGGTAGGTTCATCCGCTAAGATTATTTGAGGATGACTAACTAAAGCACGAGCGATCGCTACTCTTTGTTTTTGTCCGCCAGACAGTTCATCAGGATAGTAATGCAAATGATTTCCTAATCCTACCTGTTCTAGCATTTGGGCTGACCTAGCTAGCATTTTTTTTAACCCAAGATTTTTGTGCAATTCCAAAGCCATTTTGACGTTTTGGAGTGTCGTCAAACTACTATGTAAGTTATGTGCTTGGAAAATATAACCGTTACGTCGTCGCGCTTGCACTAGTTGTTCAGCACTAGCACCACAAAGTTCTTGTCCCAACACCCGCAAACTACCAGATTGGGCAGAACGCAACCCACCCACTAAGGTTAGCAAGGTTGTCTTTCCAGAACCAGAGGGCCCAGTCATGATAATAATTTCACCTGCGTTAATTTCTAAGTTGATGTTAGATAAAACTTGCTTACGGAGTGAAGCGTGACCAAAATACTGGTCGAGATTCTGGATGGAGATGACGGGAAGCATAACAATTTTAGATTGGGGATTGGGGATGGAGGATGGGGCATTAGGCAAGAGGACTTGGGGACAAGGAGACAAGGGGACAAAGGGAAAGACTTGTTTCAAGTTCTCACCTCTTGTCCCCTTGTCTCCCCTGCTACCGATGCCCCATGCCCTATGACCCATGCCCATTTTTTAGAACATATCAGCGGGATCGGCGGCTTGGAGTTTGCGGGTGGCGATCGCACCGGAAATTGTACACATAATGATAGTCAGCACCAGTACTTGCAATGCTCGAATCGCAGTCATATACATAGGCAAATTTGTCGCACTGCGAGTCAGTTGGTAAAGTGCTAAAGACACTCCCAATCCGGGGAAGAAACCCAGCGCTGCTAATATCAACGATTCTTCAAGCACCACACCTAGCAGGTAGTAATTGCGATATCCCATTGCTTTGAAGGTCGCATATTCTCGAACATGGGCATTAACATCGGTGGAAAGGACTTGATAGACGATAATCACGCCCACCACAAAGCCCATTGAGACACCCAGGCTGAAAATAAATCCAATTGGAGAATTTGTTCTCCAAAAGTTGTTCTCAAATTCAATAAATTCGGCATGGGTTAAAACTTTGACATCATCTTTCAGGTAGGCTTTCAATGTTACTGCCACCTTTTTCGGGTCATAGCCTGGTTTTACCTTAATCAAACCTAGACTAACACTGCTGGACTGTCGCCCAGAAAATAGCCGCAAAAAGTTTTGATCGCTGGTAATCAGATTGCCATCAGCGCCAAAGGAAGCCCCAACTTGGAATAAGCCACTAATGGTAATTGTACGCCGTTCTATTTCGGTGGTTAGGGTTTTACCTTGATCAATTTGAGCGATCGCTTTTTCATAATCTCCTCTAGCACCACGATCAAACAAGGCAGCACCTGGCAGCTTGATTGTCTGCAATTGCTGGTTAACATCGGGTAAGTCAAAGGCTGGCTTATCTGGATTGAACCCGATAACTAGAACCCCTGTCTCACGGTGTGTTTGGGGATTTTTCCAGATTGTGTTGTTGAAATACATTGGTTCTGCCGACTTCACCCCTGGTATATCCATTGCTTGGTAAAGTCGCCGCCGAGAAAATGTAGACAAGCTTGGCAAGTTACGAGCTTGGGGACTGGTTAAAACAATGTCTGCTTGCAAACTGCGATGCAGTCTAGTGTTACTGTCATACAGCGCAGTCTGAAAGCCCAGTTGCATGAACATGAGAAGATCCGCAAAGGCAATGCCTGACAATGCCACTAAAAGACGGCTTTTTTCATGATTCAGTTGCAGCCATCCGAGAGGAGTTCGCCGTTGTAGTTTTTTAATCAATCCCATTATCAGGAGTGGGGAGTAGGGAGTGAGGGGCAGGGGGCAGGGGGCAGGGGGCAGGGGGCAGGGGGCAGGGGAGATGGAGAATAACTTAAACCAATGTCCAATTCCCTATTTCCTATTCCCTATTCCCAATTCAATTACTGCCTTAACTTGCATATTGGTTAAGGTGGCGGCTTTTCGGCTGGAGGCTTCATCGAGTCGGATATGGACTTCCACTACTCTGTTATCGATATTGTTTGCAGGATCTGTGTTAATGACATTTTGCCGCCGCACCTGTAAGCCTTTGCGATCTACGATTCCCTGTAATTCAATCGAGAGGGAATCACCAAATACTTGTGCTTGCTGCCCTAAATGCACTTTACCGATATCGCTTTCGTAAACTTCGGCTATCACATACATCTGGTTGGTTTGTCCGATATCAGCGATACCATCATTTGATACTAATTCGCCAGGATGGGTATGGATCTCGAATATCTGTCCATTTTGAGGCGATCGCACTTCGGCCTGTTTTAGATTGACTTTTGCCAAATTCATGGCTGCTACGGCCCGATTGACTTCTGCTTGGGCAGCTTCTACATCCACTCCGCGCACTTCGGCAATTTCATCAAGTTTTGCTGTGGCTTCTTTTACCTGTTGCTGGCTAGTTGATTGGGTACGATTTAACTGTGCTTGTGCTTCTTGCAGGTTTTTTTGAGCGGTTTCCAAGTTTAAACTCTTGCTATCCTGTTGGGAAGCGGAAATTGCGCCCTGTTGATATAGTTGCTGATAGCGTTCGTCTTCTGCTTGGGCGTTACGCACTTCGGCTTGAAATCGTTCAACTGTTGCTACTTGGGCATTAATATTGCCTTGGCGTTCTGCTTCTAAGCGAGCGATCGCAGCTTTTTGGGCGGCAATTTCACCGCGTTTAGCACCTGCTTGGGTGCGGTTTAGGTTTGCCTGGGCTACTTTTACTTGTTCTTGCGCCTCATCTAATTCTGCTTGCAAGCGATCGCGGCTATTCAAAATCGCAATCACCTGTCCTGCTTTTACCTTATCCCCCTCCTTCATTAACAACTTTTCTACCCGACTTCCTTCCGCAGACACCGCAGCAGAAAGTTTAATTACCTTTCCCTGTGGTTCAATCCGCCCTAAAGCTGTTACCGTTTTTAACTGTGGTAATTGTGTTGCTGGCACTTGTGCCTCTGGATTGGCATAATTTTGCCAGCGTTTTACTATATAAAAACTTATTCCGCCAACCAATAAAGATGCAATTATACCTATAGCAACGGATGGACGCAGAATAAGCTTAGGGAACGTTCTGTACCCTAGCTTTGAGTTTCGCACCATAGATTACCTCTTAACTAGCGGCGCAGAAAAAACTAAATAGTTATTGTTAATTTTTTGATTCAGAGTTCATAAAAAATTGAAATTGTTGATACAGCAGTTTGCTTTTTAAGTGAATTACAAAATGCTGGACTCACGCATCATACATAAAGAGTTTGTACCTCCTGCCTCAAAGAAGAGGCAGAGGGGAAGGGGGCAGGGAGCGGGGGGAGCAAGCCCTTCCCCTCTGCGACAAGCGTTGCGAAACATGGGTATGAATCCCCGTCCTTCTAGGACGCTTGGCTGGGGCGGAGTACTACAATCTCCGTCTCAGCCTCCCCCCCTGCTCCCTGCTCCCTGCTCCCCTGCCTCTTTTGAAAACCGGGAGTTTTATACTTCATGCAGATGAGAACTGCTGTAATTTACCAACTTACTGCGATTTAGCCGACTAAAATAATAACAAACCATTCTCCAATATTAAGAGATTTATGTTCCTAACGAACTACTTTTGTTTTTTTAAAGTACTCAGATATAGTAAACGGGTTCAAAGATGTGGGTTGTAACAGTGCCAACAATTAGAGACAAATCAATCAGAAAAATATTTTTTTATGAAATACTAATAAATTACAATTCTTAAAAGATGTCTTTCAATTTGGTATTTATATAATTTTTAGTGATATATTTAACTCTTAAAATTTCTTTTCTTGAAGCGTCTAAACAAACAAAACCCGCCTGTGCGGGTTATTATAACAAGGGTCTTAATTTGACTGAAACTGAGCTTTTTATTACTTCCAGTGTTTGGGTATTTTAAAGTTTTCTGGTAAAATTGTTGTGCGATCGCCAATTGCCTGTTCAATCTGCTGTAATTCAAAGTTTTCACATCCGCTGAAGTTTGCTCTAGAGAGGTTAGCTTCTTGGAAGTTAGCATCTTGCAGGTTAGCTGTACTGAGTAATACAGCTTCTAAGTTGGCTCCAGCAAGTTTTGCGTTTTGCAAGTTACTACCAATCAGGTTTGCATCTTGAAGATTGCTATCCTCAAAGTTTGCTCCTTCCAAATTGGCATCACAAAGGATTGCTCCTTCCAAGTTTGCACCACAAAGGATTGCTCCTTCTAATTTGGCATCACAAAGGATTGCCCCTTCCAAACTAGCATCATAAAGGATTGCCTGCGAGAGGTTCGCTTTTCTGAGGACTACGCCTTGAAGATTGGCTTCTGGGAGGATTGCTTTGGAGAGGTTGGCTTCATAGAAGATTGATCCACAAAGATAGGTTATTGATAAGTCTGCCTCCGAGAGATTTGCTCGTGTAAAATTGATCCATTGCAAGTTAGATCCTGTAAGGATTGCTTTTGAGAGGTTGGCTTCCGTTAAGTCTGCATTACTGAGGTCTGTATTGCGTAAATCTAGTTTCTGATTTACCGGATCTTTATGTGAATCGCGTCGTCCAATGACAGTTAAGGCTGTTTGAATATCTGTAGGAAGTTTTGATGACTCCTGTAAATCGTCCTCATATTTATGACTGACTGGGGCATTCTCGCGGATAAACGCAGCGAGAATTTCCATAATTGTCCAATGGTCTTTGTGAGAATCCTTGGCAATTCTTTCTAAAGCATAAATTGCGGCAAACCGTGTTTCAATCTTTTCATTCCCTAACTGTTCAATTGCTTTAGAAAAACGTTCTGGAACAATTTCTTCTATAGTTTGTTGGGTGTTATTAACGCCAGTTTTGATATTGTTGTCCCAACCTAGCGCCCCAAAAAGAAGTTTGGTTAATGCACTCTGATTGTCACCAAAAGAGAGTCTGGAAGTATAGTAAGCATTAATTATTAATGCTAATCCTCCAATCATTATGGCAATAGTTGTTAATGCTTGATTAATATATTCTATTTTTTCTTGATTTGGAAATTCTTGAATATTTTCAAAGAATGAGAAAATTAGAGTTAATGTGAAAATAAATATAATTGAGACAAATACCAACAAAGTCGTGAATCCATTTGTCTTTATGAGAGATATGTCATAAGTCTTCATATCTGGCTCCTTTCAGAAGTAAATTTAGGTTGATTTTAAGAGTATCTATAGCGTTATGATAGAGTACAAACACGTAACTACTTGATAGCTCCTTAAATCTATTTCATAGAAATTATCTATAAAATTTTTGATAACTTGATTTTTCAAAGATTTCAAATATTCTCTAAATTGCGGTGGTTAGTGGTAGAGACACAGCATTGTTATGCTTACAGGGAAGCTATTCCAGGCAATTGAAACGTTTGTATTATCTGTGAAGAATAGTTTAAAATCTGTAACACTAACGAGGTTTATCTAATTATTCAGGTTGATCACGAACACCTAAGTAGATTGGACTAAATTAGAAATCGCCATGAGCAATTCGTCTGGTGCTACAGGTTTAACGATGTATTGTTGAAATCCTGCTTTTAGCGCTTGTTGCTGATTTATTTCACCTGCATAAGCAGTCAGAGCGATCGCTGGAATTTGTTTTTCCCCTATTTCTGCTTCTAGAGTCCGCACCTGTTTTATCAGCATATAGCCGTTCATTTCTGGCATTCCGATATCGCTGAGTAAGATATCTGGCTTTGACTGTGTTAGCGCTTGTAATGCTTCATCTCCTGATGCTGCTGTGGTGACGATCGCTCCAAATTCCTCCAGCACAAAGCTGAAAAAGTCGCGGGTATCAGCATTGTCATCTACAATCAAAACTTGTAAACCCATCAGGGGAGAAGAAGCAAAAGCGGCTGTTGAGGAATCAGAATTCGTATCATCCTTAATTGTTGCACTTTCCTTGAGCAGAGGTAACCTAACTGTGAAGCTAGCTCCTTTGTCCTCGCCAAGACTTTCAGCACAAATCGTTCCACCGTGCATTTCGACCAAGTGACGAGCGATCGCTAAACCTAATCCTAGCCCACCAAACTTTCTAGTTGTTGTACCGTCACCTTGACGAAAATAGTCAAACACATGAGGTAGAAAATCAGGGTGAATACCTTTGCCTGTATCGCTGACGGTAATCTGCACTTGAGCGTCGATACACTCCAATCGCACATTTACTTTTCCCCCAACCTCTGTAAACTTGACAGCATTTGATAACAGGTTCCAGAAGACTTGCTGTAAACGGGCTGAATCACCCAAAACTTTCCCTATCGGATCAAGCGCCATCTCAATCTGAATGGTTTTTGCCTCTGCTGCTAAACGCACTGTTTCCATTGCGGCTTCAATGGTGAATGCCAAATTGACTGGCATCATGTTGAGGTTGAGTTTGCCCTGGAGGATGCGAGAAACATCTAGTAAATCTTCAATTAGTTCAGCTTGTAACTTGGCATTGCGCTCAATAGTTTGAAGGGCTTTTTTAAGTGATATTTCATCAAATTTACGGCTCTGCAACAGTTTTGCCCAGCCGATTATCGGATTCAGTGGCGATCGCAATTCATGAGAAAGTACTGCTAGAAACTCATCTTTGATTCGGTTAGCAGCCTCTGCTTCTGCCCTAGCTCTTTGCTCAAGTTGCAAAAGGCGATCGCGTTCTGATTCGGTGCGCTTGCGATCGGTGATATCAGTTAACATAGCGATCGCGCCCAAGAAATCGTTTTGTTCATTCAAAATCGCTCTAGCAGAAATCAGCGTCCAAATGTAGGAACCATCCTTGCAGCGCAATCGAGCTTCTTTAAGATCGCTACCTTCTTGCTTGTGCCACTCCAGTTTCTCTTGGACTGCTACCCCATCAACCTGATCTATAAAATAAAACATAGAACGACCAAGCATTTCTTCTGCCGGATAGCCCAACATCTCACAGAGGCGTTGATTCACAAACTCTGTTCGTGATTGAGAGTCAATCATCCAGATTCCCTCATAAGAGGTATCAACAATTCTGCGATACTTGGCTTCACTCTTCTGTAACGACTCTTCTGCTTGCTGGCGCTTCCGGCGCTCCTTGGCTTCCCGCAATGCCCGTTGCACTGAGGGAACTAACCGCCCTAGTCCTTGTTTTAATACATAATCGGTTGCGCCATTTTTCAAGGCTTCGATCGCTAATTCTTCACCCAGCGCGGCAGAAACAAAGATAAAAGGAACCTGTGGACAGTAATTTCGGGCAATTTCTAAAGCCGAAATTCCATCAAAAGATGGCAGCGCATAATCGGCAAGAATTAAATCGAAAGTCTCTGCTTCCAAAGCAGTCAGGAAATCAGCGCCAGTTTCAACTCGTATTAGTTTGCAATTAATTCCGCCTTCAGTTAACGTCGCTTGGGCAAGCTCTGCATCTAACAAACTATCTTCTAAAAGCAGGAAACGGAGTAGATTCATTAGTTCCTCTCCTGTTGACGATGAGGTGCTGGAGGTAGAGCGCCAAGGGGTGGCTGATTAATAACTGCCCAAAAAAGTCCCACACCCTTGATAGCATCGGCAAACTCATGGTAATCAAGAGGCTTGACAACATAAGCATTAACGCCTAACTCATAGCATCGAACTAAGTCTGGCTCCTCACGAGAAGAAGTTAGCACTACCACTGGAATCACTCGCATTATTGGGTCAGATTTGAGTTCTGCCAACACTTCTAATCCATCGATTTTAGGTAGTTTTAAATCGAGTAGCACCACAACTGGATGCCCTTCCATCCGCAACCGGAACAGCCCGCGGCGATAGAGATAATCTAGTGCTTCCTCTCCATCACGCAGTACCACCACTTCGTTGGCAAGATGATTTTCCGACAACGCTGCCAATATTAATTCTGCATCGTTGGCACTGTCTTCAATCAGCAGAATTCGCTTAAGTTCTTTCATTGCCCTCCTTCTTCGACAACTTAGGTAGTGAAAAATAGAAGGTGGCTCCACTGTCAACTACAGACTCTGCCCAGACTCGACCATTATGCCGATGAATAATGCGTTGCACGTTTGCCAATCCAACACCAGTGCCTTCAAATTTTGGGTCGCTATGCAGGCGTTGAAATACTCCGAATAGCTTGTGAACATATTGCATATTAAAGCCTACGCCGTTATCTTGTACAAAAAAGACAACTTCGTTTTCATTGTCAATACTGCCAACAGTAATTTCTGTTGGGTTTCGTGTCTGCGTATATTTTACGGCATTGTCTATGAGGTTGCGAAGGACGAGCCGCAGCATGGAGGGGTCAGCTTGCACTTCTGGCAGTGACTCTATGTGCCAATTGATTGTGCGTCCTGGGATTTGGATTTGCAAATCGCGTTTTATTTCTTCGACTAGTTGCTCCATATTAATGTTGATGTAGCGCATTTCGGTGCGCCCCATACGAGAAAATGTGAGCAACTCATCTATTAGTATTCCTGCCTGTTTGCTAGTTTCTGCAATTATTCTTAAATAACGCTGACTTGTTTCATCTAATGTACTTGTTGAGCTATGCCGCTTTTGAAGTAATTCTATAAATCCGGCGATGTGGCGAAGGGGCGATCGCAAGTCGTGAGAGACTGAATAGGAGAAGGATTCGAGTTCTTTGTTGGCGGCTTCGAGTTGGGCTGTGCGCTCTTTAATTCGTTGCTCTAGCATTTCGTTGAGTTGTTGCAGGGCGGCTTCGGCAACTTTGCGATCATGAATATCGGTGGCGACACCCACCCACTTGATAATCTGTCCGGCTGCATCTCGAAATGGCAAACCCCGTACAAGATGCCAACGATAGTTACCATCAGAAACTCGACGGAAGCGAATTTCTGCTTCGTAGTTTGTAGCGTTAGCAACAGCCTGCATCGAAGTTTTAAAAACGCGATCGCAGTCATTAGGGTGAATGATATCAATCCAGCCATACCCAGCCGTTTGCTCCATTGTCAGTCCACTGTAATCAAACCAGTATTGATTGCAATAAGTAATACCACTATGGCTATCGCCCATCCAAATAGCCTGGGGCGAAACTTCTGTTAAAATTCGGTATCGCTCCTCGCTATCACGTAGCGTTTCTTGTGCCAGATTGCGATCGTGGATATCAACACAGGAGCCGATATAGCCGAGAAATTCTCCTGTTGGTGCAAACCGAGGCACACCAGTATCGAAAAGCCAACGATATTCGCCATCATTGCGTCTGAGGCGATATTCCATTTTGAAATTTTGTCGGGCATCAAAGGCATTGGTGTATGTATTTAAGCAACGCTGAAAATCGTCGGGATGAACACCTTCAGCCCACCCATTGCCCATTTCTTGCTCTAGAGTCCGCCCGGTAAAAGCTAGCCAGGGTTTATTAAAGTAGTTACAAAGTTTGTCAGTGCCAGACATCCAGACTAGTACAGGAGCGGTGTCTGCAAGGTGGCGAAAGCGGGCTTCACTTTCACATAATGCTGCTTTTGCCTGCTGCTGTTCGCTGATGTCAGTGATTAACGCCGCATACCCTTCAACAGTTCCCTGTTGATTAAACTGGGGAACACAAATAGCATTAATGTAGCGTGTGCCAGCATCTTTATAAGGAACTTGACTTTCATAAGTGACCTGCTCTCCTGCAAGTACTCGTTCCACGTATGGACGAACTACTTCATAGGCGGGTTCACCCATAACATCCCAAAGATGCTTTCCATAAACCTCTGCCGTCGAATGCCCAAACCATTCTTGATATGCTCGGTTATTGAAGCGGTAGCGTTGTTCTGAATCTACAAAAGAAATCAGAACTGGCAGCGTATCTGTAATTAAGCGAAGTTCCGTTTCTCGTTGCCGCAGTGCCTCCTCCATCTGCTTGCGGTTGGTGATATCGCGCCAGCAATTGATTGCACCGATAATTTGACCTTGGAAATCCCGAACTGGTACTACATTAGCGCTGGCTGTAATTCGGGTTCCATCAGGACGTTCAATGATGCATTCTTCATCGCGAATTGTTTCACCGTAGCGCGTAGCACGGTATAAAGGCAGTTGTTCTGCGGTAGGACGCGTTACACCATCAGCTAAGAACACACCGTAGGACTGAACGTAATCGCCAGAAGTCATACCAACCAGGGATTCACTAGGTCTACCCAAAAGCTCTTGTGCGAGTTTGCTATTAGCGATGATTCGGAAATCAGGGGGACCGCCAGCGATCGTAATTCCCTCTGGAACGTATTCTAAGAGCATTTGCAGGATGCTCTGGGAAACTTCTGCTTGTTTGCGATCGCGTAGCGCAGCTTGCTGTTCACGTAGCGCAGCTTGTCGTTCGCTCAAGTCAAGAACAAAACCAATGATTGTTTTATCTCCCTGCTTGACAAAGCCAATTAAGACGGAAACTTGAGAGCCATCTTTGCGGATGTATTCTTGCTCAAAGGGCTTACAACTCCCAGTAATTCTAAGTTCTTCAATTGCTCGCTCACTCACCTCAATGTATTCGGGTGGAGTAATCTCGCCCCAGCGAATTCGACCAGAGCGCAAATCCTCGCTTGTATAATTGAGCATTTGCAGAAAGGCATCATTGGCTTCAATGATTAAGCCGTTGAGATCAGCTACAATTACCCCAATAATATTGGACTCTGTTAAGCGACCAAATCTTGCCTCGCTTTCGCGTAGTGACTTCAGACTTGCCTCAGCTTTCCGTTGAGCTATGCGCCGTGATTCATTAAGCGAACTAATTAACCCTGCTGCCAGGATGAAGACTACCAGAGGTACTAAACTTAGATTTGTAATGTTATGGGAATAGAGTGGGTTAAAAAAGAAGTAGTTAATTGCCAAAGTAGACAAAACGGTAGCAAGTAACCCGGGGCCCAAGCCACCGTACCAGGCACTCACCATTACCGCAACATAAAACAGCGCCGCAGGAGTTGGCGTCAGATATGCTTTGAGCAGCAGAGTTGCCCCCAGTGCTAAGGCAAAGGATAGCAAAGCAATACCATAATGCAGCAGTTGCTCTCTACTGCCAGTAAAAATCTTTTTAGGTTCCGATGCCCTCACTTTATGAGCCATAACCCTACTCTGCTTCTGGAAAATACTCGTTTAGCAGCCTTTTGCCGGGTTCACCCATCTGCCATAACATTTCTTTTATTAGTTTTAGCGCTATCCGTGAAGGCACTGTATGCCTATTCTGCCAACGTTTAACTGTTTTTAATGAAACCTCTAATTTAGTAGCAAACTGTTTCTGAAAAAGATTGAGTTGCTGCCGAAGCTCCCAAATTAAATCTAAAATCTCCAGCTGCTTTCTAACAGACATCTCCTTTTTCTATCCCTATAGCAATGACTAGGATAAAACAGGTGTTTTATTGTTTATCTCCTGCTTAGGGAATATTTCTCAGGTTATACCAGTAAGCTGGGTTTCTCTGCCTCTCTTCCTCTTATTGACAGTGTGACAAGAAAGCAAATAAGTCTTCCGTATCATCTTTCTCTACTAAATCTAAGTATCCAGCATTTAGAAGTTAGAGCGAGAAAAATTAAATTAATTTTGCTAAAAAGAAAGTTATATCTTGTCTCTTGTCAAGTATCTAAAGATAGTTACATCAGAGGTATTTTTCAATGAAACTATCTTTAGATAGATATTTTATCTACCTTAGCCTGTTTTTTTCACAAGGTGCATAAGAGCTATTTACAGCCGATGGCCCGTGATGGTTGTAAAAAAACATTTCTTTTTCTTTAAAGAGATAACTTTCTCAATATCCATCTAAGTACAAGCACAAACTATAACGCCTTTAACTAACTATGGTGTCTCGTCAACATGGACATTGGATTGCATAAGCCCTAGCCCAATCTAAGAGTGCTTCAACTGAATGCTTGTAAAAACTTATATAGGGCTGTTTTGTCAATACTAAATACTAAGAGGATATTTTATGAAAACTAAATTTAGCTCTCTCGTCACCAAATCAGTGGTTACTTCTTTTGCAACTACTCCAGTTAATATCGAAACTCATATTTATAAACCTTTAACGGATCTATTTCCTTTACTAGTAGGGACAGAAATATTTCCACAGCAAGAAGAACACTTAGTTCAGCTTCACCATGAGATCCGCTTTCAAATTAACAAAATTTTTACTCCTATACAGCAAAGTCAGTTTGAAGCTACCTTAGAAGAAGGTGGAAATTTTAGAGATGCTTTCTGTGCAATGAATGTTTCTTCTCAAGAACAAGCACAATTGCGTAGAGTTTTTCAGTTGTCTTGCATAAAATTAGCTAATCTGCTTACCCTTCAACAGGAAATAAAAATTCTGCAAAATTTGCAGGATCGTTATAGAAACGTAAGTATTAAGAATAAGGAAATAGTAAAGGTGTTAACAGGTTTATTGGAGATTTCTTGGCAACCATCTACAGTCTCAGGGTGAGCCTCAAACTTGGGGTTCTGAGGGTGAAACTTAAGCTTTCCAATGTTTGGGTGGTTGAAGATTTTCCGGTAAGATTGTTCTCTTCTATATTCTCCTACAAGTTTTTCGGTCAGAATACCCAACTGAATTCTGACTCCTGAATTCTGTTCGATAAAATTAGAATTATAAATAAATTTCTCGGTATGTCTGTATTGTTATCAGACATAGCTTTTATCTTCCTCATCTCCCAAATATTTACGGAGACTTTTGGTAAAAACTATAGCACTAAGTGAAACTGGTAGAATGCGCCCAAATAACTAATGATGCTGCGGTCACTCAACTTGATTGTCGCCAATCTGTCGGTGCTTCTATATAATCAGGTAGACGAGTGGTGCGATCGCCAAATGCTTTTTTAATCTGGTGCAACTCTAAATTTTTAGCCCCTGTTAAAATTGTCCCTTCCAGTTTGACATCACTGAGGTCGGCTTCTAAAAAGTTCGCTCCCATAAGGTTTGCCTGAGTCAGGTTAGCTTGATAAAAGGTTGCTCTATGCAGGTTAGCTCCGATGAGGTTTGCTTGATATAGGTCGGCTTCCGTTAAACTGGCTTCTGAGAGGTTGGCAAAATAGACTTCTGTTTGGTGGAGTTTGGCTGCATTCAAGTTAGCCTCAGAAAGATTGGCACCATTCAAGTTAGCCCCTGAGAGGTTGGCACCAATCAAACCTGTCATCTGGAGATTGGCTTTACCCAGTTTTGCTCCTTGCAAGTTAGCTAAAAATAGCTTTGCTCCAGAGAGGTTGGCCATCTTTAAGGTCGCTTGTTGTAAGTTAGCTTTATAAAGGTTTGCTCCTTGTAAATCAGCTACACGCAAACTTGCTCCAGAGAGGTTGGCTGAACGTAGGTTAGCCCCAAAGAGATTAGCACGGTTGAGATTAGCCCAACACAGGTTTGCTCCACAGAGGCTAGCTTTTAGTAATTTGGTTTCATAGAGAATAGACTTAATGAGTTTAGCGCCGTTCAGGTCAGCCTCACTCAAGTCGGCTCCACGCAGGTCAGCTCCACTTAGGTCAGAACCACGTAAGTCTGCTTGTTGCAGATTAACTCCTAGCAGGTCTGCTTGTCTGATGTCGATATTACGTAAATCAAGTTTATGATCTTTTGGGTCTTCGAGTAAATTACGCCTGCCGATGACAGCTAAAGCTGCTTGAATATCGGTGCGGATTGTTGGCAATTCTTCATGGAGATTTTGCTCTAACTGCTGTGTCGGACGCAACTCACCTCTACGCCTACCTGAGTAAGCTGCTGGTGAATATTCCAGTTTTTGTTGCTCTACTCTCACCTGCTGGATAGGTGCATTTTCTCGCACAAAGGCAGTGAGAATTTCCATGATTGTCCAGTGTTCTTTAGGAAAATCTTGGGCAACTCTTTCTAATGCATAAATTGCGCCTGTCCGGGTTTCAACCTTTTCATGACCAAGCTGGGCAATTGCTCCCATAAAGCGCTCTGAAATCAATCTGTCTTGATTGACTTTTACATTTTGAATGCCAATTTCCAGGTTTTTCTCAGTTGCGATCGCATTTTTATGCATCGCTTGGGCACGCTTTGCTGCATAATAAGTATTAAACATTGCTGCCGATGCGAGAAAAACTATTGCAGTAGTTGTTAAAGCTTGGTTTCTATACTGAATTTTTTCCTGAATTGACAATTCTTTAATACTGGATAAAGCGAAAAAAATTACAGTCAATGAACAGCCAAATATAACTGTTATAGTTATCAACCAATTCAAAAGAGCGTCTGTCTTTTTAGAAGACATGGTAACGATTTTCCTTACAACCTAGAATTATTACTTAGATGTTGAGGAAAAATAGTATAGCATTTAGCAGAAAATTATAATAGGTGTTAAGACACTCATTTAACCAGGTAATGACATTGAATATACTATAGCAATCCTATCTGGGTTGTGAAAAAATACGGAAGAGAGTTAAAGGTATGATTAGTAGCCATTGTAGGGGAATATCAATGTGGATGCGTTAGCGAAGCTCATCGTTCGCGTAGCGTTCCGCAGGAAAGGTATCGCTATCAGAGTTTATCGAAAATAGCCTTCGACTTGCGAGAAATTCAACGGGCACTCGCAGTCAAGATGCTGCTAGAAGGACACACTCATGTTGCTATCCAATCGATATTGGATGTTTCATTAGGATTTATAAGTAATGGCAAGCATAGATTAAAAAAATAAGCCAGTAATTATATTTATCGATGAGGTACACTTTACCCTATCTTTCCCTGCACCCAAGTACGGAAGGATTGCACCAGATCAATTTCATCCATAGTTTTACTTTGCTGGATAAATCTATTCATATCACTAACAGAAATTAAAGGAAAAGCTATACTCAACTTAATCTCAATATATTCACTTTCTATTAGTTGATAAAATTTTAAAACTTCACCGTCATACCTCCATAATTCTGCCACACCTAAAGCCGCATAAATATTAAGCTTATTGACAGAGCTGCTAGTAATATCAATTTCAACTGCTAAATCCGGTGCTGGGTCTGTTTTTAAATCTAATTCTTGCTTACCTCTAATTGCTGACTCATTTTGAATATAATAGCAAGTATCAGGTTCTATTCCCTTTGTTATTGTTTTACGTTTTAATGTTGTAGAACCAGCACTTCTAATTTTAGTTTTTAATTCCACTGCTAAAGCGAATATCAATCGGTCAAACTGAATTTTAGGATTTTCGTGTTCAAAAAGTGGAGTCATGATTTCTAAAACACCGCAGTCATAAGCAAATCTTGAGCCTCTATGCTCACCCGTATCCCTCAGCAAGGCTTCAAAGGTTTCCCAGCTAACGTTGTGTAGGACTGTTCTTTGTTCCGCAGGCGTTGACTTGATAAGCATATTAAAATAATTCGTAATTCGTAATACTCGCCAAGGGCGAGAAGCAAGCTACGTAATTGGTAATTAAGATTTGTAACGGGATTTTGACTCTGCCACAAAACTTACGAAATCCCTAGAATTAGTTGAAAGACTTCTTCTATCAGGATGTTAGATAAAATCCAGATAATTTTACCTATGTCATTAATATAATATTCGCTCAAGTCAATTTCAATGATTTGCCCAATAAGTTTCAAAAACTTCCAGTTAGTTCCAGTGGTGACAGTTACATAAATTGCCTGAATGTTATTACCCTCACGTTCATTAAACAATTTAGCTACTAATATCTCTGCTACACACTGACCTAATCCTGCATTGATATTTTATTTTTTAGATTCTACAATTGTGGCAACTGGTGCGCTTAGAATTAGTAACTATGGTGAACGGCTAATAATAAAATCGCAATTTACATTTAAACCTTGTGCTGAATCAACAGTAAAAGCGATACCAAAAAATAAACTTATTTGATTATTTAGATATTTCCTTACAGCAATTAAAATTGGTGCAATAATCATCTCTAAACGAGATTTTTCAGTATTACTAGCAAGAGGTAAAGGTACATTTTCCCGTAATACTTCTGTAAGCAATGGTGGGCACTCTACCTCATGTACAGATGCAAATATATAAATTTTATCAGAAATAGTTAGGCCAAAGGTTTTTCTAACTCTATCTAAAGTAAAGTCACTGTATAGCACTTTAGTTTCTCTTGTAAATAATCCAGATAATTAAATTGTGCCAACTATTAGCAAGATATGTTGCTGATATTTGGCACAATCACTATCTGAATATTTTGTAACTTTAAGCAAGGAAACCTGCAAAAAAGTCGAGAGTTTCTTTCAGTGCTTTGATGAAAATATCAATTTCCTCACGGGTGTTATAGAAAGATAGACTTGCTCGTGCGGTTGCAGCAAGACCTAAGTAACGGTGTAATGGTTGTGTGCAGTGGTGCCCAGAACGGATAGCAACGCCTTCTTGATCTAATAATGTAGATAAGTCGTTAGCGTGGACTTCCCCGGCGGTGAACGACGCAAGAGCAGCTCTCCCTTCACCTTTAGCATTAGGTTTGGGGCCGTAAATTCTAATTTGGGGAATTTGCTCTAATTGTTGGAACAAATAAGCTGTTAATTCTGCTTCGTAGGCGTGGATTTTATCCATGCCGATATTGCTAAGATAATCGATCGCAGCACCAAGTGCGATCGCTTCTCCAATTGCAGGTGTACCAGCTTCAAATTTATGCGGTAATTCTGCATAAGTTGAATGGTCTAAATACACCTCTGCAATCATCTCACCACCACCAAAAAATGGTGGCATTGATTCTAGCAATTCTAACTTGCCATACAGAAATCCTATCCCAGTTGGAGCGCACATTTTATGACCAGATGCTACCAACCAATCACAATCTATTTTCTGCACATCTACAGGATAGTGGGGAACACTTTGGCAAGCATCAACTAATAATTTAGCACCGTAGCTGTGAGCGATCGCACCAATTTCTTCTACTGGGTTAATACAACCCAAAGTATTAGAAATATGCACCACCGACACCAGCTTAGTTTTCTCAGAAATCAGCTTTTTAAACTGTTCCAAATCAAAAGTTTCTTCGGGTGTTAATTCGACAAATTTCAGTACTGCACCCGTTTTTTGTGCAATCAATTGCCAAGGCACAATATTACTATGGTGTTCCATCACCGAGAGAATAATTTCATCTCCCGGCTGCAAATTATTCATTCCCCAGCTATAAGCGACTAGGTTAATCGCTTCACTTGCGTTGCGAGTGTAGACGATTTCCTGACGCGATGCAGCATTAATGAATTTGGCAATTTTATCCCTAGCACCTTCATAAGCATCGGTAGCTTTAGCACTCAGGGAATGGGCACCTCGATGCACGTTAGCATTATATTGCTCGTAATAGTCCCGCAGGGCATTTAATACAAACAAAGGCTTTTGCGATGTCGCAGCGTTATCGAGATAAACCAAGGGTTTCTCATTGACTTCCTGATGCAATATCGGGAAGTCAGCGCGAACTTTATCAGCAAGGGTTTTGGTAGGAGTAAAAGTCATTGGTAGATTAGTTATTACTCATTAGTCAGGGACTTGAGATTATTCACTGTGTTTAAAAGGATTTCTCGCAGAGAGGGAATCGGTATTTGGTTGATAACTTCAGCAGCGAAGGCGTTAATTAACAACTTTCGAGCATCGTTTTCATCAATTCCCCGACTTTGCAGATAGAATATTTCGTCATCTTCTAACTGGCTAACGGTAGCACCGTGAGCGCATTTGACATTATCGGCAGTGATTTCCAATTGGGGTTTGGTATCAACTCTAGCTTTAGACGATAGCAGTAAATTGCGATTCAACTGGGATGCATTTGTCAACTGCGCTAGTTTGGGTACAAAAACTTTACCATTGAACACCGCATGAGCGCGATCGCCTACAATACATTTATGCAATTGGTCACTTGTACCGTGGGGATAGTTGAGTGCGATCGCACTGTGAGTATCAGACAACTGCTTACCAGAAATTATCGTCAAACCATTGAGAGTAGTTTGTGTCTGCTCACCAGTTTGCAAAATCTCTAAATTATGCCGCGACAACTTTGCACCTAAAGTTATGGCATGACAAGTATATCGACTATCACGAGCTTGTGCGATCGCAGTCTTCCCAATATGAAAAGCCTCTGCACCTTCCCACTCAACCCTAGTGTGAATCACCTCAGCATTCTCACCCACCCAAACTTCCGTAACCGCGTTAGTTAAATAAACTCCGTTCTCCGCGCTCTCTGCGCCTCTGCGGTTCGTATACTCCTCAACCAACATCACTTGTGAACCACTTTCTGCCACTACCAAACAACGCGGCTGCGAAATCGTCGCAGTGTTCCCCGCAACCGAAATAAACACCAAATGAATTGGTGTCTCAACCACCACATTCTTCTTCACCCATACCACAGCAGCATCAGTTATCCCAGCCGTATTCAGAGCAGTAAAAACTTCCTGCGCTCCCTCAGCTTGAGCTAAATACTGCCGTACATCTTCCTGCTCAACCGCAGACAAACCAGCCAAATTACTCACCACAATTCCAGATGGTAAATCTGAAACTGCTGATAACTCCGGCGCAAAAACGCCATTCACAAATACCAAACGACTATTAGCCGCCTCTGGCAAAATATCAAATTCTAGAGACGCAAACTTTCCCGCCTCTACATTAAATTGCACCTTTCGTAGAGACGACAAATCAGTAAATCGCCATTCTTCCTCGCGGGTAGTCGGGATAATCGAGTGGCGTACCCAATTAGCAGCACTTTGGCGTAATTCCTGCAACCAACCTTCTGTTTTAGTTGCTGTTACTTGATTTAACAACCCAGTCAGATAATCATCTCTATCTAACATTGATGTCAAACTGACTGCATTTGAATTAGGTATTGGACTAGGGGATACTTGAATATTCATTACACACCCACCTCAGCAGCTGCAAATTCTTCTAGCACCCAGTCATAACCGCGAGACTCTAATTCCAGCGCCAGTTCTTTACCACCACTCGTAATAATCTGCCCTTGTGCCATCACATGCACAAAATCAGGCACAATATAATCGAGTAATCGTTGGTAGTGAGTAATCAAAATTGTAGAATTTTCTGGAGTTGCCAGTTGATTTACCCCATTCGCCACAATTCGGAGCGCGTCAATATCCAAACCCGAATCAGTCTCATCCAAAATTCCCAACTTTGGTTCTAGCAGCGCCATTTGCAGAATTTCATTGCGCTTCTTCTCACCACCAGAAAACCCTTCATTCAAACTGCGACTGAGAAAACTGGCATTCATCTTCACCACATCCAGCTTTTCCTCAATCAAATCGTCAAAATCAAAAGCGTCTATTTCCTCTAAACCTTGAGCCTTGCGCCGGGAATTGTACGCCACCCGCAAGAAATCCAAATTGCTCACACCGGGAATTTCTAACGGATACTGAAACGCCAAAAACACACCACTTCTAGCTCGTTCCTCCGGCTCCAACTCCAGCAGATTTTGCCCCTGAAAAATTACCTCACCGCCAGTCACCTCATACGCCGGATGCCCAGCCAACACCTTAGAAAAAGTACTCTTACCAGAACCATTCGGCCCCATAATCGCATGAATCTCACCCGATCGCACCTCCAGATTCACACCTTTCAAAATCGGTGTCCCATCAACATTAGCCGTCAGATTCCGTACTGACAGCACAACTTCACTATTTTCAATAATCATCTTCTCTCCCTTCTCTCTCTGAACTCTCTGCCCCTTTGCGGTAGCCTGCGGCAAGCCGCTTTGCGTCTACGTTATTCTTCCAAAAGATAAACACAGAACGCCGATGTCTCTGTGTTTATCCTTGCTTCCATTTATCCAACACTGCCTTCCAACTTCAAACTCAACAACTTATCAGCTTCCACAGCAAACTCCATTGGTAGCTGATTAAAAACATCCTTACAGAAGCCGCTAATCATCATCGAAATAGCATCTTCTGAAGAAATACCCCGTTGAGCAAAGTAAAATAACTGATCTTCCCCAATCTTAGAAGTAGAAGCTTCATGCTCCACCTTCGCACCGTTATTTTGCACCTGAATATAAGGGAAAGTGTTGGCATGGGCATTATCCCCAATCAGCATTGAGTCACACTGAGAATAATTTCTCGCCCCAATCGCTGTCGGGTTAACTTTCACTAAACCCCGGTAACTATTACTAGAATTACCTGCGGAGATTCCTTTAGAAATAATTGTACTGCGGGTATTCTTACCTACGTGAATCATCTTACTACCCGTATCAGCTTGCTGCATGTGATTTGTTAACGCCACCGAGTAAAACTCACCCACAGAGTTATCACCCACCAACACACAGCTAGGATATTTCCAAGTAATTGCCGAACCTGTTTCTACTTGAGTCCAGGAAATCTTGGAATTTACGCCCTGACACAAACCGCGCTTGGTGACAAAGTTGTAAATACCGCCTTTACCGTTAGCATCGCCAGCGTACCAGTTTTGGACGGTGGAGTATTTAATTTCGGCGTTGTCGAGAGCGACGAGTTCCACAACTGCGGCGTGCAACTGGTTGCTATCATACATCGGTGCGGTGCAACCTTCCAGGTAAGAAACATAACTACCTTCTTCGGCGACAATCAAAGTCCGCTCAAATTGTCCCGTGTCACCAGAGTTGATGCGGAAGTAGGTAGATAGTTCCATTGGGCATTTCACGCCTTTAGGAATGTAGACAAAAGAACCGTCGCTAAATACGGCTGCGTTCAAGGCGGCAAAATAATTGTCAGCGATGGGAACAACACTACCCAAATATTTTTTAATCAGTTCTGGGTGTTCTTGCAACGCTTCGGAAAATGAACAGAAAATAACGCCATCTTCCGCTAACTTTTCTTTAAATGTAGTGGCGACAGAAACGCTATCGAAAATTGCATCGACGGCGACGTTTGCCAGCCGCTTCTGTTCAGATAGGGAAATGCCTAACTTCTCAAAGGTTTCTAAAAGGGTTGGATCAACTTCATCCAAGCTGTTTAGTTTTTCTTTCTTACGTTTCGGCGCTGAGTAGTAAATGATATCCTGATAATTGATTGGCGGATACTTGACATTAGGCCAAGTTGGTTCCGTCATTTTTTGCCACTGGCGATAAGCTCTGAGGCGAAAGTCCAGCATGAACTGCGGCTCGTTCTTCTTGGAGGAGATCAAGCGTACAACGTCCTCGTCTAGTCCACGCGGTATGGTGTCGGACTCAATGTCTGTGACAAAGCCGTACTTGTAGGGTTGGTTGACTAAGGTTTTGACAGTGGCACTCATCAGTAATAATCTCTCGTGTTCGGAACTTGAATCTCTCTATAAGGATGGGAGATGGGCTTTCTTTAGCCGATTCCCATCTACCGTTACGGAATGGTTACACGGCTGCTAGAATAGTGGTGGAGAGTAAAACAACAGCTATGTTGTTTAATCTATCTTCATTTTACGCTAAATTAACAACAACAATGTTGTCAAAGTCAAATTTTCAAAGAAATTAATTTTTGGGGCGTTCGCTGAACGTCTCGCACTACATGAAGATGGCGACTACCCACCAGTCCTCAACCAAGCAAGATATCCTAGAATATCTGCACAAACACGAAAAAGCAACGGCTTTAGAACTAGCTGAAGTTTTAGACGTTACCCCCCAAGCGATTCGTCGCCATCTCAAAGATTTGGAGACGGAGGAGCTAGTTTTGTATTCGACATCAGTGCAGGCAACGGGGATGGGGCGTCCCCAGCACCTTTATCAACTGAGTCGTCAAGGACGCGATCGCTTGCATCGAACAATGAGCGATCGGTTTGGTGATGCAAGCGGAAATTTTGCGGTTTCGTTGCTAGACACCTTAGCCGAAACGGTAGGACACGACCAATTTAAATCGATTTTAGAGAAACAGTGGCAGCGCAAAGCCAAAGAATACCGCGATCGCGTCGGTAACGGTTCATTGCGAGAACGTGTAGCCAACTTAGTAGAGTTGAGAAAAGCGGAAGGCTTCATGGCGGAGTATCACCCTGTTGATGTAAATGACTCCTTTGAGTGCGATCGCTTTATCTTAATGGAGCATAACTGCGCCATTTCTAATGTTGCCGAGTCTTTCCCCAGCATCTGTGGTCACGAATTAGAAATGTTTGCAGCCGTCTTACCAGATTGTAACGTAGAGCGCACCCACTGGATTATCGATGGCGAACATCGTTGTGGCTATTTGGTACAAATTCGTCAGTAAAATCCTCATCAATAAACTCGGTTTACATCTAGCCGTCGTAATGGATAATAGCTGAATAGCAAGTAAGTTTGAGATAGCATTTATGGATGTACTACCCCAGCAACCATCAGCACAATTTTTAACTCTGGAAGAGTCAGCAAAAGTAGATGCGGCATTGTTGTCTTCCCCAGAAAAGTTTTTGACAAGATTGACTATTTCATCATTGAAGGTTTTGAAGCATATTGCCCAAGAGTATAGCGTTTCTATAGAAGATTTGACAGCGCAGCAAATAATTGCCTGGTTTGAAAAAGATGGCAAAATCCGACGTGAACAGGGCATTGAAGCCGCATATCTAAAGTGGTGATTTAAAGATATAATAGAAAATTTTTTCAATACAATAAATGTAGGGTAAGTAAAGCTTACCCTATTATTTTAAAAATAAAATAAATAGTAATTTTATAGGAGTATTTTGGATTTAATTAGTTAATAAATTATCCTTTTCTGTAATATATTGCCAATAATGTTACTGTTCCACAGCCAATAAAACTAATTAAATTACCATACATCAAGATTAGGTCTTTATAGTAATAACCATAAAGAACACCGTTAAGTTGAATAATATTAAAACCAACAAAAGTTATTAAAGAAATATTTCTAGCGCTTTTAGTTTTGATGATTTTGATAGCTTGGGGGACAAATAAACTAGCATTGAATACAAAACCCAAGCCAAATAAAAAAGTAACTATTTCTTTCATATTTTTATTATGTTATACTCAACCATTAAAAATATATTTAACTGTGGATTATGTATAGTTGTTTGAATACAGCTAGCTAAGAGGATATTTAGAAAGTCGCTACAACAGTATTAAGAACATAGCTTTGCATAGAGGAAGACAGGCAGTATTAATTAAAAAACAGAAAGCACCTTTTGAAAAGTGCTTTACAAATTGATTACATTTGGTTTGTCCAAAAATTTTTTAAGAATTGTAATTGTTAGCTCTAGGACTACGAGCGCCAGTTACAGCTCCAATCATTGAGGCTATTAAACCCAACAAAGAACCAAACACAAACCACCACAATCCTGAACGTAAATTAGCCGCCGCTTCACGAGTTTGTTGGGCAGTTACGTTTGCTTGTGGTACATTAACACCACCTTGCTGTTGTACTTGGTTTATGACTTCCCCAGCGTTAGAAGCAGCAACACCAAAAGCACCAGATACTCCACTTGCTAACAGCCATGAGCTAACAGCCAAAGTCGTTGCCCAAAGAATTGCGCCGTTAAGTAGAGCGGTATTGCGGTTCATCGGCCCACAAGCACGGGCTGTAACCCAACCACCAGTAAATAGAGAAATTAGTAAGGCAATAGTTGACCAAAGTCCAGCATTACCAGCAGCGTTAGGGGCATTTGTTCTGGGTGCACCTGAACCTTCAATTGTGCCTGCCGCAAAAGCACCAATTATAGCGCTTAAAATTAATTGAGTAGCTAAAGCAACCAATAAACCAGAAATAATTGGGCCCCAGCGAACAAGATCATGATACTCAGCTACTCGGCCTGCTACCGCAGGTTCAGTAGAAATAACGTCATTCCCTGTCCGATTTACGTATGACATAGTTTATGTTCTCCAGTGCTGTTTCAGCAAACTTTATCTAAGGTATATTCATGTTTATGCTCAATATTAAATAGCTAAATCATATACTTTTACATCTATCAGGAGAAATAGTTATTCAATCTATCTTTAGTAATAATAATTAAAGAAATGGATTGAACAAATTTTAATATAATTTAGTATTTGTTGATGAACTCATAATGTTTGCAAAACTTTATAAACTTTATATATATAATTTTGAAGTTAATAACTGTGTTTTAACTTCTATGATAATCTGACTTCAATTTGTCAGAAAAACTAAACTCAATACAAAAATTTGGAACCATGATTAAAAAATCCTGACAAAGTCATTAAATAGCTAATAAAACATTAACGCATCTTTACAGCAGTGCCTGTAGCAGTAATCAATAAAAGAACTCCTGACTGGTCAATATTGATTGTGCCAGTATCAATTTCAATTCCAATCACAGCATTTGCTCCTAAACGTTGTGCTCGTTGTTCTAATTCTTCTAATGCCTTGCGTTGACCCTGCTCAAATAGACGCTCATAGCTACCAGTGCGTCCACCGATAATATCTCGAATACCAGCCAAAAAATCCCGTAAGAAATTGCTGCCATAGACTACTTCTGCTGTCACAATTCCTAAATATGAATCAATAACAGCTCCTTGAATTACATCAGTGGTAGTTATAATCATAAATTAGCCTCCAAGATGGCATACAGGTTGGTATTTATTATCATAATATACATTCAAAAACAGTTTGTGTTGATACAGGTTTGAAAAACATCCTCTCATATAATTTTAGATTATGATCACTTCCAACTAGCGTACAGCACTACCGCAAATTCGCACTCATTGGTAGGATTACCCGACTAAGAATTAGGATTTGAAAGGAAATTTTGCTTGTTAAATTTTTCTTACTGTGTAATGGCTAAAAAAGGATGTAAATGCCTGGATTGTAGCTTACTAAAACGTAGTACAAAAGACTAAAGATTAGATACAAATTCAGCAAAATTTTAAATAAAGTAACAAACAATAATGAACCTTAAACCTTTTGAAATTGGCGCATCGCCTCTCTAGAATTAAGTTAGACGCCTGTTACATTTTTATAAATGACACGTATAACTACTGATACCAAAAGTGTCATTTTGCTGGATTACTGATTTATATATAGGGTAACTTGATCATTCAGTAAAAACTCTGAAATTTAGCGCTGATTGTAAAGAAAAGAGTCCATGAATTATCAACATCTCAATCAATACGAAAAAATACAGTTTTCAAAAGTCTATATTTTTGTTTTAATGTACAAGAAAAAAGCCCTTTAAAATTTCAGGAAATTTACTGTGTACAAGTCAACATCATTTGTGCTGAGTGTGGTGTTTTTAGGATGTTTTGCCTTCACTATACCTTCAGTAGCTCAGGCTCAGGTATTAGTGGCGCAAGCCAAAAACCCACAGTTAAAGCAACTACTAGAAGAAGGACGGAGATTAGTTGATACGGGTGATTATGGTGGTGCGATCGCAGTTTATCAGAACGCAGCTAGGCTAGATGCCAAAAATGCTAAAATTCATTCAGGTATTGGCTATTTATACGCTCAACAGGGAAATTACAAGGCGGCATTAACAGCTTATCGTCGAGCGATCGCCATCAACCCTAACAATAGTGATTTTTACTACGCCGTAGGTTACATCAAAGCGAATTTGGGCGACACCCGTGGGGCTAAGGAAGGCTACCGTCGTGCCATACAGCTAAACCGTAACAACGTTAACGCCTATTTAGGATTGGCGGTGACGCAATCTCGTATGGGAGACTATACTGCTGCTACCTGGGCATACGACCAAGCAATTAGCTTAGACAAGAACAACGCCCAGACTTATGAGTTGATGGGTTCAATGTATAAACAGCGACGACAAACAAAACAAGCAAACAGCTTGCTTCAGAAAGCCCGCAACTTGTACAAGCAGCGCAATGACTTACAAGGGGTGAACAGAGTAGAAGCAATGCTGCGACAGTTAGGAGGATGAGGTTAATCTAACTGGCGTCCCGTTAATTCCACAAAAATATCTTCCAGGTTAGAGGGACGCACCATCATTCCGGTTTTATCGGGCTGTTCATTCAAGTAGACATTTGCTGCTTCCAAGGATGGGAAAAACAAATATTCCCAACTACGGGCGCTATCATTCCCCACTTCAGACACACCCAATTGCTTCATCACCAAACCTTCACCGTGAGCAGAACGGAGCTGTTGTAAAGTTCCCAAAGAAATCAGTCTACCGCCATCCATAATACCGATGCGTCCTGGCTTGGTAGAACCAAAAGCATCGCACAAAAATTCGACCTCATCCATATAATGAGTCGTCAGTAGCATCGTCATCCCTTGTTTATTCAAATCCCGAATAATTTCCCAGAGGCGTCGCCTGGTTTGGGGGTCTAGTCCTACCGTTGGTTCATCCAAAAACAGAATTTGCGGTTGATGCAATAAAGCTCTCGCAATCTGCAATCGTCGTTTCATACCCCCAGACAGGGTTTTTACCAAATCATTACGTTTTTCTGCCAACTCAACATACTCTAGCCATTGATTAATTAGTTTTTGTCGCTGTGGATTGCTAATGTGATGTAGCCTCCCATGCAGTTCCATATTTTCCCAAACGGTTAAATCATTATCCACACTAGTTTGCTGCAAGACTACGCCAATACTCTGTTTTGCCAGCATTGATTGGCTCATCACATCATATCCACCTACTTCTATCCGTCCTTGGGATGGTTTCGTTAGTGTAGTCAACATCCGAATCGTGGTTGATTTACCCGCACCATTCGGGCCAAGTAGAGCAAATATCTCCCCCGCTTCAATTTGGAATGACAGATCATTGACTACAGGTACATTATTGTAAAACTTGTAGACATTTTCTAGAAAGACAGCAGCAGTCATAGTCACTTTGCTCCAATTAAAAATTTAAAATCACCAAAGTTTTGATGGTCGCAAGCCGACCCGCCCTGTGGGAAGCCGCAGAAGCGTCTACAGACTGCCCCCTTGCCTCTTTTTCAATTTCCCTTGCCGATAATATCTAAAATGACTGCAATTAATGCGTCTGGGTCTATTGGCTTTGCAACGTGCTGCTGAAATCCAGCGGCTAGAGCTTGTTGGCGATTAGCTTCTCCAGCATAAGCCGAGAGGGCTAAAGCCAAAATTCGCCCGCCTTGTTCGGGTGGCATGGCTCGAATTTGTCGAATCAGCATATAGCCATCCATCTCTGGCATTCCAATGTCACTTAACAAAATATCTGGTGGTGATTGCTCTACCGCTTGCAGTGCTTCTATTCCCGATGTCGCAATCCTAACCTCTGCTCCCGCCTGCTCAAGGACAAAACCCAAAAAATCACGGATATCTAAATCATCATCAACGATTAGTAACCGTATCCCTGTCAGAGGTGAAGTATTAAAATTCAAAAATGAGGAGTCCTCTTGTACTTTCTGGCTAGAAACTTGGGCTTTCATCAAGGGAAACCTAACATTAAAGATGGCTCCCTGTCCTTCTCCAGGACTGTCTACTTGAACAGTACCTCCATGCAGTTCAACTAGATGACGGACGATAGCCAGCCCTAACCCTAGCCCGCCAAACTTCCTAGTTGTTGTCGCATCCGCCTGACGAAAGGATTCAAACACGTAGGGTAAAAAGTCAGGATTAATACCTTTACCCGTGTCGCTAACAGTAATTTGAGCCTGCAAGTCTTTGCACTCTAAGCGAATTTCAACCCGTCCACCAGCAGAACTAAATTTGACAGCGTTAGTAAGCAAATTCCAAATCACTTGCTGTAAACGAGCAGAATCTCCCAAAACCTGCACAATATTTGGGTCAAATACTCTCTGAATTTCAATTGACTTTGCTTCTGCTGCTAAACGCACGGTTTCAATCGCCGCTTCAATCGTCGATACCAAGTTAACAGGAGCTATTGCCAAATTGAGTTTGCCAGACAAAATGCGAGAGACATCTAACAAATCTTCAATTAATTGTGCCTGGAGTTTGGCATTGCGCTCGATTGTTTCCAAAGCAATAGCCGTTTTTGCGGCATCTAATGTCCCGTTGCGAAGCAATTTAGACCAACCCAAAATAGGATTGAGGGGCGATCGCAATTCATGTGATAGCACTGCCAAAAACTCATCTTTAATTCGATTCGCTGTCTGAGCTTGTTCACGCGCAGCTTGCTCACGCAAAAAAAGTTGTTCGCGTTCAACTTCCACTTGCTTTTGCTTTGTTATATCGCGTGAGACGACTAAGAGTTGTGCAATCATTCCTGACGCATTTCGGACGCAAGTAACAATCACATCCCACCACTTCGGCTTGCCCTTTGTAGTCGGGCAATAGCCCTGGAATTGACCGACATTACCTGTTTTGGCGGTAGCGATCGCCGCTTTTGCATTTTCTTGATCTTCGCCTTGCCACAGACTAATCCACTCGGCGTTAACAAAGGACGCAGGATCATCAATTTCCAGAAGATGCAGCCCGCCTTGATTCAAGTAGAGTATCCGCCCATCTAACGTTAAAACTTTGATACAATCATGACTGCTGTCCAAAATTTGTTGCTTTAACTCTTCACTTTCTCGCAGGGCTGCTTCGCCAAGTTTGCGTTCGCTGATATCCTTGAAAAGGATGGCGACTTGTCGCTGCGGCTGCCCAATGCGGAATGCATAAACGTCGAACCAACGTTGTAGGGCAACAGCGCGATTCTCAAAACGAACGGGTTCGCCCGTCATGGCGACTTTGCCGTAAATTTCAAACCAATGCTTTTCCAGATCCGGAGCTAAATCGCGTATCCTTTTACCTTGTGCGTCTTTGAGTCCCGTTTGTTTCTCAAAGGACGGATTGATTTCTAAAAAGCGATAATCATTCGGTGTGTCGTTTTCATCAAAGAACATTTCGATCACGCAGAATCCTTCGTCAATAGACTCAAACAGCGTTCGATAACGTTCCTCAGATCGGCGTAAGGCTGATTCTGCAAGTTTTCGCTCACTGATATCTGTGCAAGTGCCATACCAGCGAATAATTTGACTGTTTTTATTCAGCATCGGTAAAGCACGGGTGAGATGCCAACGATAGGTTCCATCAGCCTGTCTCAAGCGATGTTCAACCTCGTAGTTCGTGCCCATTTGAACGGCTTGAGTCCACACTGAGATAGTATGTTCTCGTTCTTTTGAGTGGATGAGGTTCTGCCAACCGAACCCCTGGATTTGCTCTAGCGTCAACCCAGTGTAGTCAAGGCAGCGGGGGCTGTAATAATCTACCCGACCAATTGCATCAGCCGTCCACACCATTTGGGGAATGGATTCAGCCAGAAAACGAAAACGTTGCTGACTCGCAGCAAGGCGCACTCGTCCTAACTCTAGATTGGCGGCAACTCGTGCCAGTAATTCCCGTCGGCTGAATGGTTTCACTAAATAATCATCTGCCCCAGATTCCAATCCTTCGACTGCCGATTCTTCTCCAGCCCGGGCAGACAGTAGCAGAATGGGAATTTCGCGCGTTCTTAAATCAGCCCTTAACTTCCGCAGCAACTCAATGCCATCCATTCCTGGCATCATGATATCGCTGAGGATCAAATCAGGTGGGTCGTTGTATGCGGCAGCTAGAGCGGTTTCACCTTCAATTGCAACGTCCACTTTGTAGTACTCGCTAAGAATGCGTCGCAAATAATTCCGCATATCGGTGTTGTCATCCACCAGCAGAATCCGGGCAGAAGAAATAGGGGAGAATTCTTCCTCTTCAAGAGTTTCTTTCGGGAGCCACCCTAAAGCTTCCTCAACATAAGACGTTGCTCCAGAACCAGTAGAAACACTGCTTTGGCTAGTATTGAGGCAATCTAGGGGTAAGTGAGCCGTTCCAGTTGGCAATTGAACAGTAAATGTACTGCCTTGACCGAAGGTGCTGTCAACGGTGATTGTCCCACCATGCATCTGGACTAATTCTTGCACTAGCGACAGCCCAATGCCCGTACCCTCAAATGTGCGACCTTTGACACCTTTAACTCGATAAAACCGCTCAAATAACCGGGGAACCTCATCTGCCGGAATCCCAGTACCTGTATCACGCACTACCAATGACACCATCATGCCAACCGGGCGCAAAGAAACTGCAATTTCTCCAACAAAGGTAAACTTCAATGCATTGGAGAGCAGATTTAACACAATCTTCTCCCACATTTCGCGGTCTACGTAAACGGGTTCTGCTAGAGGAGGACAATCCAGAATTAATTGCAGCCCCGCCGAGGCAGCGGCAGACTGGAAAATACTTGCCAATTCTGCGGTATACGTGGCTAAATCGATTGGCTCATAGCTAGCTGTCGTGCGTCCGGCTTCAATGCGCGAGAAATCTAACAGTGTATTGACTAGCTTCAGCAACCGTGTGCCATTGCGCTGCACCATCTCCAATTGTGCTTGGGCTTTGGCTGGAAGAATTCCGTTTAATTCGGTTAACGTCTCTTTGAGTGGTGACAGCATCAGCGTTAGGGGAGTGCGAAATTCGTGGCTGATGTTGTTGAAGAAGGTCGTTTTGGCACGATCCAGTTCAGCTAATGCCTCCAGTCGCTTGCGTTCTTCTTCATAAGCACGGGCATTAGTGATCGCAGTCGTCATGTTGCCTACCAGCAAATCGAAGAACTTTTGGTACTCTTCTTCAAAAGCCCGGTGGGGATTGATGCCCAATACCAGCAATCCAAGGATTTGTTGTTGTCCACCTGGGATCAGCGGTACAACCCAAGCAGCACACGGAGGCTTGTCCCAAGCTCCTGTGGGCAAAGTCCCAAACCGAGTTGTCAAATCATCGACTATCGTTGCTTCCCGCTTCTCATAAACTTGTCCGAGTTTCCATGCATCGCTTTGTTGAGTTAAGTTCACTCTCGATGGAGTTGCTCCTGTTTGCTCGATTGGAGTAGTTCCAACCAGCTTTGCACTGTTACCGTCTGCCTCTACCTGATATAGCATGGCAAACGGGATGTCATGAGAATTGGTTGCTAAGGCTTGAATTGCAGACAGGCAAGCCGCTTCCACGGTCTTTGCTTTAGCTGTTTCGCTACTTAGTAAGCTCAGGGTTTGTAAGCGGCGATCGCCCAGCACTCGTCCTGTTGTTTCACTAACAATGCAAAAGACTCCGCCAACTTTCCCGCTCTCATCTCGCACGGGATCGTAGGAGACATCGAAGTAAGTTTCCTCAATGTAACCGTATCGATTCAGGAAAAATAAATAATCTTGCGCCCAGAATGCAACTCCTGTTGTCACAACTCCCTTGAGCAAAGGTTCTATAACATTCCAGACTTCGCTCCACACTTCATGAGCAGGGTGACCAAGCGCCCAGGGATGCTTTGAGGCAAGGGCAGGGCGATAGGCATCGTTATAAATCGTGATTAATTCGTTTCCCCAGAAGAGGCAAATCTGAGCTTTAGAAGCCAGCAAGATGCTAATGGCACTTCGTAAACTCTGGGGCCAATCAGCCACATAACCCAAGGAAGTCTGCGACCAATCGAGCGATCGCATCAAGCTGCCAATTTCGCCACCTTCAATAAAAACACTATTAACAGCTATACCTTCTTCTTCAGATGCCATCGCTGCTAGTCCTGACTGCTAAAGTATTTGGTTAACAGGTTTTCACCTGGTTCTCCCATATCATGTAACAATCTTTCAACCTGCTTGAGTGCTAGGGGAATTGGTCTGTTTCGTCCATTCTCCCATCGATTAACACTCTGAAACGACACACCAACTTTGCTGGCAAACTCAACTTGAGACAGTTGCAATAGCTGCCGAGCTTCCCGAATTAACGCTGCAATTTCTATATCTTCCAAGGCTGCCATCGAGTTGGGCTTCCTTAATTAAACTGTCTAGACTATAACAGATGTGATAAATTCAAGAATATCCGCAACTAGAGCCGTCAAGCACCATAGCTGTACTTAGTCATTCGTGAACAACAAAATTCCCGACTTTTTTGAAAAATCGGGAATCTAAGGTTTCAATTTTCACAAATCAAATATGATTCATATAGCGATTTTGATAGTAAGCCAAAATTTGGTTAACCCGTTGCCGACTTTCTAAACCAGAGTTTGCTGTCCACGAGATACACAAGCCACCAATTTGACTTTGATTGTAATCAAACTGTTGGGATGACTGGGGAATTAACTCCACTTCTACCCCTTCGACTTGATGTAAATGAGCTGCTATCTCTCTATAGACAGTTAAAGGCAAACCAGCGAATTCAATTTTTTCCTTAGTCCCCATCTTTATGAAGCTCCAACATTCAAAGGATTTGAGGGGGGCGTTGTCACTGAAATAGGATTGCCGCTAGCAGATGCAGCTGACGGCGTTGAATTGACAGCCCCTTCCCCTACCATTTTGGCAACTTCAATACCATATTGTTCCAGAATCACAATGGGGTTGTAGCCCTGATTCATTTCAATACGTTTAACCAGTACGCCATTTGCTAATCGCTGTCCCGCCTCTACATAGCGACTTGTCGGCTCATCCGGTACTTTGATAATTGCCTGTGGTTCCTTACTAATTAGAACTACACCAGTTACAAGAACTGCCCTTGCTAACTCAGGTTGTGCTGGTGGTGGCAATACAGATATTAAAGCAGGGTTGGGGACAACTTGAGGCAAAACTTTAGGCAAGACTGAAGTCAAAGTAGGATTGACTTTTTTTGGTACAGAAGCAATGTTATTTTTCTTCTGATTTAAGGCTATGCTGGGCGTTGGAAGTTTTCGGACTGCTACCGATGGAGTAGGTAGCTTAGGTAATACGGGAACAGGTCTTCCCGATGTTTTAGGCATTCCAGGAACCGTCTGCCCGAAAAGTTGTGTAAACGGGTCACTTCGCTCTTTTGATACCTGAAGGTACCGTGCTCGCTCTGTAGCATTAGTGGATTGAATCAAGTTAGTAGATGCAGGAGTAACTTGTGAAACCTGTTTGCCAGGTATCACTGGATTTGTAAATGATTGAGCCGCTGTTGGCGACTTTGCTACTATTTTGGGAATCGGCGTAGGATTGATGGCTTGTGGTGTGTCTTCAGAAGCACATCCAGCGATCGCCAAAGTTAAAATAGCTGCTATTGTAATTTTTGAATTTCTGCCCATGAGCGGTTCTCAAAAGCCATTGGAAAACTGGAAAGTGGAAATCAATATGCCTAAAATTTGGATCAAAGGCAAAGTATGTTCCCTTTATAACCTAAATTTTTAAATTTTAAGGGTTATTTTTAGCACTGCCTCCTGGGCATAACTGCGGCTTGGTGTTTATTTGCAATTAATCTTCTGCTACACCCATAAGCTGTTTCATCGAATCCAGCCCTTTCTTAACTCTACGGGAAACCGTTACTACACTGATTCCCAGATGTTCTGCAACTTGTTTTTGTGTCAAATCCTGCAAAAACACACATTCCAACACATCACGGGTGCGTTGTTCGAGCTGAACTAATGCTTGTTGCAAGCGAAGTTGGTCTTCTTGTGCCAATTGAAAGCTGCGATAGTGAAGATCCGGAACCAATTCTCCCAAACAGGTAGAGCCTTCTTCTCCATCTTGAATTGGCACATCGAGGCTCAAGGGAGCGCGATTTACCCATGCTAATTTAATTTCTTGCCATTCATTTGGAGAGATTTCCAGTGCTGTTGCTAATTCTGAGTCTGTTGGTTGGCGATTATGCTTTTCACGCCAAGAACGTGACACTCCTATTGCTTGCTGTTGCAGTGCTAACCACTTCCGAGGAATTCGCACGGTGACACCTTTATCTCGGAGATAGTGTTGAATTTCACCCCGAATATAGGGAAGAGCATAGGAACTAAAGGCATGTCCCTTGGAAATTTCAAATTTTTCAATCGCCCTAATTAAACCCAAACATCCAACTTGGAGCAAATCATCGTAGGTTTCATGACATTGATTCGTCCAGTAGTGAGCTTCTTTTCTCACAAGTCCAAAATTGAGTTTAACCAGCTTATTGCGAACCCTTTCTGACCGAGATTGCTGATATTCTCGCAACAACTGCCAAATTTCATGTTTTAGTTCATTGGTGACTGTGGTAGGCATAGCACCGTGTTTATGGATTAAATTAACAATCGATTCCTCACTTTTAAACTCAGCTGCGATGGCGTAGGCGATCGCACAATATCAAGGACAATATTGTGCTATATGCCCTAGCAAGTTCTATGGTAAATAACAACGTTTTTCTAGAAAAAATTCCATAGAATTACTTGACAATCGCGCAAAGTTTAAAGGGGCAAAATCGGTATTTAGTTTGTTATTGCTCTTTGGTATGTTCTGTAGCTGTTTTTACAACTACATAGAAATAAAATATAAAATTAGTTACTAAATATCAAACCGAGATTGTACTTAACTTTAATTAATTCATGGTGAAGCTAATTTATATAAACAAAACAACAGTAGTCGTAATTTTATTGGATAAGCAAAAGTTTGATTTACAGTAGAATTACGTGTTTATTCAACCTAACTTCATCTAATAATTAAAAATTACTAGTAATTTTTATAAATAGTAGGCAAATTTACGCAAGCAAATAAAAAAAGGGCAAGATGCCCTTTTTTTTAGTTCGTAGTTTTTTAGTAAAAAGCCTATCTACCTCCCAAAAAAAGGCAGGGCTGTTTCATTCTTGCAAAACCTTTTGAAAAGCTGGTAATAAGGGAAGCAAGAATTTTCTTGTTGTATTTCCCTGAACCCTTGTCTCTTTTCGTGTCTGTAATGCTTTTATAGGAATGAAACAGCCCTGAAAATGGGGGCAGAGAAGTTAGCTTTTGTTATGAAAACTGATGATTACAGAATTGTAGTTCTGAATGCCAGTCAGTTACGTAACTCCAGAGAGTTTAGCCACGAGTCGGTTCAATTCGTGCAAAAAATAGACCGCGAATCTTGACTTCTTTAGGTTCGCCAGCACCTAAATCTGTATCAGATGGCTGTTCGCTCTCGAAAGTACCAGCAATCTCACCACTAGAGTTATCGACTTTAGCGATTTGCAAAGAAATCTTACCATTAAGATTTTCAGCACGCTTGACGTTAGTGCGGGTAAGTTGTTCATCATCCGCTTGAGCAGGAAGAGCCACGGCATTATCGTAGCCACTAACGACACCACGACCTTTAGGATCTAGGAAGGCAGCACCACGATAGGAAGGAACTTTGAAGGTGCCTTCAAAGTCCGTGGAGGTGTTAATACTGGTCAAACTGGGTTGGGTTTGAGCAACCAAGTCTTTGATAGTGAAGAGGAAAGGTACTCGTTCACCACCAGGAAGTTGCACAGTGATGGCTTGGAAGTCAAGACCATCAGTTTCCACAAAGGTCAAGCTATTATCTGGGTTGATTTTTAGGTTGCCTTGTACCTGGTCAATAGTGGAAGTGTATCTGGTCAACAATTTGCCAGCAACAAATTCTGCTTCTTGGCGTTTATTAGCAGGTTCTTCTTTGATAAAGAAGCTAGTTGGTTCTAAGCAAAGTTCTTTGATGGCATAAGACTGGCTAGAATCAATGGGAATGGAGCCACGGCTTGTTTCTGCTAGTTGGGGGCATTTGTTAGCCAAGCCAGTGCCGCGAATTTGATCGTAGGTGAGTACATCTCTACTACTAGTAGCAGGAGCATCACTACAAGCAGTTATTAGCCCCAGGCACAAAGCCAAGAATGCAACAATTAAAGCGCGATACCTCATGGTCAACCTCAATCTCAAAAATTAATATCTAAGTTGTAAAACTGCATCGAAGCTTTGATCTCTGACGAGAAGCCATCCTTTATCGAACACTGCGTTGCTCTGATTGCAGGAGTTGAAACAAGTGTCCAAGCGTATAGGTTGGAAGTCGCCACTCAAAATTTTCTCTGCTAAACGTAGTTAAACGTGTCGCTCTCTTGAGCTTGGGGTGTAAGAAGCCCCAGACTAAGCACACTGCATCCATTTTGGATGTGTATTATTAGGGGAGCAAAAAACCAGCAGTTTTACTGTTGGTGGCATTTGTTAGAGTTGGGCGGGTGGATGAGTAAGCCCCACACAGAGCGGCATAAGTACTTGTCTCAAAGAGTGCGAAGAGGGGTGTCTGCTTCGCACTTTGCTTTTGCCATAGACAAAAGCAGCGTCGCCCAAGTCTTTTTGTATCATGTATGTGACGCTACTACACACAGCCCATTGTTTGATAGGGAAATCAGCCAGATCATACGATTTTTTTTAACTCAAAATCAAAGTACTCTTAATCAAAAAAGTCTCCTTCTGATCACACCTAGCTGCTGTGGAGGCTATGGTAAAGGTTACTACGCTCTTTTACGAGCGATCGCAATTGCGTTTGATAAAGATACAAATCTAGTTATATTCATCCCTTACTTACGCGAGTCAGGGGATAGGGGACATGGGAATTCCAGAAAAAACCTATCTAGAAGGCTACTGAAGCTTCATTTCCCTTATTCTTTATCTAGAGTAACTACTGACAAACTAGGGAAAATTAAAAATCTCCGGTAAATTTGAGTTGGCCTCATTTATACGGAAAGGATGGCATGAACGATAATAAAAATCTTGAATCAGGGGAGTTGTCCTGTAAACTGCAAGCGATCGCAACTGTGGTGTATGATGCAGTTCAAGGTTGTCAAGGCGATAGTGTGGCTCTTTTGGCAATGCTTAGGCAGTTGGAGCATTTACACCGAGAGATCCGGGATGGGGTTTTTCAAGAGAGTTTGCCTGTTAACCGCCGGCAACTCTACTCATTATTGAAAGATATTGAGTCTGAGGGGGGCTGGCCTTATATTGAGCGCATGAGACTACAAGCCTTTTTAGCGAATTTGCCACAAGAGGCTCCCGCAGAAAATAATTATGAAGTTTTGGAGAGCGATCGCTCATGCGGCTGATCAACTCAAAATAATTTTCTAGCTTTGAATTAACAACTCTGATCGCCTCATCAACCGCTAAACCAAGAGCGGTTGTCTATTGAGGCTTCAAGGTAATTCGTAATTCATAATTAAAGAGGATTTTTAGTGCTTATGCTATCACAAAGAAGGCGATCGCGCTTTTCAAGATTGCGGTTGTGCTTGAGGTAATCGCCCACCCAGTTGCAACCACGAACAAGCAGATCATCAAGATTTAAATTCCACAGAATTATCGTGTTGTCATCACTAGCTGATGCTAATGTTTGACCATCTGGGCTAAAACTGATACTTAATACTGCACTGCGATGCCCACTGAGACTTTTAATTAATTTGCCTTCACGGCTCCAGAGTTTCACTGTACTATCCCAACTGGCGGCGGCTAGCAATTCACCATTGGGACTGAAAGTCACGGCATTAACGCTATCGCTATACCCCTTTAATAAGGTTTTTAATAACGTACCATCCCGTCGCCACAGTTTTACGGTGTTATCCCAGCTAGCAGAAGCCAGTAACTCGTCAGTAGGGCTAAAGCTGACACCTAACACCCAACTATCATGGGGCGAAAAGGTCTTGAGCAAAGTCCCATCTCGACTCCATAGTTTTACAGTTTGGTCATCACTGGCAGAGGCTAGAACCTGGTTATCAGGGCTGAAATTTACGCTATTTACCCAACCCTGATGCCCCACTAAGGTTTTGAGCAACTTCCCTTCACGGTTCCAGAGTTTCACTGTTTTATCTTTGCTAGTTGATGCCAAAAACTGACCATCAGGGCTGAAACTTACGCTCATTACACTATCAGTATGTCCGTAGAGAGTCATGATTAAAGTACCGTCAAACCGCCAAAGTTTTACAGTTTTGTCATAACTTCCTGAGGCTAGCATTTCACCTTTGGGGTCAAAACTGACACTAGGAACTTGGCTTGTGTGCCCTATTAAAGTTTTGTAAAGTCGGGTTTTGACTTCGCCATTATTGGTGTATTTTCGCCAAAGTTTGACAGTGCGATCGCGGCTACCAGAAGCTAGCATCTGACCGTCCGGACTCCAAGCAACGCTCAAAACTCGCTTACGATGCCCTTGAAGAATAGAGGGTGTTGGGGCATCTAAACTCCATAGTTTCACGCTTTTGTAGGAACTTGCTGAGGCCAGCAATTTGTTATTTGGACTAAAAGCGATGCTGAGAACATCATCGCTGTGTCCTTTGAAGGTTTTGAGTAAAGTACCACTGATACTCCAGAGGTTTATGGTATTGTCTTCACCTGCGGAAGCTAACCTTTTACTATCAGAACTAAAGCTTAAACTCCAGACTGTACCGTTATGCTCCCGTAAAGTTTTGTAAGGACGAAAGTCAAAACCGTCTTTAGTACTTTTACTCTCTCGCCGCCAAAGTTTTACTGTCTTGTCTCGACCTGTTGACGCCAAAAATTTACCGTCCGGGCTGAAACTTAGACAAGTGATAGCATCAGTGTGACCTTTGAGGGTTTGGAGTAAGGTACCGTCAGGACGCCAAATTTTCACCGTTCGATCAAGGCTACCGGAGGCTAGGGTTTGACCATCTGGGCTGAAAGTGACTCCCCAGGCAATATCAGTGTGCCCTTCCAGGCGGTTAACCTCTGTTACCCTATAAACTGCCTGTTCCAAGGCTGTTACTACCCGCATTCGGGTATCTGGTTGCACAATCTCTGCCTGTTTAAGCCCTCTCCAAGCCCGCAAACCTTCTAATAATGCATCAAACTCTTTATTAGAGGCAAATAAAGCTTCGCTAGCAGCAGTAATCGCACTAATCTTTAGGTTGGTTTCGCTGCGTTCAGCTCGTAGGGTTTGGCGGACTGCTGCTCTTTTTTGCAAGTCGGCTTGCCACCATAATGCTCCTATTGTTCCTCCCATGATTGCCAGCACTGCGCCTGCTACCCGTGCTTCCCGCAACCGCCGTTGCAATACCAAATTGAGTTGCTTTTGGCTAAGTTGTTGGGCAACTTCAGCTTTAGTTTTTTCAAGTTTAATTTTTTCTAATTTGGCGAGCATACCATAATTATTCTTTTGGCGAACTGGTTCAACTAAATAATCGTGAACTAGTTGGTAGCGATCGCCTAACTCTTCTCTGACTCGCAACACCAACCCCGAACCCACCAATATTTCTAAAATCAGTTCCTCAACTATGTCAAAGCCTGATATTTTATCTAGCTCATGATTATTAACTAATGCAGCCGCTAAATCAGCTTTAGTTTTTAATGGTCGCGTCCCCTTTTCATCAGTTAACTCAAATAATAGAGTTGTCGGGAAATAGTGACTAAAATCGCTGAAAGGCTTAGGGAGTCTGGGTTTCAATAATTTTGGTCAGAAATCAATAAAAAGCTTGCCACAAGCAGATTTCAAGGATTTTTGAGCTTATTACCCAACAAGTCTAATAATTTCCAACTTAACTCTTCGTTTTCCTGGCCGCAGTCTTTGATAACTTCTTCAAGCCAGCGTTCCACCAATTTTGCCGAGCCGCCGCAAAGCTTATACTGTGCGAGTGTGGTAATATTTTCTATTTGCAGTTGAGCGCCGACTATTTGTAATTCAATTGGATGTACTTCGTCTAGTTCTCCTGTTAAATCCTGGACTAATTGGTTAGTTAGTTCATCACTTAGTTCATAATGTGAACGTTGAGTAAGACTGTGAATTATGGCTTTAGCATCCTGGCTAGAGAATTTTCCTAAATAGTAGCGAATGTCTTTATCAAGAATATTTTTATTAATTATTCCTATATCATAGACTCCAGTACTATTTTTCTGGCTTAAACGTTCAAATTCTAACAAATAATGTAAATAATCTTCTCTTAATGAAAGAATAATCTTGACAAATGAAATATTTAAACATTCACTAAAAAACTTATAAAATTCTATTCTTTGCGCGGGAGCATTACTAACAAAGAAGAATTCTTAAAACTGATCTAAAATAATAATTATTGTATAATTTGACTCAGCCGCCAATCGAATTTTTTCGAGTAGCATCGTAGGTGTAGAATTTAAATTAACCGATATTCCTGTGTGTGTCAGCGCTTGGTTTACAATACTGCTTAAGACTGTAATCCAATCAGTGTAAACAGACAAAACAACAGGTATAGGAATGCGTTCACCGATAGCTTTTCCCATAAGTGCTGGGACTAAACCAGCTTTGAGAATTGAACTTTTGCCCACACCTGATGGCCCATAAATTACTGTAAGTTTGTAGTCAGCGCGGGTAATCCTTTCAATTAAGCGATTGACATCTTGCTGCCGTCCAGAAGCAGATATTTCTTGGGCAACTCCCTCAGGAATAAATGGTATTTTTTGAAGTTCTAATGCAGGGTTAATCCTAGAACGTTGCGGCTGCAATTGGCCTGCACCGATGAAAGCACGGAAGCCATACTGATGTTCTATTTTAATTTTTTCTTGCTTCAGCTTAAAGGCTTCTGTATAATCATGACGTTCAAAAAAGTAAAGCGATCGCAGTTCCTCTAAAATCTCTAAGTAAAGTGATGGTTGATGTTGTGGCTCACAAACTACCCTCGCCCATTCCAAGTTATTGATGGCCTCCTCCCACTCTCCCAGATGCCGCTGTGTACGTGCTAGCAAGAGGAGATACCAACTTTCTTGTCGTCGTCTTTGCAAAGCATCTCGCAGAGAAATTTGTATTACTTCTTCGGAGATAGAAAGTGCTGTATTCGCTAATTCATGAGCTAGTACCCAATTCGACTCAGAAGCTGCCACATTTGCTAAAAAGCCATAATTTTGAGCAACTTGTGCGGGAGTTCCATAATTTTTATGTAGATTTAATGACTTTTGAGCTAATTCTTTTAATTCATCCCAGGCTTGTAGACGTTGCAACATTTCACAAGCAGGCAAAATAAATTTAGCAACTAAGTCTTCTCTTTGTACTTCTTCCAATATTTTTAGGCATTGTTTAAACCACAACAGAGCATGTTGGCAATAGCTACTATTAGTATTGTGGTATAAATCTGCCATTCGGTGATAACACAGCCCCAAATGGAATAGTACTATTGCTTGCTTGAGTAAAGATGAGGGAAGGCTAGGGTGAGGACTCTCCCACCCTGCTACTCTGTTTGTTTCCTGCTGCCACAACGCTAGGCTTCTTTGATAATTAACTAAAGCACCATTAATTTGATCGTTGGCATATTTATCTCGTCCTAACACAAATTCTAAACTAGCTTCTAATCCTGGTGTTAATTGAACGCCATGCAGGCGCAGCAAATCATTACGGGCTGATTCTATTTCGTGGCGATGTTGTGACTTAGGATCTAAATCTAAGGAAGCATTAGATAAAAATGTTTCAGCACCTGCTTCTAAAACTTTAGCAAATAGAGATTCTGCCTCTTGGTGGATCAAAGCAATTAAATCTGATTTTGCCATTTCAAATTTAATAGTGGTTGCAGCCCAGCTTTTGAAATCAGGCGCTAATCTTGAAAGCAATGATGCGACTTCATCTTGTAGCCACAACACCACTGGAAATGGAAAAGTCGCGGCATAGATATCTCGCGCTTGGTTGATGCCTGTAAGTAAGTTCTCAAGGTCGATAATTGACTCAATACCAAAAACCATAACAGCAGATGGCAAAGTGTCTGTAAGGACGGCAGGATTATCGAGAGATAGTTCTGAGACTATTGTGCTGTGTAAAGAAGTAATTGATGGATTGAGAACAATTTCTCTGATATTAATGTCTTTGCTGATGGAGCGAATATTTTCTAGAGTTTGCTCACGTAATTGCCTATAGTTACACCGAACTAAAATTAGGGCAAATTGGCCTTCGGAGAGTGCGATCGCTCTAATCAGTCTTTGCAGAGTATGTTGATTTTCTTTGGTGTAAAAGTCTAGTTGCTTATGATTATTCATTGTTTATAGGGCATTGGGCACTTGTACTGAGCGTACTCCTAGGTCGAAGCAAGCTACGCGTAGCGTCTTGTAGAGAAGTATTGGACATGGGGGATGGGGCATTGGTCATTAATCCAATGGCAGAGGACACAGGACTAATGACTAATGGCTTACCCAACACTGTTACTTATTTTGTTGCCAAGCAAAGACTTTTTCTGTTTCTGCTAAGGCTGGACTGATGCCGAACCACCGCCCTAGAGGATCACGATATTCAAACAGATACATACTTCGTAGTAAACTCTGGTAGTCAGACTCACCTTTAACTCTCTGCTGCTGCACTACTTCAAACAATAATTCCCACTGGGATTCATCAATAGCTAATAGCAGATCGTCGCGGTAGTCCTTAATTACGGCTTCTAAGCAGTCCCTAGAAAAAGGTGGATCTTGTCGTTGCAGGCAACTATAAAGTAAACCCAATAAATTACGAATGTGGCCACCGCTAACGCGACATAGACGATCCAAGGTTTGGGAGTGATCGAATAATTCTGTAATTAATGAAAGCCTTCCATTCAAAGGAACTTCTGGAAAAGCTCTTGCTAAGACTAACTGGCGGACTAGTGACATACCTGGTTCGTAATCACTGCCATCTCTTTGGCGCACTAATACCATCGGCAGTACTTTTGGCGCAATCCCTCCCCCCAGGCGATTTTTCAGTGTCTCGTACTCATTGGAGAAAATTAACGTTAGGGGAATGGTGTAAACTAGGTGGCATTTGAGCCGACGTAACTGTTCGCCTCGGTCGATGAAGAGATATTCCGGTTGCGATCGCCCCGATGCTAGGGGACGCATATCGACTCGATCCAAATTATCTACAATCACTACCAGCCCTTTCTGACCCCGCAGCTTTAGCTGTTCAACAGCTTTTTCTAAAATTTCTTCGTTAATCGCTTGCAAAATACTATTGGTACGTGGCTCCAAATATTGTCTCAGTTGATTCCGCATCTGGGTGCTATCTTTAGTTTTGGCAGTAATTTTGGCAATACCCAAGGACAACTCTGCTTGTCCAGAAAGCTCTATGGGGCTTTGCAAAAAATCGCCTACTTCTTTAAACAAATTGGTAAAGTAACCAGGTTTGAGTTTGATGCTAATCGCTTCTAAACTGGCACTGACTTGACGGGCTACACTCAGCAAAATATCGCTGACATCAATATCTGCCATATCTAAGTCTTGACTGGACTCAAAATAAACCACATGAAATCCCGCCAATTCTAGTTCTGTCTTCAGACGCTGCAATTCTGTTGACTTACCGCAGCCAATGTGACCCGTAAATAACTGGCAGGTTGGCTCATCAGGAGAAATCCGAATGATAGTCCGTTGCAATTCTTCCACAATCTTGCAACCACGGACATCAGCAAAATCTATGTAATACTGGCGATCTAGCACGTTACTTATATAAAGCGTGTAACTTGGGTTACACGCTTTATAAAAACGTGACAGATTTAATGTCGTTTTCATGTATATAGAGGTGTATGTAGATGTGTAGGTAGATGCAGTTAATTCGTATTTTTTATACAAAAAATCTCTAGCCGGGATGTAAGCATACGATTAATTCGCAAGTTGGTAGTTCTTGCAAAAGACAGCACTTATTACAGATCACTGTCAGTAGTACGCTAGAGATTTAGTTGACCCTAATAACCTTAAGCATATCTGTCCTTTTTACACCTGCTATTGAGGTTTTGACAATCTGTAGCTTTTACTTGACCTAGTACAAACTTTTAGAACTTAGTAAATCAGTAAAAAAAACTACGAAATTATCATGGCTCTCAGTTCGTATAGCTGATGATGTAGAACTGGTATTAATTATAGCAAGGTACACAGAGATTGAGGAATATTTATTTATCACTTCATATTCTATTTGTCAAGAAAACAAAATCATAAATATCTAAATTAAGACTTTGTAACCTTTAGGCAAGAAATCTTTGATGATCGCTTGTCGAAAAGACTACACTCAGTTAAAAATGGACACCGGAAACTTCAATTGGAATAATGGCTAGCGCCACGATTTTTGTGTAGTTACTGTAAAGTGTTACTAAAAATAAAAAAAGTCTTGAGGAGAGAGGCTAACAGATGCTAACAGTGTTTACTGAAATTAATAATGATATGAGGGCATCAAGGAATTTGGACTGCAATCAGAAAGGGGTTTAAATGGCTGGCATCATATCAGTTTCCCGCACGCTTCTAGCCCAACGTCGTAAGAAATTACGTCGGCAGCGGCAGATGAGAATTATTCAGGCTATTTGGCGAACTTTTGCCATTATCGGTTTGGCGAGTGGATTGCTGTGGGTCGCAATCCAACCAGTGTGGGTGCTAAAAAATCCTAAACAAGTAGTAATGAAATCGGGTAATCAATTACTGTCGGATAAAACAACTCAATCACTGTTGGTGCTATCTTACCCGCAATCTTTATGGCGGATTGAACCGACAGCGATCGCCAACTCTTTGAAGAAACAACCAACTATTGCCCAAGCGATCGTAAGACGCCGCCTTTTTCCTCCTGGATTAAACATTGAAATCCAAGAACGAGTCCCTGTCGCAGTGACTCAAACAGCAAGTGGTCAAAATCAGGGCACTGGCAACAAAAAAGTCACAATTGGCTTACTAGATGCAAGCGGGGCCTGGATGCCTTTAGAAAAATACACATCACTGAATCCCACTAAGAAATTACCCAATCTCAGAGTAATTGGATTGCCCAAACAATACTGTCTCTACTGGACTCAACTTCATCAAGCCCTCAGCCAAAGTCCCGTAAAAGTTATAGAAATTGATTGCCAAAATCCAGCAAATTTAATTTTGAAAACAGAATTAGGAAATGTCCATCTCGGTGTTCCAGGCCCCGAGTTGCCTGAACAAATAAAGGTACTTGCCCAAATGCGCCATTTAACAGCAAAACTCAATTCCGATCAAATAGAGTATATTGATCTGAAAAATCCTGATTTTCCATTAGTACAAATGAACCAAAAAGATCAAAAGTTAACTCCCAAAATTCCCAAAAATATCTAGTACAGCACGGCGGAAATAATCAGACCATTGGAAAGCCCTTTAGGGCTTATTCTATAACACTTTTGACTTTTGACTTTTGACTTCCGCCGTGCGGTACTAGCGTGTTTAATATATTGATAGCTCCTAGTAAATTAAGAAGCTTTATGCTGATAAATATATTTATTATTTTCAGTTTTCTCGCAAACCACCCGAAAATAGGCATTAACTTCTAATTAAAATGAGAAGAGCAATCATAAAATCTCCATTGCGAATAAAACACTCTCAATTGTGACCCTAACATCTAACTAATAGTAGGGTAGCTGTAGGACAGTCTAATGATGGTCTATGGCGTGAAAAATGCTTCTGTGCATAGATTATTTGACTAAAGCCAGTGCAAAAAGAGAAAAATGCTTGAGTTTTCTATTAAGATTTGACTCATGAGCAAAGTATATTGATAAAAAAGGTTTGCACTACTATCCCAGTGCAGAGCCAAAATGCTCTAACTTTGGTTTGTCGAGGATACTTCCAAAGACAGTTTACCGGAGTTTTTATCTGTAACTAAAAATACCGTTTGAGGTTACGTAAGTATTGCTTTTGGGCAATCAATTTGAACTGTTCTCTGCCGTAATTCCTATTAGATTACGAAACCTATGGGAAAATCTTGATTTGTTGACCACATTAGCGAAGGTTCTCGTAAGATAGATTATTGCTGCAACAAAGTGTCCATTAAGACCGCCCAAACAACAAATTAATCGGGTATAGTCTGACAAGTAATTTCTTGCTTACTTAAACCTTAAGGATAAGTAAGTATAAGGTAAATTCTGTGCCTAAAGTTGCAATTATCTCCAATGGTGAAATCTATTAACAATATTATTGAGGCAGATAAGATGCGCTGTAGTGTATCTTTACAATTTATGCCTTCTGCTGAAAATAATGAAGAGATTAATGTCTGGTTGAAGTTATACAGGTCACTTTTGGATAAATATAGGTATACTTCTCTGGAATTGGCTGTGCGATCGGCTGTGTTAAAAGCTTATCCCATAGCAAATTTTCGCACTGTCAATTCTGTTAGGCTTGGCAGTAGTGAAAACAAGAAAGAACAGTGCCATAGTATCGTGGCAGTGTCAAACTATAGTTGACTCTTAGGTGAATAACACCTGAAAAAGTCGTTTATCTACCCTTTCACAAATCCAATGACACTTGATAATAACCAAGGACTCACCTATAAGAATTCCCAATCTACGGGACAGCCGGGGTTTTCTCTGGCAGTTAACTCGACTAATCCCTTTAATAACTCTGGGTTAAACTTCGGACAAAATCACGAGAATAAGAAAGTTTCTGCGGAAAATAGCCGAATTGGCGAGATTGTTCCTGGCCGGGTTGCCAACATCAAAGTGATTGGTGTAGGCGGCGGCGGTGGCAATGCCGTTAACCGTATGATCGAATCTGATGTCTCTGGCGTAGAGTTTTGGTCAATTAACACTGATGCCCAAGCTCTTACCTTAGCTGGCGCTCCCAGTAGATTGCAAATTGGACAGAAGCTAACCCGGGGTTTAGGAGCAGGTGGTAATCCTGCCATCGGTCAAAAGGCAGCTGAGGAATCACGAGACGAAATTGCTACAGCTTTAGAGGGTGCAGACCTAGTATTTATCACTGCTGGTATGGGTGGTGGCACTGGGACAGGTGCAGCTCCGATTGTGGCAGAAGTCGCAAAAGAAATGGGCGCTCTTACTGTTGGTGTAGTCACACGCCCATTTGTTTTTGAGGGACGCCGCCGCACCAGCCAAGCGGAAGAAGGTATTCAAGGACTAAAGAGTAGAGTAGATACACTGATCATTATTCCCAACAACAAACTGTTGGAAGTGATCCCCGAACAAACGCCTGTGCAAGAAGCTTTTCGCTATGCAGATGATGTGTTGCGTCAAGGGGTGCAGGGTATTTCTGATATCATCACGATCCCCGGCTTGGTAAACGTTGACTTTGCTGATGTTCGAGCTGTAATGGCAGATGCAGGATCAGCATTGATGGGAATTGGCGTTAGCTCTGGAAAATCTAGAGCTAGAGAAGCTGCGATCGCAGCTATTTCTTCACCATTACTCGAATGTTCTATTGAAGGTGCGAGAGGGGTTGTCTTTAATATTACAGGTGGTACTGACCTGACTTTGCATGAAGTTAATGCAGCCGCAGAAGCAATCTATGAAGTAGTTGATCCCAACGCCAATATTATTTTTGGGGCTGTAATTGATGATAGGCTTCAAGGTGAGGTAAGAATTACTGTAATTGCTACCGGATTTACAGGTGAAGTGCAAGCTGTGCAACAACAAAGCGTGGCTAACGTTAGAGTAGCACCTAATACCTCGAAGCGACCAACAACACAGCAACCGACAGTTAATCCCCCAACCTCAGCTCCGACTCCAAGTCCAAGCCCAACTCCAATTCCAGAACCAAAAGAAAAACCTGGATTGGATATACCTGATTTCCTGAGAAACCGACGAACACCACGGAATTAAAAGATTTTGGATTTGAGATTTTAGATTAAATTAGCAGTCTCAAGTTAAGCTGAGTGCTGGATAAAATCTGCTAGTTTCAGGGTTCTACTAAGGGCAGGGGTAAGCAATCTATTGCCATCCCCAATTTTGCTAATGGCTAAAAAACTCGTTAACGCTACTTTATAGAAATAGAATGAACTTGGGCAGGAGTCTGCTGGCTCATATGTCCAGCTGTATTTTTGAAACAAAAAAACCGGAAAACCTGCCCGACTAGAGATGGGACACTGAATATCCCGTCATAGATATGACATCGCTACATCTACCCCCGCGATCTATTAAGTTTATATTCGGTATAAATAAATATATTTACTTAAAGTAAGTTGCGTAGGCGAGTTACCTACGCAAGCGTCCGAAGGAAGTCTGTTTTCTGGAAAATAGAATACGAATCAAAAAATAGACGTAAATTATTTTTTGCTTTTGAGTTTCTGTTCAATCCATTGAATAACCTGATGACCAAGGTGAGTTCCATCTAGGCGATCAATCTCACGAATTCCGGTAGGACTAGTGACGTTAACTTCAGTGAGGTAGCCACCAATAATATCAATACCCACGAAAATTAAGCCATCTTGACGTAAACGTTCGGCCAATTGGGTAGAGATTTCATACTCTCTTGGGGTAATTTCGGTTTGAGCGACGGTACCACCAGTTGCCATATTATTGCGAAAATCAGTTCCGCTAGAGAGGCGATTGAGCGCACCAATTGGTTCCCCATTGAGCAGGATAATTCGCTTATCTCCTTCTTTTGCCTCCGGTAAATAAGTTTGTACCATTACTGGCACTCGACCTTGGAGGGTGCTGAGTTCGACAATAGAGTTAAAATTGCGATCGCCTGATTGCAAAAACAAAATTCCTTCCCCAGCTTTGTTACCCAGTGGTTTGAGAACCGCAGATCCCTTTGTTTCAACAAATTTCCGGATAAACTCTTTATTGGCACTGACAATCGTTTCTGGAATCGCCTTGATAAACTGGAGGGCATACATTTTTTCATTTGCCCCTCGGATGCCGCTAGGACTGTTAATCAGTAGGGTTTTATTTTGGTCAATGTAATCCAGAATGTAGGTGGCATAGAGGTAAGAATCATTGACAGGTGGATCTGTCCGCATAAATACGGCGTCCATTGTCTCTAAAGAAGTTAAGGAAGAATCACTCAACTTATACCAAGGATTCGCCGCTACCCAGCGTCCCTCCACCAACTGCACTGGTACAAGTTCGACTCGCTGTAGGACAGCCCAAGCTTTGCTCTCCACCACACTCAGCAGATTTGCCTGAGTTACCCAAACTTCGTGTCCCATAATTTGCGCTGCTTCAATCAGGGCAACACTGGTATCATGACACGGGTCAAGCAGATGGATGGGATCAATGATAAAAGCCAGTTTCACCCTTTATACCTCAATCACCAAGAAATTAAATGGTTATTCAATTATTATCTCTTGATGCTCTCACCAATTGACGTATATGTGTACTACTGAGTAAAAACTGGAGGGTAAAGCCTTGTGGACAGATATCGCTTTTGTGAGAAGAAGTTCGTAAACAAGGCAGCGCATTGCTCTCCCTTCCAGAATTGTAGCGACTGCCGTGTAATTTGCAGCGGCTTGTCGCTAGCGATCGCAAAACATTCTCAACCTAGACGCTATTAGTTAGAACTTAGTAGCTCATCCAGCTTGCCTTGACTATCTAAAGCGTGGATATCATCACAACCACCTATATGGTCATCATTGATGAAAATTTGCGGTAAAGAACGGCGTCCATTTGCTCTTTGAGCCATTTTATTTCTGGCTACCTCATCTCCATCAATGCTGTATTCGATAAATTCAACTCCCTTGTTCTTCAGCAAACTTTTGGCACGGATGCAAAATGGGCAAGTCCTCCAAGTGTAAATTTCTACTTTTGCAGCCATAACGTCCTCAAATTGATTTAATACTTCTTGATTTTAGAACTTTGCCACTGATTCTAACGGACTTATGCTGTTTTGACTTTATCTTCTGAAATACTTAAATAGATTTGTATAAATAAAGGTTAGTTCACAATGAAATCTGAACTTTTGACTTAGATGATATTTGCACCAAGTTTCTCAATAAATCAGTTATATTATGTTTTAATTTCTGATTAATCAACAAATTTTATAGGATTAAGGGAGACACACCCAATGCCAATAGAGAACAATATGAGTTAACCGTATATTCTTTTAAAGAGTGCATTTGGTGTGTCCCAATAAAGCTTCTACGAAACTGTAATTGAAGCTGGCACTAGAGCCTTTTTCTTCGTTACTTTCAGCGCACCCAGAGCAAATAGGCCAAGGGCAGCTACTGTAGTAGGCTCAGGTACTTTTTGAGTTGGTGGTTTCGGGGGAGTGTAGTAAGGTGCTTGTCCTTTAAGTTTGCTACTTCCTTCACGCTTGGTTCCAGAACCGATACTCATTAGGCGCACTCCAAAGTTTTGCTGAGAAAACTGAGTCAATGTTAAAGCTTGGGAACTATGGGATAGGGTAAAGATGGTAGATTGGATATCGCCTTTTCCTTGACCTATACCTTCTTGACCAATTTGTACCCCAGCATCAAAGAAGTTCGTCTCCTTACCATTGCCATTGAGATTGTTGTTACTGTCGCCCACAGAGTCAACTGTTCCAGCAGGGCCAAATTTTTTAGCTGTTACATCTGTACCCACTACTTGGAGACCACTAAGGAGTGAGTCATCCAAAATGTTGAAGAAAACACCGCGGATGTCAGCAATTTTGTTGTTGCCAGTCGATAAATAATCTACTTTAAACTGAACTTTGCCAGGCCCTTCTATTGCGTCATCCAATGTAAACTTCACCTGAGTATCCGCACCGGTGAAGTCATTAATAGTGAAATTCATCGAAGCGGCATTAGCAGGGGCAAAAGCAGAAGACGATATCACAACAGCAGTAGCAGCCAAAAAGGAGGTTACTGCTGAAGTCGAAAATAGATGTTTCATATTAATCAATGCTTGGAAAACAAAATGGTAGGAATCAGTCGCTAATGATGGGAATTTACCGTTTGCTATCCATGTAAAATCAGATGCTCCCAGTGAAAAGCCTTTCACTAATCTAAACACTGAATTATAAAGTTGTCTATAATACCAGCCTTAGTTCAAAAAGACTTTATTTTTGGCTTCATATAATAAAAAACCCAGTATTGCTACTGAGTTTTATGGTTCTTAAGTACATATTATGTATTGCTAAAACCGCCTATCTTGAAGAATTAAGCAATCGTATTCAATATTTACCTTCGTAAAACTCGTAGAGAACATGAATCGCTCTTGTCGATTCCCATCACTGACGCAAAAGCGATCGCAAGTATTTTTACTTTCCCTTTTTGCTGGTGTTGACTCGTACATCACGAGTTAGGTTCTCCAAGCAAGACGATTGAGCACGTCAATTCTCGAAGTAACTGCGTTGTCACTTGGCTGACGGCTAATCCACCTGCTGTGCGATAACGAACGGAACGTAACACTGCTAAATCAAATGCCTGAGCTTCCCGAATTATGGTTCTAGCAATATCATCACCCCTGATTGTTTGAATATTCGTATTCACCCGTAATTGGCCTTTAGAGGTAATATCAGACAATTGAGATACAAAGTTTTCTACCCGAGCCGGTGGTGTTTTGCGATCGGATACGTGTAACAGCACTACTTCTGCCTGATTAACATCAGCCAAAATCTGGGCAAATCTCAAAGCGCCTATAGTTTGCCGCGTTAAGTCTCCAACTGGTACAAGAATTCTTTGAATTGTCTTAGGACTACTTAAGAGGCGTGTTACTGCTACTGGACAATGAGAAGACCAGAAAACGCTATCAATTACACTACCAAATAAACGGGCACGTAAACCTGTTGTCTGCGACCAACCCATCACTACTAAACTAGCGTTTTGTTCTCGGCTGGTGCGGCTAATCCCTAAAGCTGCATCATCATCAATCCGAATTGCTGGTGATACTTCCACCTCAAATTCTTGACTGATTTCTTTGGCTAAATTCAATCTTTCCCGGCTTTGATTGAGCGCTGTAACTAATTGCGGATCATCCATCTGAATATGTGCTTTAGTAATAGCTAATGGCACAATCCTTCCAGATTCATGACTAACCAGTAGTGCTGCCATTTCGATTAAATAGCGCTGGGTTTGGGGGTTGTATATTGGCACTAGTACAGTAAATGGATATTGATTTTTCTCTGTTTGCTCATCTTCATTACCTTGCCACCAAGTTGTCAAACTATCTGTTTCAAAATCTGTCTGAGAAAGCTGTAGTGAAGGAGCAAATCGTGCTGTTATTATGGGACCCAGAATTGCAGTTACCAGCATAAGCACAATCACACTGTTTAAAACAGCTTCACTGATTAAGCGCTCACCAGCAGGATTTACCGTTTGATAAGCAACCAAGGTTGCTGCTAGTGTGGCTGCCACCTGTGGTAGCGACAATGACCACATCGTTAGCAATTCTGCCGTATTGTAGCGATACAATAATTTGGCTAAGAATGCTGCTATAAATTTGCTGCCAATCAAAGCTATTACAATTACCAGAGTCAGCCAAATTGAACTGAGGGTTTTGATAAATGCAGGAATATTAATCAATAATCCCATGTCCACAAAGAAACAAGGGATAAATAAAGCACTACCAATAAATTCGATTTTCTCTCTGACTGGGCTACGTCCCAGAACGTCGTTGACAGCTAAACCTGCTAAAAAGGCACCAACAATTTTTTCAACTCCAATTACCTGCGCTCCGACAGATGCCAAAAATAATGCTAGTAAGATAAACAAAAACTGGTTACTTTGTTCATCCCCAGAGCGGCGAAAAAATTCTTTTCCTGCCCAGTCAAAGCCAAACAGGACAACAGCAGTGTAAATTGCTAATCCACCCAATAAAATCGCTAAACTCATGGCGGAGAATTCCCCTCCGTGAATTCCAACACAAATCGCTAATACTAGCAAAGCACCTGTGTCAGTAAAAATTGTGGCACCAATCGTAACGGTTACAGCTTCATTCGTTACTACTCCCAGACGACTCACAATTGGATATGCCAAGAGGGTATGAGAGGCCAGTAAAGAACCAATGAGGACGGAGGCATTCCAACTAAAATTGAATAATCGTCCTGTAGCAATGCCAGCAATCATTGGAACTAAAAATGTTAAAATACCAAATCCAATTGAACGATTTCTAGTTTTACGAAACTGCTCTAAGTCAATTTCTAAACCTGCTACAAACATCAAATAAAGTTTGCCTATTTCTGAGAGCAGATTAATAGTTTCAGACTCATGATTTAATAACTTTAGCCCATTCTGTCCTAATAATATCCCTGCCACCAACAACCCCACTAATCCAGGTAGCCGTAGCCGCTCAAATATAGGGGGTACAGTAAAGATTACTGTTAGGAGAATTGTAAATGCAACGATAGGGCTGTCTGTGAGCGAGTTCAGTGCCATATTTAATAATTAAGCCTAAATAGGAAATCTAAAGATAGCAGAAGAAATTTTACTTAAAGTTTTTGTTTGCTTTAGTTTTATTAGTTACAAACCATAAAAACTTTAACAGCATAAAGGTTGCGATCGCATTGCGATTCTACCTTAAGAAAGTATTTTATACATCTACGGTATGAAATATTGATACAACTTATAGTAATAAAAATAATCGATCTTTAAAGAGTAAGAAATTATTTTAAAAAACCATAAAACGATAATAATTTATTAAATATAGCAATTCTTGTTTAAATAATTACGGATGCACAGATGTGTGCCTTAAGTTCTCTGCACCATATCTAGAAAAATCTGGAAGACCGCTCTTATGGGTTCCTATCAATGATAATTTTAAACATTGGGAACTTCTAAAAATCAAAGTTTATGAACGCAGCCGACGATAAAACGATTGTTCGCGAGTATTTCAATTCCACAGGGTTTGACCGTTGGAAGCGAATCTACGGCGATGGCGAAGTCAATAAAGTCCAACTAGACATCCGCAATGGACACCAGCAAACCGTGGATACAGTTCTCGGCTGGCTGAAGGCTGATAATAATTTACCAGAGCTATCAATCTGCGATGCTGGGTGTGGTGTCGGTAGTCTCAGCATCCCCCTAGCGGTAGATGGTGCCAAAATCTATGCCACCGATATCTCTGAAAAAATGGTGGAAGAAGGCAAAGATAGAGCAAAGCAAACCTTGGGAAATTCTGAAAATCCCACTTTTGCCGTGCAGGATTTGGAATCCTTGAGTGGTAGTTACCATACCGTTATTTGCTTGGATGTTCTCATCCACTACCCCCAAGAAAAAGCGGATGAGATGATTTCTCATCTCTGTTCTTTGGCACAGTCGCGGATAATTCTCAGTTTTGCGCCGAAGACTTGCGCTCTGAGTATACTCAAGAAAATTGGCAGTTTCTTTCCCGGGCCAAGTAAAGCGACTCGTGCATATTTACATCGTGAAGCTGATGTGGTGAAAATTTTAGAAAGTAATGGCTTTTCATTGCAACGAAAAGCGATGACGAAGACTCGTTTTTATTTTTCCCGCCTACTAGAAGCTACACGTAATTGAAAATTGTAGCATTAATAGCCGACAGGCTATTAATGCTCAGTTATTCTACTTATAAAACGGCAATTGTAATTTTATTTTTAACATTTGGCGCTTGCGTAAACCTTAGCTTACTAAGCTGATGCGCGCCTAAACTGTATAAACACTCTTTACGGTCGTTAACTGTTAACTGTTGACGGTTATCAGTCATCAGTCATCAGCCTTCATATAAATCTTCAAGTTAAATGCGTAACAGCTTACCATTGCTTTCCCTTATGATAGGTGAAGGTGCGGAATGTAGGAGAACCGTAAGCGCCTGTCTACTCTCGAGAAAACACTGAAGCACGTAGAAAAAACGCTTACAAATATATCGCCAGTAGTAGATTGATATACTAGAACCTTTACGAAAGTCAGGTTAAAATCGCTAGCAAAGTTAAAATCTGAAGTGGAACTATGAAAACTGCTGAAAAATTGGCTGCCGGTTGGCTATTAACACTCGGATTTATGTTTGTAACTCTATCAGCAACAGCCGTATTTGAAAAATGTGCTACACGTAAAGCCATCATAATACCTACAGATGAGTATGATTTTACTGCACCAAGTACTACTTATAAAGATGATAATGCTGCTGTTGGTGGTCTAATTTTTGGTGTTCCTACCCTAACACTGGGTACATGGTTAGCATTGGGATTATACCGTCAAAGCCGACAGGAGAAAAAAGCGCTTAATCAACAAGTTAGCGATCGCCTGCAATCGATTTTTTATGAAATGCTACAAAAAAATCATGGGCGAATAACTGTATTAGGCTTTGCTATGCAGTCACAATTACCCGCAGCCCATGCTAGGCAATATTTAGATGAAAAAGCTAAAGACTTCAATGCAAACTTTAAGGTGAACGAAGAAGGGGCCGTATCATATCATTTTGATGTCTAATTGTCATTTGTCCTACCCTGTGGGAAGCCGCTAGCGCGTCTATGTTATTAACTAATGATCAATGACTAATGACTGATAATCAACTTACGGCTAGGTCTAATGACGCAGATTTTTTTGAGCGTAGCTGCCATTTTAGGCGGTTTGTCAGTTGCTGCTGGTGCTTTTGCTTCCCATGCCTTGCGGGAAAAAATTAGTGAGCGATCATTAGAAATTTTTGAAACTGGCGCTCGTTACCAAATGTATCATGCTCTGGCGCTTTTTCTAGTAGCAATACTAATTAGTCGCACCGAAATTCCTCAACCTACTCTTGTCGCCAGTGGATGGTTGTTTCTCATTGGCATTGCTATTTTCTCAGGTAGCTTGTACGCCCTTAGCTTAACCGGTATTAAATCTTTAGGAGCAATCGCACCGCTAGGCGGCGCAGCTTTAATTGCTGGTTGGGGTACTTTAGCTTTTGCTGTTTGGACTTTGAAGTTGTAAAACAGTTAGAAATTAATAGTTAAAGGAATACCAAAAAATTAATTATCCGATATTTGTAGGGTACATTAATGAAGTGTAATGCACCATCTTTAGTTCACGTATTGCGATGTGTTACCCCTTCTATCAAAAGCATCCTACAAATTGGATATTTTTTTAAATTGGAAGTCTTGAAAGCAACAAGAATATTTTCAAACAGGATTTACAAATAAAACTTATTTACGTAATTTTACAGAAGTCATTAATACAAGGAAGCAATAAACTGCATAAGTGTATTACTAAATAGCAGTTAAAAAATTTTACATTTGTAATATCATTTACACTTATGAAACGGCGTAACTTGTTTTGGTATTCGCTCATGTTTGCTGCTGGCTGCACAACAGGAGTAAATTCTACTACTAATAATTCAGAACCGATGACCATAACTGCACCAAAAAATCTCAAATTTGCAGTTACAGATGTTATTGGAATTAAAGACTTACAACAAGATTATGGGCTTTTTCGCGCCACATTAGAAGAAATACTAGGCATAAAAGTTGAGTTTTTTCCTGTAGAAAATACCACAGCAGCAGCACCAGCACTATTATCAAGAGAAGTGGATATTGTATTTGCAGGACCTTCTGAATACTTAATTTTAAATTCTAGAGCAAAGGCTATACCTATAATTGCTATTGAGCGCACGAACTACCATTCGATTATTGTAGTTCGTGCAGATAGCAAAATTAAATTATTATCTCAATTAAAAGGCAAAACAATTGCCATGCGAAAAATTGGCTCAACCTCTGGACATCTTGCTCCCACAAAGCTACTGATAGATGCTGGATTAGATCCAAAAACTGACTTCAAAACTGTCATGTTGGATGATAAAGGAGTACAAGCCTTAAAGAAAGGTGAAGTAGACGCTTGGACAACTGCATCTGACAGATACAAAAATATTTTGGCATCTGAGGGCTTACTTGAAAAAGATTTTTCTGTAATATTTAAAGGAGCATTACTTCCTAATGATATATTTGTTGCTAGTAACCAGTTGGCATCTAGCTTTATAGCAGATATGCGATCGCGCATGATGAACCATCAGGATAAACTAATTCAAAGTTTGGTGACTGCTAAAGCAAACCAAAAGTATAAAGGAGGCAAATTAGTTCTAGCAAATGATGCTGATTATAATATGATTCGTGAAGTTTATCAGAAAATTGGACAAGGAAGTTTTTTATAAAATATAGTCAATAAATAAATGATAGCTAATGGAAAACGCTATTTTAAAAGGATTTTTATCTTAGTTAATAACTTAAGCCATAATTGGGATATCTCTAAAAAAATTAGTTATGGCTATACTCTGGCGGGATATGAAAGAGGTAGATATTCATGAAGGAATTGAGAATACGCTGTTAATTCTGAATCACAAACTTCAATTTCTGATTGAAGTAATTAAAAACTATAGACATTTACCATTAGTTGAGTGTTATCCAGCACAACTAAACCAGGTATTTATGAATATTCTAAATAATGCCATAGATGCTTTGCTAGATCACAAAGCTGATTCAGATAAAAGTAAAAAAATTATTATAAATACATTCAATATAGATGATGTTTACATTAAAGTAGGTATCATAGATAACGGTTCTGGAATTCGACCAGAGATTAAAAATAAACTGTTTGATCCTTTTTTTACAACTAAACCAGTTGGTAAAGGGACTGGGTTAGGTTTAAGTATTTGTTATCAGATAATTGACAAACATAACGGTAAAATAGAAGTAATCTCAGAATTTGAACAAGGTACAGAATTTATAATTTTATTACCAATAAAAACACAACTAAACTAGTGCCACTGCGTGAATAAAGCGCAGCCTCACATAAAATTAGTATTAGCTCTCAGGCGTACTAGCAAATTATGCAAAGCCGCATTCGCTGAAGGTGTTTCGGGTAATGGGCTAGATTCATATGCCTCATGCAACTTATTACGCACACGTTCATATTCTATTTGATGGAAAGCTACATTAACATCTGACAGAATAGACCTTTCTGTACCTGCTAACTTTTGAGCGATTAAATCATGAATATATGGTAAATTAAAAACCTCATCCAGCTTAATTAAATTAGCTTCAACTTCCCCTTTTTGCATCAGATGAATGCCAGTTAAGAGAACTCGATAAACATAAAGTAATACCTTGATCCGATACATCTGTCCTTTATTAAAAAGTTTCCATTGTGTTGCCGCAAAACCAATATAATGGTAATAATGGTGACGAGTAATACAATCTTTAGCAATAAATTTTAATTCTTCATGTTCGGGTGAAGTTGTTAATATTAGAGGTGAATATAGTTGTTCTAACACGTAACCGTTCTTTTTAAGTAGCATTAAAAAGAATTTTTTGACATCATGAGTTACTAAATCAATTTCCAAAGATTCACGAACTTCTGAAACTTCAATAGTTTCATCCCCAGTCTCTAATCCCACCACTTCTTCAACTGGTAAAATATGCACCCCACGCAAGTCATAATCAGAATCAGGTGACGGAAAACCATATAAGTGGGAACCACTAATGATGGCGAATAAAAGCGGGTAAGGCTGTTGCCCAATAATTGTGTTAATTGAAGGTGGAATATTCATCATGTGCCGTTTACTTGCTTACCTCGGTTTGCCTATTTCTTTAGAGCATCTTCTATATAAACCAGAGCACTCATTGATAGTTCAGAGTTATCAACCCCGTGAAATGCGCTCTGGGGTAGTAAATGCAGATGGTTTTGGCGTGGGTTGGTATCATAACCAAAAAGATATCGAACCCTTTACCTACAAAAATACCCTACCTATTTGGAATGACATAAACTTACCCAGTCTCAGCCGTTACATTGAATCAAAGTGTGTACTTGCTTATGTCCGCAGTGCTACATCCGAACAAGCCGTAGATTTTGCTAATTGTCAGCCCTTTAAGCATCAACAACAGCTATTTATTCATGATGGAAAAATCCAAAATTTCCGCAAAACATTACATCGAAAAATCCGCAGCACTTTAACTCAAGATTTTTATGAAAAAATTAATGGCAGTACTGACTCAGAACACATTTTTGCATTGTTACTTTCACAAAGTAAAATTAACAAACATCGACCTCTAGAGTATGCTTTACGTACTACATTATTAACACTCTTAGAGATGGCAAAGCGCTATCAAGTAGAAGCCTCAATCAATGTAATCTTTAGTGACGGACATCGCCTGATAGCTTCTCGGTTTGCTACTACCTCTCCAGCTCCATCTCTTTATTGGATACGAGATGCTCCGGCTTTTTCAAAATCTGTAATTATCGCATCCGAACCACTATTTATAGGTAATTGGATTGCTTTTCCAGAAAATAGCATCATTACTGTGGGAGCGGACAGTGAGATGCAAATTGAGCAAGTTTAGTATGAAAAAGTCTATTTTTCAAATCTTCTATGAATGTTGCCCGAAAAGTTTTGCACTATTCTAAGATATGGACGAAGCCATATTCTATAGTTAGCCTTATCCTGACTTAGCACTGTTGGCTGGCAGTTCGGGCATATTGACATTTGAATCTGGAAATCCCTAAAAATACCTTTAAAGCTTGAGCAATATGGCTCAAGCATGATTTTATTAGCTATGGCTATATGTTTCACTAATTAGGGTAAAGGTTCCCATCACAGGTAATCTATTACGCCAAGCATACGGAGGTTTAATGTCGATATCTAAAGCTGCCAATAGGAACGTTACTTCTCAAAACAGCGTTGAAAAACGCTTGCAGATACAGCGTTTGCTAGCTGCAACTCACATAATTGCACCTAGTACTGGGAGTGATGTAGTGAAGGGATTAACTCAAACATCTAAATCTCTACCACCCTGTTACTTTTATGATGACCGTGGTTCTGAGCTATTTGAGCAAATCTGTGATTTACCAGAATATTATCTCACACGCACAGAAACAACGATTTTACAGCAGTATGCTGGCGAAATTGCCGAGATAACTGGCGCTTGTGAATTAGTAGAACTTGGCAGTGGCAGTTCTACCAAAACCCGCATCTTACTAGATGCCTACCAGCAGCTAGGCTATCCCCTGCACTACCTACCAATTGATGTATGTGCAGGTATGTTAGAAAGTAGCGCCAAGCAGTTATTAAGAGATTATCCCTCACTGCAAGTTTATGCTTTAGCGGGAACCTATGAATTAGCCCTTGCAAAACTCTTACCGACGCAACTACCCAGCCGAATGGTTTGTTTTATTGGTAGCAGTTTAGGTAATCTTACACCTAGTGAGTGTGATGTTTTCTTCTCTCAAATTACAGAAGCCCTACAAGTAGGTGAGTATTTCTTGCTGGGGGTAGATTTACGAAAGCCAAAACAGATTTTAGAACCAGCTTATAGCGACAGTCAGGGAGTGACGGCAGCCTTTAACCTCAATATGCTAGAGCATTTAAATCAACGATTTGAGGGGAATTTTGACACCACCCAGTTTGAACACTGGGCGTTTTACAATGAAAGTGAGCATCAAATAGAAATGCATTTACGCAGCCTGCGATCGCAAATTGTAGAATTAGGCGCTCTTAATCTCAAGGTTAATTTTGCACTAGGTGAGACTATCCTCACCGAAATTTCCCGCAAATTTGACCTCAATATTCTCAAGCAGCAACTCGCTGCACAGGGTTTATCACCTCTTCATGTATGGACAGATCCAAATCAATGGTTTGGTTTATTGCTCTGTCAGCTGCAAGCATAAAGCAAATCAAAGTATGCTTCATATATATAGAGGTTCTCAGTTGAGTTCAATATAGACTTAACAAGAACAACCCACACCAGTGAGAGAGATTCTAATTGTTCTCTCTCCCTGTGGTAGTATTTTTACTAAGTACTGATGTATTTTATATGTCAATATACATCTTTAATTAGCGCAAATAAATAAACTAAATATTTAGCCCGTGATTATTGCTGCATCGAAGGTGTGGGAAAAATTCTGCTGAATATAGGAACCCGTGGCTGCGGCTTAGTTGCAGTTATATTGGCATTATCAGCTAAATTGGCATTAGCACCAGAAGAATTATTGGCTGCCTCAGAGAGGATAGGTGGTTTGCTATTAGTAGAATTGGCAAAATCGCTCAATTGGATAGCCGTAGGTGAACTTAAAGATATGGAAGTAATATTATCAAGATTTTGGCTGTTAGATTTTACCGGAGTTTCAGCTTGGGATGGAGTAATAATGAAAGCCGAGCTTGTTCCTAATGCCAGTATGAGCAGATTAAAAATATATTGTCGCATGGGAATTTTTCAAATTGATTAATAAATGTTTAAAGCTTCAAGAAGTTGTATTTGTTCTCAGTTGGAAATAAAATCTTGATTTTCCAAGATAAATCACCTCGCTGTTAAAGAAAACCTGATTACAGCGATTTGCAGATGAATAGACTAGTAACGCATACTTCGGATTTGAATGCAGCTTAGTAGATTGATTCAGTTATTAAAGCTAACTCCTTCAGCTACCTTTTCTAGAAGGTAAGGAGAAGCTAAGCTCTACTCTTCTTTTAAGAAAAGGGTTATTGTATAATTACGGAATCAATATTATAGAGAGTCTGCAAATAGATACACTTGGAATAATTGACGTTTATTTATCAATTAAGCCAGCACAACTATTAATAATTTAGTTGTATTTGTCTTATTCTTAAATGAGGAATTACACTGAACTTTGTGAAAAAACTAATTTTCAGTAAATCATCTGCTAAATCGCATATTTAATGAACTACAACCAACACTATATAAAGTTTTAATGAAAGGTGATTTTTATGCAGTGGCTTTTTTGAAGGAGTCAGGCTAGCCAAATTCATCAATGGTTCACGCAGGGTAAGCAAACAAACAGTATAAACGCACTCAATGAGCAAGTATAATGGCATCCGTTAAGTTAATACAGCAGTTTTCAGGTATTTAAACCACAATTGAAACGGAGAGTAGAGAGTTGTATAGTTCAATTACTTAAAAGCGCTGTAAACTGAAGTAAGTAAAAAGAAGTGACGAGATGAGATTCTATAGTATTTACATCTCACCGATCACTCCTTATAGTTTGCGCGTTGATAAGCTGTTACGCATTTTTAAATTACAACAGCTTACTACATAATTTATCCTCTAACTAAAGAGGCGAATAATTATTAACTTATTATGTGATTTTCTATACAAATGCTTTTAACTTATAATATCCATTAGTCTTACTCTTGTTTATGCCAGATAGTTACTTAATGGATTTGTTGTGGAAATCGAAAAGCTCAGATTCCCGACTTTTCCAATAAATTGGGATATTTCTGTTAACAGAAAAATGTATTTATAAGCACAAAATAACTTAACTGGTATTATATATCTTTGGTAGTAGTAGCTTGATGCCTGTGATGGAAGTTAGGGAAAAGATTATCAGTTATTCTAAGTAATTATGGAAACAATAATTATTAACACTAAATGATTCATTGGGATAATGACAAAGTAAGTTAAACAAAAATAGGGGTTTAAGCTTTAAATCCGGGGTTTTCTGGCTGTGGTGTTTTATCTAATTTCTCTGTTAGGCATAATTGTAACTGACTTATAAGTTGAGTTACAAATCAGCATAATCTGAGGTTAGCGGATTTTACATTCGTATTTATCTGAGTTTACTGAACCTTCTGACTAAAGGTAGAAGTAATTTTTAGTAAAATGCCGTAAGGTTTTCTACAAAAGCATCTGAGTGTAATAAACACTCTCTAATTCCCTAGATTCAATCTGCTTTGAGCATCTAGGTTAAATGCAATACGTGTCAATTACAAAACTAGACTAAGTATGGCGCTATAAGACATAATAAATTGTCTAAAACCTAGAATAAACGTGCTCTTATAGGTTTTATTGAATAATTATAGTATATGATTAGTTAAAATTAGAACTCAGCAATGCAAGAAATGCTGTAATTGTTATTCAATAATTTACCTAGTAGATTTTTTGCTTAAACTCTGCAATTAAGTAGCAGGAATTTAAGGTGAACATAGAAAATTTTATCCAACGCTCAGAAACATTGCACAATCGTTTAGCAGATTTATACCAAACTGCTAGCGTATTACCTTGGATTTCACCGGATCTGCTGCCGCAAGCTTTTAAGGAAATTTATAACACCTCAAAAGTAGTGCAGTTAGCAGCAGAAGAACTCCATCAGCAAAATGAGGAACTAATACAAACACGGAATTGCTTAGAAACAGAACGCCAATATTATAAAGAATTATTCGAGTTTGCGCCTGACGCCTATTTAGTGACTAATAGAGAAGGAATCATTCAAGAAGCTAACTTCACCGCAGCTAAATTGCTGAATGTTTCAAAGCAATTTCTGGTGGGCAAACCCATGATTAACTTCGTCCCTATAGAAGAACGTCAGCACCTTCGTAGCGAACTCATCCAACTATCTCAATCAGACAGAGTTAAAGAGCTATTGATACGTTTGCAACAGCATCATGGTGAGTTCTTTGATGCAGCTTTGACAGTGGCAGTTGCCCGCAATCCACAGGGTAAGGTAACTTCTCTACGCTGGGTATTACGCAATATTGCTGAACGGAAGCGAGTAGAATCAGCAGTAGTCAAAAATGATAGCGACCTCTCCTATGATCGTCCCGTACATAAATATTCTAAAGGAGAAACTATCCCCCTTAACCCATTAGTAATTTTGTATGTTTGTCAGGGTTTGGTCAAACTTAGCACCTATTGTGAAACGGGTGAAGAAGTTTTAATAGGATTGGCAACAGCAGGAATGGTTTTTGGCTCTAGTTTGACATCTCTAAACATTTACCAAGCCACAGCCCTCTCTGATGTTGATTTAGTGTCAATTTACGCAGCAGAGATAGCTGCTTCCCCCAACCTAAGCCATATCCTTTTACCAAAAATTAATCAACGCTTACGGCAAACAGAATCTTTTTTAGCCATTTGTGGAAGACGACGAGTACAAGAGCGTTTACATCATCTATTACAACTTTTGAAACAGGAAGTTGGTGAAACTGTGGCGGCGGGAACTCGCCTAAATGTTCGCTTTACTCACGAAGATATTGCTAGCGCTTGCTGCACTACCAGGGTAACAATTACACGATTGCTTGGTAAATTACAAGAGGAAGGTAAAATCAGTTTTGACTTAAATAAACACATGATATTAAAAGATTTTGATTAATTACTTATGGGTATCCCATGAGAAAATGTCACCTCATTCTTATCTTCTGATCTCGCAAAGAGGCGACGCGTAGGTGTAACCCGCCGTAGGTATCGCAGAATTTAAAATGTACCCAAAATAATGTATATCTAATTTGACGTGTATTGCTAAAATCGCGATCGCAGCATGTCAAACCAGCTATGCACACACTTGGCAACACAACTCCATCATCAGGCTACATTTTAGCACTGGACTTAGGTACCACAGGCAACCGCGCTTTTGTGTTTAACGCACACGGCAAGATTGTTGGGCAGGCATACAAAGAACTAACTCAGTATTATCCTCAACCCGGATGGTTAGAACATGACCCTCAACAAATCTGGGAAGATACGTGTTTGGTGATGCAAACCGCCATTAATAATGCCCAGATTGCTCAATCAGCGATCGCAGCCTTGGGGCTAACTGTACAGCGTGAAACCTGTTTGATTTGGGACAAAACCACTGGTAAACCACTCCATAGAGCGATTGTCTGGCAAGATCGCCGCACTGCTCCCCTTTGCCACCAATTACAAGAGCAAGGTTATGCTAATGAAATTTATGATCGCACCGGATTAATTATCGATGCCTACTTTTCTGCTACCAAGCTCAGGTGGCTATTAGACAAGTTTACAAATGTTGACCTGAACAATATTTTAGTAGGTACTATTGATACCTGGGTGCTGTGGAACCTCACAGGTGGGAAAGTCCATGCTACTGACCACACCAACGCCAGCCGGACAATGTTGATGAATCTCAAAACCTGTGAGTGGGATGAGAAATTACTAGAACTATTTCAGATTCCGGCGCATATTTTGCCCCAGATTCAGCCTAGTTTAGGAGTATTTGGAGTTACTGATGCTACTTTGTTGGGCGCTGAAATTCCTATTACTGCCATCTTGGGAGATCAGCAAGCTGCTCTATTTGGTCATGGCTGCGTAGGCGTAGCCCGTCGTAGACATCGCCTTGGCTTGGTGAAATGTACTTACGGAACTGGTAGCTTTTTAGTAGCTCACACAGGCGAGCAAATTGTGCGATCGCACCATCAACTTATATCCACGGTGGCATGGACACAAGCAAATTCCAGGGGAACTTTAGATGTAGGCTATGCCTTAGAAGGGAGTATGTTTACGAGTGGAGCTTGTATTCAATGGTTACGCGATCGCCTGAAGCTGATTAAAACTGCTGCTGAAAGTGAAGCGATGGCAAATCAAGTAACAGATAATGGCGGAGTCTACTTTGTGCCTGCATTTAGTGGGCTAGGCGCACCCTATTGGGATATGAGTGCTAGGGGAGCCTTTTTCGGCATTACCGCCAGTGTACAACCAGAGCATCTAGTACGCGCCGTATTGGAAGCGATCGCTTATCAAGTTGTGGAAGTGGTGCAAGCAATTAATGCATCTAGCAGTACTCCAGTTGGTCGGTTAACCGTAGATGGTGGTGCTTGCGAGAATAATTTTCTGATGCAGTTCCAAGCTGATGTATTAGGTATCCCAGTTGAACGGCCGATAATGCGCGATACGACCGTTCAGGGGGCAGCATTTGCGGCAGGTTTAGCTATAGGATTTTGGGAGAACTATGAAGCACTCGTGCAACAACGGCAAATTGAACGTGTGTTTGAGCCGAGGAGCGATCGCCCATTGTCCAACTTTGCTATTTGGCAAAAGGCAGTGAAACGCACTCTCGCTTGGGGCGAGTAAGGGAATTCTAAATAAAAAATATCCTATTGCTTTAAGAGCAGGGGGCAAGGGGAGGGAAAGTCGTAGTGAAGTTCAGAAATTAGATAATTTATTTTTCGGAGTTCCCTAAATGCTTACTGCTCAGGCAAGGCTTTAACTGAATGGTTAGTAAAATTTTGTTCGAGATAGCGTGGATCGGTTACTCCTAAGTGCAAAACAAGTGCTGTAATTAATCCACCTATAGCTGCTACTAAGAAAGCAGTTTTATAGTCAACATTGTCCACTATCCATCCACCTAAAAGGGGAGCCAGGATCGTAGCAGGGGCAACAAGAGTATTGCCAAGACCAATATAGGCTGGTCGTTGGCGCTGGTTACCAAACTCTAAGGTCATTACCGCAGCAATATTTTGCAGAGCGCTCATACCTATACCCGCTCCTATAAACACCAAGTAAAAAGAGTTTACATTGGGTGCTAGCCCAGCTAAAACCGAACTGAACGCACAAATAATAGAACCAGCCTCCAAAACCAACTTATTACCCCAGCGATCGCCCACCCAACCCAAAACCAATCCAGCAATAGTTTGCGTTAACATCAGCAGACCAGTAATTAACCCAATAGATTCTTCTCCCATGCCATGTTTGTGTACGGCATAGAGTGTATAAAACGGAAGTGGCATTAATGCTAATTGTGAAAGCATACGTGTGATCACAAAACAACGGAAGTTCTTATCGCACCGGAGAATCACACTAAGACTGGCCCAAAATTCACTTCTAGTTCCAATGGTAGATAATGAGTTGCTTACTGGCTCTCGCGTCTTAGACATAAAAAACCAAGATAGAGCCATCGCAACGCTAGCACACAAAAAACAGAGAGCAAAGTTAAATGGTTGGGCAATTTGCTTAAGCAGTAAACCTGCTATTAAAGCACCAAAAATGCTCATCAGATTAGCCGCCGCCGATAAAGCACCGTAAAAAATACCAAGCCTTCCGGGGGGAATAATTTTACCAACCATGCTTTGCCAAGCAGTAGCACTTAATCCGCCACCTATTCCCTGCCAAATTAGTATGGCAAATGTTAGATATAAAATAATTTGGCTATTGAGTTGTAGCTGTAACAAAGCAACCAGTGCTAAACCGAAAAAAGGAAATTTCTGGTGAATTGTCAACCACATTACAGTTGGTTTGTAATACTGTAGTCGAGCTATTCTTTCAGCTGTTAATAGCTGAGGTAGTTGCCAGCCTAAACGCGGAATAGCTGGAATCAAACCGATGAGCAATGCAGAATGGGTAAAACCGCTAACAAATAGAGGAATAATCGTGATGTAGGAGGCAAAACCAGTTGCCAAACCAAAAAATGCACTTTCAGTAACATTGACAGTCAAGTTATGGCGAAGGTCTTTTTGAGTTTCAGAATTAAGCATTTTTATAGATATCGCAAATGTAAATAAGTAATTTTTTGCACGTCAAAGTCTGGCTTTGTTCAAGCCACATTTAGATAATTCAAAATTTGAAAAATAACGCTGTGAGGAATCAATACCTCAGTCTGACGAGCGATAAATGCTTCTGTTATTTATCAAAAAAGCTTCATGTTCAAAACCTCGCCCGCAAGTGGCGCGTTCGCGGTAGCGTCTCGTAGAGAAAAAATCCTTGTATCTCAAGGTAGGTAAAAACCTCACCCCTAGTGTCGGGCTGAGTTTAATTGCGTTAGCGACGTAGGAGCGTCATGGCGAAAAAGCGAATTGCGAATTGGATTTATACTTTTAAATTTTCTATTTTTTTACTCACTGGTGATTTGGGAAAGTTTGGGCAGCATTTTAAACCGATTTATATTCTTTTTTAGGTGCTTAGTTAAGTGGTAAGTACCGAACAAAAACCTGAGTTGCTTCCATAGATAGTTCCCAGATGTCACACTTAAATTATCATTAGAGAATATTTTTATAAAAAAAGCCTAGACTATGCGTTTGCAATATTTTTGGTAATTTACGCTCCAACAACTTGGAACAAATTCTATGCCGTGTGTAACTTTCCCTCAAACCCAACCTCAACCCCTCCCCCTTCCCTACCTTTTCTACAACAGGCTGTGCCAACGGAAGGGTAGCAAGAAGCAAAGCTTCTCAGGAGTGGGAGAGGAGAGATTTAATGTTGACGCAGCACTTATGCAAGCGATCGCAAAAGATAGAAAGCGATAAGATACTGGTGTATAAACTTAAGTATGGTAAGAAAGTGTGACTCCTAAGTGTCAAATCTGCGGAGTTTTTTAATAGGTAATTATCTAATTTTTTCTCGCCCTAGAAATCAAGGCATTGAAGCCATCTGTTTTATGCATAGGGCAAGAGCCATTTCAAGCCTTTTTGAAAATCCTTCAGAAGGTGTAAAAAGTTGCGAGTCAGAGTTACCTACAACTATTGCGTGGTAAGTTTGATTTGGGGTGTAAACTCTCATCTTAAAGTTTGATAACTGATAGCTGTTTTAAAATACCACTGACATCTAAGGATGCTGAACGCATGATTACTAAACCTAAGATTTTCATTGATGGCGAATCAGGAACCACAGGCTTACAAATTTACTCACGTCTCAATCAACGGGATGATATCGAGTTAGTTAGCATTGAGGCATCTAAACGTAGGGATGCAAGTGAGCGAGCTAAACTAATCAATGCCGTCGATGTTGTTATTCTCTGTCTACCTGATGATGCAGCCCGCGAAGCTGTGAGCTTAGTAAGTAGTACTACGGTTAAGATCCTTGATGCTAGTAGTGCCCATCGCACAGCTAATAACTGGGTATATGGTTTTCCTGAACTAAATCCAGAACAGCGAAAGAAAATTGCCAGCGCGCAGTTTGTCAGCAATCCAGGCTGTTATCCTACAGGATTCTTGGCTTGTATCCGTCCATTGATTGCCAAGGGACTTTTAAAGAGTAATCTTCCGATCACCGTTAACGCAGTATCAGGTTACTCTGGTGGCGGAAAGAATCTCATCAAACAATACCACACCTTCCACGAACAGGAAGCTGGAACAGAGTCGCTATATCCATATGGCATCTACGGTTTGCAGTTTGGACATAAGCACGTCAAGGAAATGCATTATTACTCAGAGTTAGCATCGCCGCCGTTATTCGTACCGGCTGTAGGGGATTTTGAGCAAGGAATGCTAGTTCAGGTGCCTTTGCCTCTGGGGAGTTTGGATAATCCACCATCAGGCGAGGTTATTCATCAAACAATTGTTAACTACTACCAAAGTGAAAAATTTGTCCAGGTTGCTCCATACCAAGATTCTACTCTGCTGCGAGACGGAATATTTTTGGATGCGATCGCAATGAACGGCACCAATATTGTTCAGGTTTTTGTATTCGCCAATGACACTACTAAAGAAGCGTTGCTAGTTGCTCGTCTCGACAACTTAGGCAAAGGCGCATCAGGAGCTGCAATCCAAAACTTAAACATCATGCTAGGCTTTCCAGAAGAGTTGGGATTGTTATGAAAGAGCGTTAAGCAATAGCGGAAAAGGGAGTAGAACTTTTACTCGATGCTCAATAACTAATGGCTTGTGCTAGACAGTAATAACTATTATGAGTACGTAAATTGCTTATTTGAAAAAGTAAAAAGGCAAATTGCTTTCTCAATTTGCCTTTTTGCTTGCTGAATCTACCGAAATGAATGCGCGATATACTGAAATGAGAAAGCAATCTGCCTTATTGCTTGCTGAATCTACTGAAATGAGAAAGCAATCAAGCATTTTGAGAAAGCAATTTGCCTTTTTACTTGCTAAATCTACTGAAATGAGAAAGCAATCAAGCATTTTGAGAAAGCAATTTGCTTGAATGCTTATTGAAATAGACTTGAAACGAAGGCAGAAGGCAGGAGGCAGAAGGGAAGAATTTGGTGGGGGATTCAGATCCCCACCAAATAAGTGCCACTGAATCAGAAATTTCAGTGGGGGACTCAAACCCTTGCTTCCACGGGTGTATCTCATGTAAACGAGAACCGCTATATACTAACCTGATATTATTGACTTAATAATTTTAAAACTTTTAGTACTTGTTTTTGCTTATTTTTTTTTCAGTTCCTCAAGCAATTGAATTACATGATGTTCAAAACCTCTATTTCGCTCTTGAACTGATTCAATCAAAGGTTTATCAAAAAGATTAATGACATACTTGCCTAGTTGAATACCTAAAGGTTTTAAATGTCCACCCTTTAGATTTTCCAGAAATTGTTGGGGTGGTTTTTTTAGAATATTAGTAAACCATTCACAGGTTAGTTTAGCAATATTATCGGATTTAAAACAAACTAAACCCATAATATTAAATAGCCCACTATCCTTGATTAAGTTCTGAGTTTCTTCAACAGTTGGTTTCACACCCCAACCAAGATTATCGATGATATCTGCTAAAAACTGAGGACGGATTGCGCTCCCTGTATCAGCAATAGCAGGTGCTAATAGGATAGAAACTTGCCCTTTAATGAAGACACTGTTAATTTTGATTTCTCGCTTTACATAAGTGTAAATTAGTTTGCGATCTTCTAAAATTTTCCGTCTAAGCTCCTCAAAGAGAATGTTAACGTCTGCAATTACCCTTTCTATCTGTGACTCATCCGAAGTATAAAATAGCAAATTCCGAATAAACTTTTCTCTATCTTGAGCCTCAGGAGGCAAAGCAGTAAATCCTTCTAACATAGAGATATATTTACAGCCGAGGCTATGTCCAATCCAAGAAAAGTTTTTATCATCTAGATAAGCTTCATAATCATATCCTGCAACACTTGCCATCCTTACAAGCTCTGGCAGAATTTCATACTGCTCTCTCATTAGGTAACCAGCTTCTACATAATGGTTAAAACTAAAATTGAAAGGCAGAAGAATAATCGTATATCCCTGCTCATATAAGCATTGAAGCAGATAGCGATAAAAAAGCATGGGGCCAAATGTACCAAAGAAAGCCCCTGCAATAAATTGAATTACTCCTTTAGGCTGTGGATGCAGAGCAACCCAGCTATGAGAAACGGGTTTAAATCTCAGTTTTAAATTTGTATTTCCCATGACTTAGCAATGAGTGCGTCTCATTTTGGTAGGTGTATAATTAATCTCCAAACCAAAGTTGCTGCTTTTCGGATTCTTTAAAAGATTTTTTTGCAATAGGAATTTTTAAAGATATGTGAATATTTGAATGTATCCATCATTTTTTTAAAGACACTGTACTTTGAAAGATTAAAGCACTGTTACTGTTAACATTTAGCTTACTCCTGTTGTAAACAAGCTAAATATCATCAGACATCGCTCGTCAAATTGTGGTAAAAAAGCATGAGGAGCGATGCCTACGGCGGCAAGCTACGCAATTAACTCAATCTCAGGTTAAGACACTGAGTTTGTGATTACCCAGCCCTTTCAAGATGACTCCAAAAAGCTCTTCTGTCTCTCTTCTCTCTGTGTCCTCTGCGTCTATGTGGTTAAATAAATTACTTTTTTAACGTTCCAAGCAGAGAGAGCGCTGAGAAAAAACAATCTTATTTTACGAATCCAGTGGACTTTTCCTGCTTCAGTTTAGCTATTGGACTTTTTTGTAACATCGACTTTATCAATAAATCAAGACCAGTTGGGCATTGCAGGCAGCAATTTGTGTGTAATAAAGCTTGTACAATTGTCAAGGCGGTTTTTCCTGCCAGAATACTTCTTAGGTGTAAGATTTATCGACAGCAAAATTTTTATACTTTGTGTTTTTCCATCCTTCACTTGTGGCAAAAATGCCCCAAGTTAGTAGCTCATATCTTGCAATAGATAACTTTTACCCTTATGACTGGAGAGCAAAATCTTGGGAATAGAACTACGTAGTTTCGTATTTCTCGACAGCCTGCAACCTCAACATGCAGCATATATGGGAACAGTAGCCCAAGGCTTCTTACCATTACCAGGGGATACATCACTGTGGATTGAAATCTCTCCTGGTATCGAAATTAATAAAATTACGGATGTAGCCCTCAAAGCTGCTTCTGTCCGTCCGGGAGTACAGGTAGTTGAACGACTGTACGGACTATTGGAAGTTCATTCTAGCTCCCAAGGGGAAACGCGAGCTGCTGGGCAAGCCATTTTGGCTTCATTGGGAGTCCGAAAAGAGGAATGTCTCAAACCACGTGTTGTTTCTAGCCAAATTATTCGCAACATTGATGCTTACCAAACACAACTTATTAATCGAACGCGACGGGGACAGCTACTACTAGCAGGGCAAACGCTGTATGTATTAGAAGTAGAGCCTGCTGCTTACGCCGCACTGGCTGCAAATGAAGCTGAAAAAGCAGCATCGATTAATATCCTTGAGGTTCAAGCTGTAGGTAGCTTTGGAAGGCTTTACTTAGGTGGACATGAACGAGATATTCTAGCAGGTGCGGCGGGAGCATTAACGGCAATTGAAAGTGTAGCTGGTCGGGCAAATCCTCTAGGTATGCGTAAGGAGTAAAGGAGAGAAAATGGCAAATCGAGAGCATCTAACTTTACTCAAAGCAGGTGCAGTTACATGGATTGAGTGGAGAAAGAAAAATCCTCAGATTGAACCAGACCTCAGCACCGCAAATCTGCAAGGAGATAACCTCAGAGGCGCAAACCTCCAGGGGGTAAATTTGAGAAAGGTGGATTTAGGTAATGCTTTACTCGTGCGAGCAAACCTCAGTGGCGCTGACCTCAGTAGTGCCAACCTCTACAAAGCCTTGCTCGTTGAAGCTAACTTGAGTGATGCTAACTTCAGTGTGGCTAACTTGAGTGGTGCTATACTTACGCAAGCAGATTTGAGTCATGCCAATTTGATTGGTGCTGACTTGAGTGAGGCAAATCTTAGAGGCGCTGCGATCGCTCATGCTAATCTAATTGGAACTGACTTAAGAGGCGCTAACCTAAGATATGCCGATTTAGGTGCAGCAAAACTAATTCGGACTAATCTTTCTTTTGCCAACCTGATTGAAGCTAACTTGATTGCGGCTGACCTCAGCGAAGCTAGTTTGTACGAAGCGGAAGTGTTGGGGGCTTATCTTTATAAAACTGAGCTGTACAAAGCTAATCTGAACAAGGCTCACCTTAGTGGTGCTTACCTGTTCCGGGCTAACCTAAGTGAAGCTGATTTGAGTCAAGCTGATTTGAGTTGGACTAACCTTAGAGGCGCGAATTTGGCAGGGGCGAATCTTAGAGGAGCTAATCTTAGAGGAGCCGACATTAGGGGAGCTAACCTCAGCGGCGTAAATCTTCAGGAGGCAATTATGCCTGACGCTTCAAGGCACGATTAATTAATTTTTCTAATTAATTAACATTTAGATTCATTTGCTGAAGTTTAAACTAGTTAGCAGTGTAAAATCACTCGGCACTGCTGATTTAATTAGGTTAATTAAGCTTAAATTTAGCACTATGCATTTTGGGGCATTTTTGCCAAAATAAGCTTTAGTACTTAAAAAAAGCATATAAAATTAGAAATTAAAAATTTTACATTTTTAAGATTTGCTAAAGAAGTTGACGTAACCGTAAGCGTTAATGATAATTAAGTAGTTACAAGTAAGTAGAAAAATAATTAAACTAAATGATTTTTTACATACCTACTTAGCATTTGCATAATCAATTAACCAAATCAATAATTAATATTTCCTAAGTAGTATTAGTGTTAATTAGGTTAACAAAGGCACCTGTATTTAAACTCAGAGTTTTAAATAATCTGCATTAAACTTATAAAAAGTTCTTTGACTGAGGCCGAAGTTAGGCATTAATTAGAAATTCAAGAAAAATAATATGGCAGTTATTTACGGCACTACATCTCCTGACACAAGAAATGGGACTTCGGGAGATGACACAATATATGGTTGGGCTAATGGTGGTAATGCCAATAGTTTGTCTGGTAACGATACCCTCAATGGTGCAGATGGTAATGATAATTTGTTTGGCGGGACGGCAAACGACAGTTTAATTGGTGGTCTTGGCAATGACACACTTAATGGCGGCTTGGGTATCGATAGCTTAAATGGGGGAGTAGGCGACGACACTTACACCATTGACAGTGCTACCGACACCATTACAGAGGCTACCAATTCAGGCACAGATACCGTCCGGTCTTCTGTCGCCTACACACTAGGTGCCAATCTGGAGAACCTGATACTGACCGGAACGAGCGCCATCAACGGGACAGGTAACAGTTTTAATAACATAGTCTTTGGTAATACTGTTAACAACACTTTGAATGGCAGAGCAGGCAATGACACGCTAGATGGTAATTTGGGCAATGATACCCTCAATGGTGATGACGGTAATGATAGTTTACAAGGCGGACCCGGCAATGACAGACTCAATGGGGGGTCTGGAAACGATATTCTCATCGGTGTTTGGCCCGGTAGTCCACTCTCACCTGGATTAGGAGAGACTGATACCTTAACTGGCGGTGTTGGGCTAGATAGATTTATCCTTGGGGACGCTGTAAATGTCTACTACGACGATAAAAACACTACTAATGCTGGTTTTGGGGACTTGGCTACTATTACTGACTTCAACACTAGTGAAGATCGAATAGAACTCAAAGGCTCCACAAGAAACTACCGCTTGCAATCTGCTGGAACCACTACACAAATATTTTTAGACAAACCTGGAGCAGAGCCAGACGAGATCATAGGTATTGTGCAGAGGGTAGTAAATCTCAGACTTGATAGTGACGATTTCCTTTTCTATGAGCAGGAAAACGCTAGACAAGCTACAAACAATACACTAGCCAGCGCTCAAGAATTGGGTTCTTTATCATCAGGTTCAGACGTTAATATTTCAGGTGAGTTAGTCACAGTTCAACCGGGAGACAATCCCGATTTCGACTTTTTTACATTCTCTTTAGCAAATCAAAAAACTGTCACTATTAGTGCGGCTACAACCGATGATACAGTTATTGGACTGTTTAACAATACTGGGATTTTACTGCAAAGTGACGACGATAGTGGCCCCGACTTTGGGTCATTAATCACCGCTTCACTGGGTGCTGGAACTTACTCAATATCAGTGAGTAAATATGCTTTCTTCCCTCAAAATGGCGGAACTTTCTCTGGCTCTAGTGATAGCAACCCTGCTCCTTACACGCTGAAAATCAGTTTGACGACTTAAGATAGTATTGCATTAAAAAGCTGACTTTAAGTATACTTTTAGTGCTAGTTAAAGGAACACAATTATATGCCCACCTTGCCTAACAACAGAATATTTATAAGCTAGTACCCATTGATCATTTCAGCCCATAATCTCTAAAACTTTTTCCTTTCTCAAGAAGATTTAGCAATAAAATCATCTGATTATTTTATGAACAAAATAATGAATAACATTAACTCCCCCAACCAAGAGCAACGCAAATTTATCAGTAAGTTAGCTCTCAAAAGCTACTTTGTTGCTGCTAAAACATTGTTATTTACAATAGTTCTATTAAATTATGGCACTACTGGAGTAAATGCTGAACCTAAAGCCCTGCGTCCTGATATTCAGATTCGTAATATTACGAATACCATATCGGTCTCTGCTTCGGTTCGGATTGTAAAAGATCCACGAAATAATACTCTTTATTACCTCAAACAAAATGGTGATATTTATCAAGTTAATTTAGGCTTGTCTAATAGTACACTTGTGTACAACTCTAATAATCATAATGTCGGTGAGACTCAAGGTATGGCCATTGGCCCTAACGGCACAATTTATTTAGTTGGCAATGCAGACCTTGTGAATAACCAGACCAAAGGAATTATTGTTAAAGGTGAAATTAAGTCGGGTACAGAACAGCGCGTCTGGTCTGTCTTAGCTAAGAGTGCAGGCTATCCCAAAAGCAGAACAGCCTATGACCATCGCTTCAACGGCGTGGTTGTTAGCCCGGATGGTAATTTTATCTATGTGAATAGCGGTTCTCGTACCGATCACGGTGAGGTTCAATCTGCTAATGGGCTATATCCTAATACTCGCGAAGTAGGATTAACCGCCTGTATACTCCGTCTTCCTACTAATGGCAAAAATCTTTTTCTTGCAAATAATCGAGCAACTTTAAAGGCAGCTGGCTATATTTTTGCAGAAGGAATACGTAATACTTTCGATATGGCCTTTGCACCCAATGGGGATTTATTTGGCACAGAAAATGGCCCCGATCGCGACATGTCAGAAGAATTAAATTGGCTCCGTCGAGGTGGTAATTACGGCTTTCCCTGGCGGATTGGCGGGACAGACAACCCACAACAATTTCCCAATTATGATCCTGCCAAAGACCTTTTGTTAAGCCCCAAATTTAATGCCGTCCAAAGGGGCTACTTTCGTAACGATCCAACCTTTCCTGCTCGGCCTACTGGAAACTTGATTGAACCAATTCCTAATTTGGGGCCGGACGCAGACAATTTCCGTGATCCTGTAGATGGCAAAGTTAAAGACGCCAGTCTTCTTGGGCAACCTTTTAGCAGTTTTACATCACACCGTTCTCCTTTGGGCTTAGTTTTTGATACACAAGGAGTACTGAGTCCAGAATTCAACAGAGATGGATTCATGCTGAGTTTTACAACAGGCGATCCCACTGGCGAAACATTAGCAGGCCCTTTTAAAGATTCCGGCCAAGACTTACTGCATTTAAACTTAACTAAAGTTGGAAATAGCTATAAATTTAATGCTACCCGCATTGTTGAAGGTTTTAGTAATCCCATTGACGCTGCGATTATCGGCAATAAAATTTATGTTATCGAATATGGTGGAAATCAAGGAATTTGGGAAATCACTATGCCGACTAGATGAAGGAGACTGAGTATTTTTGTTGTCAAACTCTAGGTAACAGGACATCTGGACATTAAGAGGATGTTTGAAAACTCGTAAAATATACTAGAAAAAAATACTTTTCAAACATCCTCTAAGAAATGATTGCTCCCTGATGTTGTTCAATCCAATCTCTTCCCCATTGGAACCGTACCCCAGCACTACGGGCGGCAGCTTCATCTTCGGGGCGATCGCCTACATAGATTGTATTTTCGCGAGTATGCTCGTGCCGAACCATTGCCAGCTGCAACATTCCGGCTTTGGGTTTGCGATAGTACCCTGACCATTTGGTTTTACTGTGGTTATGCACATTGTGGCGAGTAACGCGGAAGCATTTCTTGCCCTCAAAGTCAGGGCAAAAGTAGATTTCTCTTAATTCTGGAAATAGCTCAAGCGTATACTGCTGTTCGGTAATACACTCTTGAATAGACTTGTGTCCCGCGGCAACGCCACCTTGATTGGTAATGCCGACAATAATCCAATTATCTTTGTAAGCGCCAATAGCAACTTCAGCACCCGAAATAATTTTCTGGTCTTGAGGATGTTGAAAGTATTGCTTACCGCTAAGTGGTTCTCGAATTGTGCCGTCTAAGTCTACTAATAATAGGCTCATCTTTTCTGTGTTGAATTCTCCCCTTATATTCGACATCCTAAGCTGGTAATCATTACTTCTCCTCTAGCTATCGGAAGGCGCTATTCGAGTGGCTGATCCTCCTCCAGATTGAATTGTAGATGTGATGGATTAGTTAAAACACAACAACAATAGAAATAGTGACAGGTTTCCTAAATAGCTGCCCCTTTTAGGCAAAGGGAAGCGCTTGTTACATACACACTTAATACGAATCCGTTGCTTTAGATAGAGAGTGAATGAAATAGAAATAGCTACGGTTTAAGTGAAACCTAGCTGAGTGGCGATATCCAAGTCATTAGACCTCTTGGATAAGTCTTTTTAATTTCACATTTTGCGATCGCCAAGGGGCTGGACAGGGCCAAAAGAAGTAGATGACAAAGAAGAACGACTGAGAGCAGCATTTATGAACTTCGATTACGACCTTTTAATTATTGGTGCAGGTTCAGCAGGTCTTGCTGCTGCTAAACGAGCTACTTCTTATGGTGCCCATGTAGGAATTGCAGAACAAGCAGACGTGGGTGGCGCTTGTATAAATTACGGCTGTATTCCTGAAAAGCTAATGGCTTATGCTGCTAATTTTTCCAGCCTTTTTTCTAATGCAATATCTTATGGATGGAGCGAATTTCATAGCAGCTTTGACTGGTCGAAATTTATAGCAGCTAAAGACCAGAAAGTTAAACAACTCCATCAATTACACATTAAGTATCTTAAGGAATCAGGAGTAGATTTTATTAGAGGTCGTGCTAGTTTCCTAGATGTTCATACCTTGGATATTGACGGAAGGCAAATAACAGCAGATAAAATTTTGATCGCGGTAGGCGCACAACCTTTCAAGCCAAATATACCTGGGATAGAACATACTATTACTCCTAAAGAACTCTTTCAGATGAAAATCTTACCCAAAGACATCGCTATTATTGGAGGAGATTATACTGCTGTAAAAACTGCTGGTAGCTTGAATGAGCTAGGTGTTAAAGTCACTTTAATTACTGATTTGCCTCAAATATTGCCTGCTTGTGACCAAGATGTGATCCTCTGCATTACAGATATTATGGATCAGCATGGCATTAAAATTTTGACTAATACTAAAGTAGAAATTATTAAAAAAATAGCAAATGAATTAGATTTGTTTTATTCTAATTATGATAAGAATACTTTAAGCTGTGATACAGTTTTATATTTAACGTTATTGTCACCAAACTTAAATAACCTATATTTGAATAAAGCTGGTATTGAGGTGTCTCAAAAAGGTGCAATTATGGTGGATGAATATAGCTGCACTACACAAGCTAATATTTTTGCTGTAGGCGATTGTATTGACAGGCTACAACTTACACCTGTTGCTATTGCTGAAGCTCGTGCATTTGTTGATACTGTATTTGGTAATAAACCTCAAATTTTGAGTCATGAATTAGTGCCCATCTCCGTTTCTTGCATACCTGAAGCTGCTACAGTTGGTTTGACTGAAGCTCAAGCACGAGAAAAATTTGGTGAATCGGTGCAGTGTTACCGTGAGAAGTTTCAACCACTTTTTTATAACCTGAATGGGCAAGATGAAAAAACTCTGATTAAATTAGTAGTAGAAGGGAAATCAGAGCGAGTTTTGGGCGCTCATATGGTGGGTGAATCAGCATCAGAAATTATTCAAAGCATTGCTCTAGCTATAAAATTAGGCGCTACCAAAACTGACTTTGATAATAATATTGGTATTCATCCATCGAGTGCTGAAGAGATTTTCTCTTTATGAGTATTAATGCTTAATTGTAGTGAAACTTACATTGAACATTCAAACTTCATTAAACCTTTTGACAAGCTGATAGTTTAAATTACATAACTATAGTTAGAGAATAATATACTTAGTAAATTTTAAGATAAAAGTATAATACAGGAATTTGAAAGTATTAGATTCATTGCCTGTTATTGTGCTAAAATTCCTGTTCGTTTGACAATACCTAAAATCATAGTCAAGTTTACAAACTTTTGATAACTAATTATCATGTCAGATGCAACAGCAACACAGCTAACCGATGCATTACATGAAGCGGCTCATCCACTGACGGGTACTGCCCAAGACTACGATCCACTCATGGATTTAATTGGTAATGCCCGCTTTGTGCTGATTGGCGAAGCCTCCCACGGCACCCATGAATTTTATGAACAACGGGCTGAAATTACCAAGCGGCTGATTCAAGAAAAAGGCTTTACGGCTATAGCAGTGGAGGCAGACTGGCCAGATGCCTACCGTGTTAATCGATATGTACGGGGAATTAATGATATTCCTACTCCTGCTGAAGCGCTTGTAGGCTTCGAGGATTTTCCAGCTTGGATGTGGCGCAACACAGATGTAGTGAACTTCATCGGTTGGCTACGTCAGAATAATGATGCATTACCGCAGAATGGAAACAAAGTTGGCTTTTACGGGCTTGACCTTTACAGTATGTATACCTCAATAAGCGAGGTTATTGCTTACCTGGACAAAGTTGACCCAGAAGCCGCACAACAAGCACGCCGCCGATATTCTTGCTTAGAACACTTTGAAAAAGATACCAAAGCTTATGGGTATGCGGCTGCTTTTGGTATGAGCGAGTCTTGTGAGAAAGAAGTTATTAATCAATTGATAGAATTGCAACGCCGGATTACGGAATATGCAGGGCGTGATGGCCAGGTTGCAGAAGACGAGTTTTTCTATGCCCAACAGAACGCCCGACTGGTGAAGAATGCCGAGGAATACTACCGTTCAATGTTTCAGGGACAAGTGTTGTCTTGGAACATACGCGATCGCCACATGGCAGAAACCCTAGATCACCTCGCCACCCATTTAGATAAGCAAGGAAACCGCTCAAAAATTGTGGTTTGGGCGCACAATTCTCACTTGGGCTATGTGCGAGCAACCGATATGGGAATTGCGGGTGAACTCAACGTCGGGCAATTGGTACGAGATAAATATGGTGATGATACCGTACTTGTGGGTTTTACAACTTATACGGGTACAGTTACGCCTGCTTCTCTTTGGGGTGGTGTACCTGAACTTAAACAAGTTCGTCCAGCATTATCTAACAGTTACGAAGCTTTATTTCATGAGGTAGGTTTACCTCAGTTTTTACTGAATTTACGACAAGAAAATCAAGCAGTTACAGGACTAGAAAAACCGCGATTAGAGCGAGCGATCGGCGTAATTTATCAGCCAGAAACTGAACGTCAGAGTCACTACTTCTATGCTCGACTACCCGATCAGTTTGACGCTGTAATCCACATTGATGACAGTAGAGGAGTACAACCACTAGATCGCACTTCTCATCTAGATACAACTGACCTACCAGAGACATTTCCTTTCGCTGTCTAAATCAATAGTTAGTTTGAAAATCACGCCTGCTCAGATTCTCGATTTCTTAAAAAAGTCGGGAATCTTGTTGTGACAAATTCTGCCATAGTTATCGGGGCAGACCATTGAAAAGCCCCAAACAGCCTATTTAATACTTTTGACTTTTGATTTTTGACTTCCGCCTTGCGGTACTAGTCCCTTACCTAAAACCATACGCCACCCGAACGCAATCGAGGCAGAGTGCCCAGATTTTTGATCAAAATGCTACTCAAATGCTACTCAAAAACAGTCATAACTAAGGCAGGATGTCTGTTGTAAATGGAGTTAAGAAGCTAATGCCGTGGTTTGTAAAGATTGAAGAAGGCAAAGTCGATAAACCGACTTTTGACCAATATGTACCTGCCCATAAAGCCTACATTCAGGATTTGATTGCTAAAGGACACAAAGCGCGAACAGGCTATTGGGCAGAGCAAAGAGGCGGAATGTTGCTGTTTGAGGCTGCCTCAAGGAATGAAGCAGAAGCAATTGTAGCTGATGACCCCTTGGTGAAACACGGTTGCGTCAACTATCAACTTTATGAATGGCGGATTGTTATGGAATAACACACATTTACTGGTTTTTAATGTTATGCTTTTAAAAGACCTGGATCTATGCGATCGCAACACCCAAATCTTGTCAGAACCGGAAGGTAGCAGCAACACGGGAGGCTTGTGATAGGCGTAGTCTCCGGGTCGCCCTATTTGTAGGAGCGGTCTGAGACAATGGCTGGTTTTGGAGATATTGTTCAAAAAGCTTTTTACCTCGGTGTTGGATTAGCTTCTTACGCAGGTGAGAAAGCAGGGGGAAAATTAGCCGAAGTGCGATCGCAAGTCCAAAAACTGGCAGATGAAATGGTGGCAAAGGGCGAAATGAACACAGAAGAAGCCCGCCGCTTCGTTGAAGATATGATGAAGCAAGCCCAACAGTCCCAAGCATCTGGTGAAACGTCTGAAAAAACACCTCCTTCTGAACCTCGCCGCATTGAAATTTTAGAGGAAGATGAAGAACCAACGGTGAAACAGGGATCAACTGATGAGAACACGGAGAAATTACGCCAAGAAGTACTAGACCTGCAAAACGAGTTAAAACGATTGCAACGCGATCAATAAAAAACATTGTTTGATATAATACCAGTATAAGTGGCACTTCAGAGAGAAAGTTGATAAGATACATTGCCTAGTGTGTATAGTGCTTCAAGCCAGATAGCATAACTCGTCCTGTTTATAGCCTGTAAAGGCATCAAGTTTATGGAACAGTGGCAAAAAGATTTAGCAGAAATTGTTGAAACAGTGGCTGATGAAGTAGAGCGTTTCTTCCTGGGAATGAGTGAAATAGTAGACGCTTTTTTTGAGCTAACGGAAGAAATCACCGAGCAAGTCCCTAACATTGCTACTGAAGTCGATCAGTATTTACAGGATTTGACCGAACCAATGTTTGAAGCTTACTGGGAACTGGAAGACCTTGTAACAGATGTAGATGCAGGTTTTCCTTATTCGGTTGAACCCACGGCTGAGAAGAATCCTGCCTGTATCGGTTGTACTCACTACCACGGTCAAGTTTATAGTGGTAATTTGTTAGTTTGTGCCATGCATCCCCACGGTTGTGAAGATGAAAATTGTCCAGACTGGGAGAAGAAAGAGTATTGAGGGGGAGTGGGGAGTCATTCAAGTTTAGATTTTGAATTTTGAATTTTGGATTGGAGGAAAAATTTAAAATCCAAAATTGGCAGAGTTAGGAGTTAAGAAGCTACAAAATTTAATAAAGGACGTAAAAATCAGTAAAACAACTAATGACAACTGACAAATTATCTCAAAGTGTAACCCAGCCAAGCCAAGAAATGAAGTATGGCGAACGCGACATTGCCGAAGGTAAACTAATTACCTTTCCGAATCCGCGCGTGGGAAGGCGATATGACATTAACATTACTTTGCCGGAATTTACTTGTAAATGTCCGTTTTCTGGTTATCCTGACTTTGCGACAATTTACGTTACCTATGTGCCTGATGAACGGGTAGTGGAATTGAAGGCGCTTAAGCTTTACATTAACAGTTACCGCGATCGCTACATTTCCCACGAAGAATCTGCCAATCAAATTCTGGATGATTTTGTGGCTGCTTGTGATCCGTTGGAAGTGACTGTAAAAGCAGATTTTACGCCTCGCGGGAATGTGCATACTGTGGTTGAAGTGCGTCATCAAAAGTAGCATAAGTTTTAAACGCAAAGGGACACATTCGCATTAGCGTTCGCGCAGCGTCTCGTAGAGAAGCGGTAGCGACGTTAGGAGCGTCAGCGTCTGTCTGCGACACGCTGCGCGAACGCAGAGAAGGAAATTGCAGAGGAACGCGGAGGATTACTCTGTGTTCCTACCCTGCGGGAAAGCGTTCGCGTAGCGTCTCGTAGAGAAGCGCCTCTGCGTTTAAACTTCAATCGCCGTCTCTTTTTCCTCAACTTTTGGTTGTGAACTCAGCCGATCTAAAATTTCCAAAACCTCTTGTTCAAAAGCAACTTGGGCGCGATTAGTTTTACCACCCACATATAAGCGATCGCCTTTTTGCAATGCCCATATTTGCGAATGAGAAAAGTAACTCATCACCACACCCAGCATTAATAAACCAAACCCTGAGTAAACAATTGGTATACCTGGATCAGCTTTAATTTGTAAGCCAGTGCTGCCAATTACATCTAGAACTTTGAGCTTCACGCCATTGACTTGGGTAGACATCCCGGCGCGGACAGTATCAATAAGTTTACCAGCAGGATCATAAATTAATACCATCCCTTGCAAGTCTTTGGTTAACAGGGAGACACCCTCACTCAAATCCGGTTTCGTAGGAACCCACGTTCCCCAAATGCGCCCTTGTCCATTAGTGTTCAATTGCGCCATTGGTAGCTGAAAAATCGGGCTGTTGTTAAATTGGACGCGAATACCTGCAATTCCCCAATCAGTTTGGTAGAAAGTTACACCATGATAGCGGAGAGGCTCGTTGACAAAAATCTTCTTGTGGTCAACTTCTTCCCCCTGCTTATTCAAGACAGACAGATCCGAATAAAATTGATCAATGCCGCCAGATGGAGTGTAGTCAATCCAAAAACGATTGACGCGAACAGACCAATCTTTCGGAACTTGAGGTGCTGCTAAAGGGCCAGCATCTACAATATTTGTCACTTGAAATGTATCGCCACTGGCAACCATTTCCTGAGCAAGAAACCCAGTCATCGCCCCCCAAATTCCCCCTATCAAAATAGCTACGATGCCAACATGAACGATAATTGGACCGATGCGTCCGACTATTCCTTTACGAGCGTAAAGGAGATTTTCTTTATCTTGATCTGGAAAAATTTTATAGCGGCGTTTCTGTAATATTTGACTGAGAGAATCCAGAGAACCAGTATCTAGTTCTGCACTTAAAGCTAACTTTTGAAATTGCCGTGGTTCTTCGTAATATTTCCAGCGCTGGGCAGCTTTTAAGGCTGGTAACTGCCGGGTAAAAGAACAAGCAGTTAAGCTAGTGCCAAATAAGATGAGTAATGCCAGAAACCACCAGGTACGATATACGTGGTCTAACCCAACTACCTGAATTACCTTCCAAGTTAAGAAACCAAATAAAGCTGGATGTTCTGGGTAGTTGGCTTGGTAGAATGCGGGTGACTGGCCTTGCTCAATTACAGTACCAGTAGAGCTAAAGATTGCAATCAATAGCAGTAGTGCGATCGCTAGTCGTAAGTTAGTCAGTACGGGCAAAAGCTCCTGGCGTAAAAACTGCCCAGGTACTGCCCACCATTTTAATTCTTTGGAAGCTGAATCTTCTATAGTCATTATGTGTAAAATCTAACAAAGGTATTGATAATATCAAAGATTGAAATTAAAAACTGCCAAGAGGAATCCGAGAAATTAAGGAAAATACACCAAATCCTACTAATAGCGCCCCACTAACTGGGTTAATCCAACCAGACCAGCGACGCAATTCTAGTAACTTTTTAATTGAAGCTGTAAAAGTACCTGCCAAAATCAATGGAGCTACATAACCGACTGTGTAAAAAAGTAGCAAAACAGCCCCTAAAATTAAGTCTTGTGTATTGGCAATCCAACCCAACAAACTAGCTAAAACAGGCGTGCTACAAGGAGATGCGACTAAGCCGAAAGTCAGACCCAGCAAATAGGAACGCAATCCTGCTGGTAAATCTGGCGAAATCCAATTCGTTTCACCCAAGGATGGAAATTGCAGAGGTAGTGCTTCTAGTAAGTTCAACCCCATAAGAATGGCAATAATGCTGACGATAATCGGCAAACCAATTCCCACCTGCCCGTAGACTTTTCCGATCAAACCTGCTATGATTCCTAACCCTGCTAATGTAGTTGCTAATCCTAAAGCGAACCAAGTTGATTGGGCAGCTGCTTGGAGGCGGCTTTTGGCTTCATAACCACCAATGTAACCAATGGTAATTGGTAGCATAGAAAGCATACAGGGTGTGAGACTGGTGAGCAAGCCAGCCGCAAAGATAATACCAACACTCACCACGCTAAGGTGTGTCAGTTGGTTAGAAACGAGGCTGTTGGCAAATTGTTCTAGTTGGTAAATTTGGGTTTGCAGGTTATCAAACATAGGGAGTTTTTGAGCGGGAAATGCTTACTCTGCTTGAATTTTAGCTTATTTTTGCTTTGTGAGTCATTGAAGAGGAAAAGGGTCAGGGGGCAGGAGAGAAGACCCCATAAATAAATTTAGAAATTTAGAGGCTTAAAACCCTTTTAGCAGCGTAATTCCAGAACTTGATCTCATGTCCACTTAGAGACTTATCATGAAGACCATAGGGAGCAGGGGGAAAAAGGACTTTCCGGTTTTTGGACAGATGTTGGAATTATAACTAGTTAACTGGACATCATATGACCAATGGCATACCTAGATATCTCCCCACAGTTGTTTAACCCGTTTCAAATCTTTACATACAATTTAAAAGATTTCATAATGCGACACCTCATAAGCTCTAACCCTACAATCGCGGTCACAGGTGATTGTAGGGTTTTTTATATGCCCGTGATGGGTAATTTGGAGGTTATGTACCTATTTCTATAATCTAAAATCGGGTTTCATACTGAACTTGGAATTGATTTTCATCCCCCAAATTAGTTGAGCCTCGCATCAAAAGTTCGTCATTGAGTCGATAAAGCACGTTATAACGGAAAGACTCATCGCTAGAAAGAGGGCGTGATAAAGAAGCAGAGAAATTTCTATTAATATTAAACACACCTTCTGCTGATAAATTCAGAACTGAAGCTGTCGTTGTTTCATTATTAGTGGTAGGGGTGGGAAATATCCGAAATTCGCTGAAACCAATAGCCTGCCCGATCGCAGTAATAGTTCCTTGCAAACCACCTAAAATGGTAGAGCTAGCGAAATTAGTCAGTCCTTGTCCTGCATCTGCTTGACCGAAAGAACCAAGAATTGAGCCACCTAGTAAAGCAACTATTTCTCCTTTACTACGGTTAGGTTCACTCGTCAGTTCCAGATTTTCGCCCAATTCACTAGCTGGCCCGTTGGCTCTGGCTTGAACGCGAACTGTACGTAAAGTCCCAAAGTTGCTAGCAGAAACATCGCTGATTTCAGCAGACAATGGTGATTCCAAAATTCGACTATTCGTTGCCGATGCTTCAGGTACAATTGCGAGCAGTCGGACATCCAAAGTAGGGTCAAGTCCTTGACTTGGAATAAACCGCGCGGTTTGTTCATAGCCCCGTTCCAAGGCGAACTCAGTGGAAAATAAACTTACTCGTCCTCCTGTCAAACGAATGACTCCTTCAGGACGCGGTTTGCCTAATGTACCATTAATGGTCAAGTCGCCTTTTGCTTCAAAGCTCAATAGGGGCTGATTAAAGACGGCTGCTCCTGGTATTGAGTCGAGAAAGGATTGACTGGTAACACGAACATCGTCGTCTAGAATTAACCTTAAATCTGCAAACTCTATAGGTAAATTGGGTGGAGTTGCTGTGCTAGTGTTACTTTCTGGTCTAATCACTGGGCTAGGATTACTCTCTGCTGTAGGTGTGACATTAATGTTAAACTCTTCCCTATTTATGACGTTAGCGTTAGTCGCTGCTGTAGCTGCTGATTTTTTCTGACCAGTAGCCGAGTTTCCAATAATCACCTGACCATCACTCAATTCAATCTCTCCACCAATTACAGGTTTTAGCGCTGTTCCGCGAAGTACAATATCGCCGCCAACACCGCCTTCATACAGTCCTGCAATTTCAAAGTTGAGTTTGTCTGCTATTGATACTGTGAGAGGATTTGCTACGGCTTGCTGAGGCTGAAGAATCGGGAGTATGCCTGATGCACTTACTTGCCCTTCATTGTAAGTGCCTTGGATACCTTGGACATTCACCGTACTGCCATTAAATTGCGCTGTTCCTGTGACATTCGTTAGGGGTTCAGATAAGGCTTCAGCGCTAAAAGTCGCATCATTAAGTGTGACATTGCCGTTAATAATTGGTTCGTTTAAAGTACCTTGAACATTTAAATCTACTTGTCCTTGACCGTCTACCCAAGCGACTTGATTGTTAGTAAACAGGTTTAACAGTGCTAATCCTTCATTGTTCACATTGGCGTTGATGCTGATTTGATTGCTATCCGGTTGCACTTCGGCAAAAGGTAACGGAGCAGGTACGCTACCTGTAATGATAACTGGCTGCGTTCCTGTCACTAGTAAGCTACTGTCAAAATTCAAACGAGCATCGTTGTAATCAAAGTTCACTTGTCCTGTTTGCACAGGTTGCTGGTTAAGAGTCGCATTGGCTAACGTCACTTCCCCTCTAACACTAGGGTCTTGTAAACTACCTCCCAATGTGGCATTAGCATTTACATTACCAGTGATATCTATGGGGTATTGTTCGATAAAAGGCTGTAAAAGTGATAAAGGTAAACTTGCTACATTCAAATTTCCAGACACTTGCTCAGTTCCTAACTGTCCTGAAAAAGCCACCAGCCCTTGATTTATACCGACACTCAACGGCGAAAGTGTGACGATTCCATCGGCAAAAGTACCTTGAGCAACGACTTGATTAATGGAGTATTCACCCCATTGCCAGTTAGCACCTTGGAAATTAAAGCCGACATTCAACCCAGACTTTAACGAGCCATTAGCTGTAATTCCTCCACTCAAAGCACCCGTTAATTCTGCAAGGATAGGTAAAGATGCAGTTTCATTTCTCTCTTCTTGCTGTTGTTGTGCTACCAATCTTCTAATTTTTGAGAAATATGCAAGCTGTGTTAGCAAATCTGCATTGGGCAAACTGATAGCGTTGGTATCAAGTACCTCTGCTCCAGCTAACGTTGGAGGCTGCAACCCGGTACCAAAGTCTTGAAAATCAAAGATATTAAACGCTTGTAAAAGTCTCTGGATTCTTGCTTGGTCAAAATTAGCTTGGAATTGAAATTGCGGGTCGTTTCCTGCTTTTACATTTCCACTCAGAGCTATGTTGCTATCTCCAATCCGCAATTGACCATTAGCCAAGCTAGCAGTACCATCAGCATAATTAATAGTGCCGCGAAATTCATCTGCTGCTACTCTGGCAACACGAGGCCCAACGATCGCAACGTCTCCCGCAATGGCATAATTATTCAGATTAACAACTAAATCTCCCGATAATTGTCCCGCTAGTGGTTGCAATTGATTGTTCGGTAAAAAGCCTCCAATCAGAGCGATGGGAAACTGTTGAGCGTTAATGATTAAGTTATCTCCCTCAGTTCTACCTGTGGTAACTGCATCATCCCGCTTGACTAAAAATGAAGTGGGACGATAATTTGCACCCAGGTTGAGCGCAATCCTATCTTGTTTACCAGCTAATTGCAGACTTGCTCCCTGTCCTCCTTGAAAATTCACGTTTCCAGTTAAAAGCGGGTCAAACGCCAAGTCACTAACCTGGAAATTCCGCAGTCGGATATTGCCAGTAGCTTGCGGAACATCTGGAGTCCCTGTAACTTGTCCTTTAAAATCAAGTACCCCCGCTAATGCTACGTCTCCAGGAACTTGAAACCCAGTATTTTTTAAGTTGAAATTCTGCGCTAGTACATTTAAATTAAATCCTGCAATTGTGGGTGTGCCAGTTGGTGGAGTTTGAACTGCGATCGCACCGTTAGCACTCAATCCTGCGGTACTTGCGTTTTCAACTATAATCTGCTGTCCATTCCACTGAAATTGAGCGGTGAGCGGTTTTGCCAGTAGCGCTACCCCTTGGGAAAGGCGGATTTGTCCGGCGGCGCGAATATCTGCAAGCTGGAAAGATTCTGTTGTACCTGCTAACTGAATATTACTATTAAGCCGTCCTCGCAGTTGTGGTGAGAAACGGTTGAGTTGAATTTGAGAAGTGTTGACAGTCCCTTCCCAGCGTTGTTGTGCAAGTTGACCTGTAGCTCTGATTGTCCCGCCTGCCACGTTAAAAACCGCATTTGGAAAGACGATATTCTCTCCTTGTTGATCAACAACAACTCGTCCGGTAGTGGGATAGGTGGCGGTAGGTGCTTGCACCCGCGCTACTGCTTGCAGGTTGCTCAGAGTACCGGAAATATTGGCATTTGCTGATACATTCCCAATGGTAATACCGGGTGAGGATTCGTATGCTTTTGCGATCGCATCCCCTGGTAAATTTTGTGCTTGCACATTCAGCGCCACCCTCCCTTGGGGTGCAAGCTGAAGTTGACCACTAGCTGTTACTTGCCCTCCTACCTCTGGACTTGCCTGAATGCTAGCAATATTGACATTTAAGGGTTTACCCAGAGAGCCAGAAACTTTAGCGTTTGCAGATATACCACCAATATTAATGGGAGTTGAGATGCCGTAACTTTGAGCGATCGCATTTCCTGGTAAATTTTGAGCTTGAATATTTACGCCTACCTGACCTTGGGGAGCCAGTTGAATTTGTCCATTGGCTGTAATTTGCCCCCCAGTTGGCGGCGTTACTTGAACACTAGTAATATCAAGGTTCAATGGCTGTTTGCCAAGTGAACCAGTAATTTGTGCTTTTGCTGAAACATTGCCAACTGCGATCGGTAGATTAATGCCGTAGTTACGTGCTAATACATCCCCGGATACACCATCAACTTGAGCATTAAAGATTACGTTGTCTTTGGCTCCTATATTAGCTTGACCGCCACCTGTGATTTGGCCACCTGCTGCGGGGACTAATTTCAAATTGGAGACGGTAAGTTGAGATGCAGTTTGAGATGCATTTAAGCGAAAGTCAGTATTGACCGCTTTGAAGAGAATACGGTCAACTTGAATAGGTTTTGTGTTGCTTACCGTGCCGCTAACGACTGGTTGCTGTAGTGCGCCGCCTACCTTAATATTTGCTTGAACTTCGCCACTAGCTGGAACTGGCGAATTTACATTCAGCGTGTCTAAAATATTTTTCGCACTAACAGGTTTTATTTGAGCAGAGACATTAAAACCTGTTTGGGTATTAATTGTTCCATTAGCCAGAATAGGAACTTTACCAAAGTTTGTATTTAGATTTTCTAAAGCAACTGTCTGACCATTAAATATAAATCTCCCATTAAAATTAGAAACTGGCTGAGGAATATTTGGAATTTTAGCAATGACTTGATTAGCAGTGGCTGTTCCCGTAACGGCTGTTTCTAACAGTTTGGGTGGAATTTGAACCCCTAAATCAGCATCTAAACGCCCTGCTTGTAAAGCAATTGGTAACTCAATTAATCGACTTATATCAGATGCTTGTAAACTTTGTGCTTGCAGCTTGAGGTTAGTTTGTTGAGCTTTTGTTTGTGTTTCACCAGAGATTTTAACCGTGCCTCCCCTGGTGAGTTGACCATTGAGATCATAACCAATGCGTTGATTTTGATCAAAAAATCGGGCAATACCACCAACTTGATTTAATATTACTGAGCCTTTCGGTCTAGTTGGTGCGGAGGCTGGCGATAACTCTACATTCCCATCTTGAATTTGAAGTGTCTCCAAGTCAGTTTGAATAGCACCTTTTCCTTCTCCAGCCTTGACTTGGGCTGTAACCCAGCTACCATCCTGATCCTGTTGGATGTAAACATTGGGTTGAACTAACGTGACATTTAATGCCAGTTTTCGGCTGAGGAGAAGCTGCAAGGGCGAGAACTGCACCTCCAAAGCTTTTGCTACCACCTGATCTGGATCGGTGGGAGTTGCTGGTATTGATAGAGAGCTAAATCTTAGGCTAGAAAGCGAAAAACGTTCAACATTCCCAACTTTTACTGGACGTCCAAGCAATTGTTCGAGATTTTGTTGCACTAATGGAGCTAAATCTTTATATATATAGCTTCTAGCCCACCAGGCACCGACTGCAATTCCAACCAGCAAAATGACACCGAGAGCCAAACTGGTACGTCCTAAGAGGAGGAGCCATAAACGATGATTAGGTGGTTTCTGGTTATTTTCTGAATTTGGAGAGTGCGTCATTATCGTTACAGTACTTTTATATGGAATAAGCCAAAAAACAGGCTAGTTGCAAGTTGCGGCTTTATAATATATTTTGAGTAACAATTTTTACCCAGTATTTAGTTGTTCTCGCCTTTCAATTTGGAGATTTCATCTAGAGTATGGTACTTAATTAGCACTTCCTTAATCTAAGCAGTAATTAGATTTATTCTCTGCTTTACCTTTGAAAGTCTACAGTCATCGAAATAGTTGTTTGATAAATTTTGTCTCCTTTTTGTGAGGCAAAGTAGATGATTATATGCTTTCTCTCACAATACGTATATTGCCATCAACTATCTTTATGTATAAATAATTGATATCTTTAGATAGATTTTCTTTGCTTGGGTATTATACCTTAGAGTTGAGATAATAAATTTATTGAATATTAAACTACTCCATGAGAACTTCTGTATGTACCATGCTAGTTAGAAAATTTAACCCTGTAGAATCTTACCTAGTAGTGACGACTTTGTTATAGCAATTGCACACGCTACGGATAGCATACCTTTAAAATTGTCACACTTTGCTATTGTCCTCGCAGCAGGTGCATCTACTCGCATCGGTACTTGCAAAACTTCGCTACCTTGGGGTGATGGTCAAACATTATTAACTTATCAACTAGAACAGTGGTTAAGTGTAGGTTTTACCCCTGTGGTAGTGCTAGGTTCACAAAACAGCGATAAACAAAAATATTGCCCACTTGGCAGTTTAGCTGTAATTAATCCTCATGCCAATTCTGGGAAAACTACTCCCTTGCTTACAGGGTTACAACATATTCCCCATAACTTTGAAATCTTAGCAATTTCAGCAGTTGATCAAACGAGAAAATTAGATATTTATCAGAGATTACTGCTAGCGCATAAAAGCAATTCAGGATTGATTACTGCGCCTACATATCAAGGTAAAATAGGGCATCTACTTTTATTCAATAATAGAATGTGATGCCTACGCACTTACAAAATATCCGTGAAGAAACTTTAGGTTTACGCCAAATTATCAGAGAATTTTATCCAGTAATTCATCAAGTGGAATTTGAAACTCCAAATGTGCTATTAGACTTTAACACACCAGAACTATATCAAGAACAACTGCATAATTTTAGGTAGCGACAGATCGCTAAGAATATTCCCGACCTCTGAGATAGTGTTTATAAATAAAAAAAGCATTCATCTTTTTATACTTATGTTCTGCCATAGTTTTGCAATCTTCTTAAATTATTTATCGGTGGCAATAATATGTAAATCTATTTTTTGATATCTGATTAGCTCCATCAATCGTTGGGTGAAAGAACCTTTGAACAATCTTTTCCATGAGGGTTGCTGGCTTTCACCAATAATAATTTGTGTAATGTGATAAACTGCTGCCACTTGAGCAATTTCTTTAGCAACACTTTTGCTTTTAACATATAAAAATTCACCCCCAAACTCTCGGCATAATCTCTCACAAGTATCAATATGTAAACTTTCTTCTTTAGTGAGGAATTGTTCAGGATTTGCCACAAATACCGCATATAAACGCGCATTCATATAATTAGCAATACGCGCACCTCGACGTAATAATTGGACTGAATCAGGATAAGTAGATATACACACTAAAACTCGTTCATGAATATTACAATTTTCTCCTATTAAGTTAGAAGTGTTTGCTGCTTCCTCAACTGTATCTGCAACTTCTCTTAATGCTAATTCTCTTAAAGCGACGAGATTACGATACTGAAAAAAGTTTTTTAGAGATTGTTCGATTTTATCAGGTGCATATATTTTTCCTTCTTGCAAGCGCTCTTTTAGAGTTTCTGGGGTAACATCAATGACAACAACAGCATCAGCTTCATCTAGTAAGTAATCAGGAATTCGCTCTCGCACCACGACACCTGTAATTCTTGCTACTAGGTCATTTAAACTTTCTAAATGTTGAATATTTACAGTGGAATAGACATCTATTCCGGCTGCTAAAATTACCTCTACGTCCTGATAGCGTTTTTCTCGTGGGGAACCAGGAATATTAGTATGAGCGAGTTCATCCACTAAAACCAGTTGGGGAGCGCGTTGCACAATTGCATCTGTGTCCATCTCCTGTAGGGCGATATTCTGGTGGATAAAGGCTTTGCGGGGAATTATCTCCAATCCGTTAGCTTTCATGGCCGTTTCTTTGCGTCCATGAGTTTCTAGCATACCGATAATTACATCAATACCATCTTGTTTAAGTTGATATGCTTCTTCCAGCATTTTATAAGTTTTGCCGACACCGGGAGCCATACCAATAAAAATTTTATGCTTCCCACGTCGGTGAGGACGAATATAGGAACTATCGGGGGAGGGGGTATGGGAATAAATCATGATTAAGATAAGTGGAGTTAAATATAAATTATTAACTCCCTCCAAAAGTTAATTTGCAGGCTGTAAAGCATCCAAAGCCAAATTGAGCTTCAAAACATTAACTCCAGGTTCACCAAATATACCCAGAAATCTACCTTCGGTGTTTTGAGATATCAGGCTTTGAATTTTTTGGGTATCCACATTGCGGACAGTTGCAATCCGCGACAACTGTGCTTGGGCGGATTCAGGGCTAATATGTGGATCTAAACCAGAGCCAGAGGTATAAATTAGGTCAGCAGTGGGTTGAATATCAGCTTGTTGTAGCCGTTTTATTTCTGCTTGAATGCGTTCGAGAAGTTTGGGATTACTGGGTGCTAGGTTGCTAGCTCCTGACTCACCAGTGCTAGCTACTTCTGGGTTGGTGCTGTAGTTAATAACACTAGGGCGGCTCCAAAAATAGCGATCGCTTGCAAAAGATTGACCAATTAATGCTGAACCTACTACTATACCTTGATTATTGGTAATTAAGCTACCGTTGGCATGGAAGGGAAAGGCTATCTGTCCACAAATCAGCATGAATAAAGGATAAAGGAAGGCTGTGAGTATCCACAAAGCGAAGGTGGAACGAATAGCTTTATTCAATTGGCTCATTAGAATTTCTCCGGTTGAAAAATGACAGCGAATAGATAAATGCTGACGCTGAGAGTTGCGAGTCCTAAAAGCGCAATGGTGTAGGATGCAGCGCGTGATATTTTGTCAGGGGTGGCTGCGTATATGGCTTGTGCTAAAAATAGGTTGAGGGAAAGGATGAGAAAGAGGGAGAGAGAGAATTTTTTCATGATTTAAACGCAAAGGGGCGCGGAGTTTTTGATTACGCTAGTCCTATGGATGTAATTAAAAGGTCTATGATTTTAATGGCAATGAAGGGAGCTACTATGCCGCCAAATCCATAGATGAATATGTTGCGTTGTAGGAGTTGGTCGGCGGTTAGTGGTCGAAATTTTACGCCAGTTAGTGCTAGGGGGATGAGTGCAGGAATAATTAAGGCGTTATAAATTAAGGCTGATAAAACAGCAGATTGGGTACTTGCTAAACCCATTATATTGAGAGCGCCAACGCCAATACCAGAAAAGATAGCAGGGAGAATGGCGAAGTATTTGGCAATATCGTTGGCAATAGAAAAGCTGGTGAGTGCGCCACGGGTAATTAGTAATTGTTTACCAATGGTGACGATATCAATTAATTTGGTCGGGTCGGAATCTAGGTCTACCATGTTAGCGGCTTCTTTGGCTGCTTGAGTACCTGTATTCATTGCCACACCTACATTTGCTTGAGCTAAGGCTGGGGCATCATTGGTGCCATCTCCAGTCATGGCTACGAGTTTTCCTTGGGCCTGTTCAGTTCTAATTACTTCAATTTTGTCTTCGGGTGTGGCTTCGGCAATAAAGTCATCAACTCCTGCTTCTGCGGCAATTACAGATGCAGTAATGCGGTTATCTCCTGTGAGCATGATGGTTTTAATTCCCATACGTCGCATTTGATCAAAGCGTTCCCGAATTCCCGGTTTAATAATGTCTTTGAGATAAATTACACCGTAAATATCATTATTTTTGCAGAGTGCTAAGGGAGTACCACCTAATCGAGAAATTCGCTCAAAAGCGGTATCAAGTTCCGGCGTTAATTGTCCCTGGCGAGAACGAACAAATCCTTTAATGGCATCTACCGCACCTTTACGAATTTCTACCCCATTGGATAAATCAGTGCCACTCATGCGGGTTTTGGCAGAAAATTCAATACCTTCTGCTTGCTTGGTATCGAAATCTAATTTTGCTCCTAATTTCTCTGCTAATTTGACAATTGATTTGCCTTCTGGTGTTTCATCAAATACACTCGATGCCAGGGCAATTTGCGCTACATCTGCCATTGCATGACCATTGACCGGAATAAATTCTTCTGCCAAGCGGTTTCCCAAGGTAATCGTACCTGTTTTATCTAAAATGAGGGTATTGATATCTCCACAGGCTTCCACCGCCCTTCCAGAGGTGGCAATCACATTAAATTGGGCGACTCTATCCATCCCGGCAATGCCAATAGCACTTAATAATCCGCCGATGGTAGTGGGAATTAATGCCACAAGTAAAGCAATGAGTACAGCAATACTTAGGGGTGAGTTGACATAGACTGACACTGTAGGTAGTGTGGCAATCACAACTAAAAACACCTGCGTGAGAACTGCCAGCAGAACTGTCAGGGCAATTTCATTAGGTGTTTTGCTCCGAGAAGCACCTTCTACTAGACCAATCATCCGGTCAAGAAAGCCTTGTCCTGGGTCATTAGTCACTCTAATGATTAATTCATCGGAGGTGATGCGCGTTCCTCCGGTGACTGAACTGGCAATGTCTGAACCTGGTTCTTTTAATACTGGTGCTGATTCACCTGTAATTGCTGATTCATCTACAGAAGCCACACCTTTAATTACTTCCCCATCAGCAGGGATGATATCACCAGAAGTTACCTTGATTGTGTCACCGCGGCGTAAGGCTGTAGAACTTACTTCTTGGAGAAAACCATCAGGGAGAATTTTTTTGGCTTTGGCGTCGGATTTTGCCGATCGCAAGGCATCAGCTTGAGCTTTACCTCGTCCTTCGGCTACAGCTTCGGCAAAGTTAGCAAAGACAATAGTTAAGAATAAAATCAGGGTGATGAGTCCGTTGAATAATCGTGGATTTTCCCCTGGCGTTGGCCCAAATAAGTCCGGTGCAATTGTCATCAGTGTTGTGACAATAGTACCTAACCAAACTACGAACATCACCGGATTTCTAATCATGTTACGCGGGTATAGTTTCACAAATGCTTGTTGAAATGCTCGCATGTAGAGTCCGCTTGGTTTGGCTTCGGATTTATGTTTGCGTTTTTTTCGCGGTTTTGTAGTTGTTTCCATTTTTGGGTGAATGAATTAGATTTTTTTATCTCAAGCAGCGTGGTAGAAGCTCTAGCACGAAGTGCGTTAGGTGCAAAAAAGAATTTATCGGCGTTAATCTTTTACCGTCCTGCGGCTAGTTGGAATGCTTCTGCTATGGGGCCTAATACTAGTACGGGTAAGAAAGTGAGAGCGCCAAGGATTAAAATTACGCCGCTTGTAACTCCTGTGAAGAGTCTGGTGTCCGTTCTGAGGGTGCCAGTAGTCATTGGTACTGGTTGTTTACGAGACATACTATCTGCCAAAAGTAGCAGCGCAATAATGGGGATGTAACGCCCCGCCAACATACTGACTGTGGTGCTGAGATTCCACCAAAGTGTGTTATCACCTAATCCTTCAAAACCAGAACCGTTGTTAGATGCTGCGGAAGCGTATTCGTAAACAACCTGGGAAACTCCATGAAATCCTGAGTTGGTAATACCTGAGAGGTTATCAGGAAAGGCAAAAACAATTGCCCAAGGAATGAGAATGGCAAAGGGATGAACTAATAAGACAACGCTAGCGAGGACTATTTCTTTTTTCTCGATTTTGCGTCCTAAGAATTCTGGTGTTCTCCCTACCATTAAGCCAGTCAGGAATACTGCCAAAATTAAGTAAATGTAGAGGTAAGCTGTGCCGGTTCCCTGACCTCCCCAAATGATTTGCAAAAACATATTAAACAGCGTGACAAATCCACCCGGAGGCATTAAGGAGTCGTGCATTCCGTTAACAGCACCGCACATTGTAGCTGTGGTCATGACTGCCCAAAGTGCCGTTTGCGCCCAACCAAATCGCACTTCTTTTCCTTCTAAGTTGGGTTGTTGTTCTTTTAATAAAGGATTAACTAGGGGATTTCCTTGAAACTCGCCTACTGCTGCAATGCCTACTAAAAAGACGAAAATGATAAACACCATCCAAAATATTAACCATGCTTGCTTACGGTTATTAGTAAAGACACCATAGGTATAAATTAGTGATGCAGGGATGGCAATCATGATGCAAGTCTCTAAGAGGTTAGAAAAACCATTGGGATTTTCAAAGGGATGTGCTGAGTTAATTCCAAAAAAGCCACCACCGTTTTCTCCCAGTTCTTTGATGATTTCAAAATGCGCGACTGGGCCACGGGCAATTACTTGAGTCACGCCCTCTAAAGTGGTTACTGTTGCTGGCCCTGCTAAGGTTTCCGGTACACCTGCTAATAGCAACAACAATCCGCCAACTATTGATATTGGTAATAAGATGCGTGTGATTGACTTGGTGAAGTCAGTGTAAAAGTTGCCTAATGGTCTGCCAGTTAAACCACGAATAAAAGCTATGGCTACTGCTAAACCAGTTGCAGCCGAGGTAAACATTAGAAAACCGAGGGCGAAGACTTGGCTGCCATAGCTATAAGTCGTTTCACCAGAATAATGCTGTTGGTTAGTGTTGGTGAGGAAAGAAATAGCAGTGTGCAGTCCTAAATCCCAACTAGGTGCATTTAATGCGGTGGGATTGAGTGGTAACCATCCCTGAAACATCAGGATTAAGTACACGAAAATTACCATAACAAGATTGCTGTACAGCAATTCTTTGGCATATTGCCAGCCTGTAAAATTTTCCTGAGTACGCACTCCACTAATGGCAAAAATTACTCTTTCTATAGGATTAATTATTGGGTTAATTAGTGTTTGTTCTCCTATGAAAACCTGTGCCATATAGCTTCCTAGCAAAGGAGTTATGGCGATGATGATTAGCAAGGTTAAGGCTATTTGCATCCATCCTTCTAACATGAAGTAAAAAGCTCCTTATCTGTTGTTTTTGAATGGCTTATTAAGAAAATGCAACAGTAGTTGGGAATAATTTATATAATTAATTATTTTTTCAACTAGAACAAGGAATAGAAGGATATAAAATGGAGTTTATCTTGGTATACTTAGTGTTTATCTATAAGACTAAACAAGCGTTTATTTTTAGCTAAACGTTGTAATAAATTCTATGAACAGAAGAAATATCCTAAAATATTTCTAATGCAACGCGTATATCATAATGAGTACTAAACCATTCACTACGAACTAAAAAAGAGTTTTTTAATTAGTAATAGTTAAGTTAATGGATGAAACACTTTATAGCTAAAGGTTTTAATCAGGAATCGCTTTGGGGCAAACGTTTCATCATCACTGGTTTATATATATTTGTACTGGTTTTGGAATTTTGTACACCAATTCCTTACGTTTTTGGATATCTCTACACAGGCCCGCTTTTATTGACAAATTCTTGGTTGGGTAGGCGTGCAACTTTTCAAGCCACTTTTGTAGCTGTGTTTTTAACTATGTTGAATCTTGTAGTACCAGGAGGTGAAGTGATGAAGGCTTCGACAATTGCTAGTAGAGCGATCGCAGCAATGGCTTTGATTGTCACAGGTGTGTTGAGCGATCGCTTGCGTCGTTCTGAGGAAGCGATCGCTTTAACTCATGCCAAATTAGAAGCACAAGAAGAATTAGTCAGAGTCCGAGAAGATTTTGCTTCCACGCTTACCCACGATCTGAAAACGCCCTTATTAGGAGCAATTGAAACTCTCAAAGCTTTTGAAGGCGAAAAGTTTGGCCCCATATTACCAGCACAGCAAAAAGTCTTAGCCACAATGGCGCGTAGTCATCAAACTTCACTGCAATTGTTAGAAACTTTATTAGATATCTACCGTAATGATACTGAAGGTTTAGACCTTCATTTAGCACCTATAGATTTAACTGTCCTGGCAGAAGAAGCGGCTAGCACTCTCACCGAGTTAGCAGCAAATCGGCGTGTATATCTCTCGCTTAACTATGGTGAATCTGATTGGAGACAATCTTTGTGGGTGAAAGGTGATGCTTTACAACTGCAACGAGTTTTAATCAATCTCTTAGTCAACGCCATCAACCATTCGCCGCGCAATAGTCATGTAGAAGTTGTGTTAGAATCGCAACCTGCCTATCAAGTGGTAAAAATTTTGGATACAGGTGCGGGTATCCAGCCTGAACAGTTTTCTCATTTATTTGAGCGATTTTACCAAGGACATAGCCAACGCCAAACTAAAGGCTCAGGATTGGGGCTTTATTTATCTCGCCAAATTATTGTTGCCCACGGCGGTATAATTTGGGCAGAAAATAGATTACCTGTTGGAGCTATGTTTGCTTTTAAGCTCCCTGTATGCCCGTTCCACTCCTCTCTAACTGTGTGAGATGCTGTCTACCCCCATTAAAATTCTCCTAGTTGAGGATGATGAACTATTTCGTTTAGGCTTGCGTGTGCGATTGCAAGAAGAAATTGGGCTAGAAATCGTTGCTGAGGCTGAAGATGGTGAAACAGCTATTGAGTTAGTTAGTCAACACGCTCTGGACGTGGTGCTGTTAGATATGGGATTACCAGGAATTGGCGGACTTGAGGCGTGTAAACAAATCAAGCAGCAAAATCCCCATTTACCAATCTTAGTTTTAACTTCTCATTCCCAAAAGACCCTGATTGCACAGTTGATTGCGGCTGGCGCTCAAGGTTATTGCCTTAAAGGAATTGCTGCGGAAAAATTAGTATTAGCACTGCGTTCTGTGGCTGCCGGAGCATCTTGGTGGGATCAAACAGCAACAAATGAAATTCGTTCTAGTTTTGCCTCTGAGCCGTATTCAGAAAATATATCTAAATCTGCCAATCCTTTGACTCAGCGTGAACAAGAAATTTTGTCATTTTTGGCCGCGAGAAAAACTAACCAACAAATTGCCCTAGAACTATATATTACTCCTGGAACTGTCAGAGTTCATGTTCATGCTATTTTACATAAACTAGAAGTGAGCGATCGCGCTCAGGCTGTTGTTGTTGGTTTACAAAAACGCCTAATTAAAAGCGACTTGATTGTAGAAGAATAGTAATCACCTTGAATCCAATAGCACTAAGAAAAGCTCAAAGTACAGAAAGACAAGCATTACAGGTCTGTCTTAATGGCCATGAAGCAGTGGACAGGGTGCGCTCTTAAATGATCAGGTACTATGTAATGGATGCGGAAAGAGTGCAGGGGTTGTCCACAAAGTTTTTATATCATGTTCGCTTGATTACTTATTAAACCCGAAGAACCCCACCCCGCCAAAGCTGTGCTTTGTCTCCCTGCCCCTAATCCCCAGAGCTACGGTGTACACACAAGTCGGAAAAACTTCATCCACCAAAGAATTGCTGTGCGTTACGCTGGCGTGACAAAGCTAAATTGCTGCAATCATGGCGATGCCTACAGCGAGCAGTCTACGCCAACCCATTTGTTATTTCGGCGTACCCATTTGCTATTTCGGCGTACCCATTTGCTATTTCGGCGTACCCATTTGTTATTTCGGCATACCCATTTGTTATTTCGGCGTACCCATTTGTTATTTCAGCGTACCCATTTGTTATTTCGGCGTACCCATTTGTTATTTCGGCGAACCCATTTGTTATTTCGGCGAACCCATTTGTTATTTCGGCGTACCCATTTGTTATTTCGGCGTACCCATTTGCTATTTCGGGGTACCCATTTGTTATTTCGGCGAACTTGTTACGCCACGACGAAACTCCTAGAATTGAAACCTATGCTGGTCATACTTGTGTGTACACCGTAGAATCCCCAGACGGGAACCGAGTTCCCCGCAAGTGGCGAGGAGTTGGGGGTGGGGTTCTTTTTTATGGGTAATTTGTAGTTAGAAAAAGCTTACTCGTCCATAAAATACTTTTTTGATCCGAGCAAGCAAACACTATAAATACTACTGTGACACTGCGAGTACAAATTCTCAAGGAGAAATTTAGTTATAAACACCCTTTTAGAGAAGTTGGCAATCTTGACGTTTCGATTACTCTTTCGCAAACCCAATCAATCATCAGTTGGATCATCGATCATTTCTGGTACTAAAGCTGGGTTACTTTTACGTTCTTCTGGTGATTGCTCCCGAATAACATCGTCTATTCTCGCAGGGTGTTTGATTTTGTCCAGTACCTCTGGATCTAGTTGCGATGGATCGCCTTCTGGACTAGACTTTTCAGCTTGACTAGGAACTGTTTCCTTATTCATTACTATTTCCCCAAACTTATACGCCAAGCTTAAGTTCTTCTGTGGTGAGGTACACACTATCTTGAGACTTAATTTCATCCAGAGGTAAGTAAAAAAGGCGATTGCCCCTTGTAGACCAAAAATGATTCACTAAACTAAATAGCCTTTACTATAAAAAACGTAAATATTCTGTATTCTCCGTTTCATAAATAGGAAATAAGCAGTGTTACCAAAGAAGCCCCACGTTACTAATCAAACTCAACGCTGGACATTTGCTCAACTTTTTGGACTGGTAAAACGTAATCCCTTCATGATTTCGCGGTGGGTACTCCGTTGGGTAGTTGTGGGCACTGCTGGTGGTCTATTTGCTGCCTTATACTGGAATGTTTTAGAACTTTTAACTCACCACCTGCAACGATTTGAAGGTTTTAGCCTTCTGATAGTCATGCCACTAGCCGGTTTAGTTATCGGGCTGGTGATTCATTTTTTGGGAAATCCCGGTGAAATCGCCGTGATTGTTGATAATATCCATTTTCGTGGTGGACGCTTAGATGCTCGCAAAAATCCCTCAATGATTCTTGCTTCTCTAATCAGCATATTGGCAGGCGGTAGTGCTGGCCCAGAAGCGCCACTGGTACAGGTAACAGGTTCTTTTGGTACTTGGGTTGGCGATCGCCTAAATCTCCAAGGTGAAGACCTCAGAACCATGAGTTTAGCAGCGATGGCGGCTGGCTTGACTGCCTTGTTTGGCGCACCTCTTGGCGGTGCAATGTTCGCCTTAGAGATTTTGCATCATCAGCATATTGTGGAATATTACGAAGCCTTGATGCCAGCTATTGTTTCAAGTTGCGCTAGTTATTTGGTATTTGCAGCAATTACACAATTAGGAATTGCGCCGACTTGGCATTTTCCCCAGTACCACCTAGACAAGATTGATGATTTTGCGATCGCTATCATGTTCGGCATCATTGGGGCGGTGGCGGGATGGCTTTTTATGGGCATTTTTCGGGGCTGCGATTATTTGTTTGCTCGAATTCCCGGCCCCATTTATATACGCACAACATTAACAGGGTTAGGGCTTGGGACTTTAGCGGTATTATTACCCCTAACCCGTTATTTTGGACATGAAGAATTAGAGTCAGTCCTCACTAATAACTTTGGTGCTGTTTTTCTCTTAACTCTTGCTTTCGGTAAAATGGCTGCCATTAGTATTACGGTAACAGGTGGGTGGCGCGGTGGATTCATTATTCCCCTGTTTTTCACTGGTGCTTGTATTGGTAAAGCAGTAGCAATCTTAATTCCGGGACTTAACCCGGCCCTTGCCATGATTTGTACAATGGCGGCTATCAATGCTGCCGTAACGCGTACACCTATAAGTACGACTTTGCTACTGTCAAAACTGGCTAATTTGAGTCCTTTTACGCCAATCCTTTTTGCCAGTTTAATTGGATTTTTTCTCGCGCCCAAAGTTCCCCTGATTGCATCTCAATTAAAATCCCAAATAGAAGCTACTGAATTAAAGGGTAGCTAGTTAAAAAAGCGGTTAGAAACCGCGTCTACAGTAAACTTTACCCACCTCCGTGGGTTTCAAAGCCTTAATTTTTCTTAGTTCGCGGAGGCGGACTTTGCCTGTGTAACCGCGAATTCCATTTCTTAGGTTTAAGTTAACTATAAGTCCTTAATTTATGTACAATTATTTTCCACTAGCCAATTAGAACGCAAAAGTGCGATCGCTTCTTCTTTTTTTTTGGCTTCGACTTCGATCCACGGTGCTTGGTGGTATACGTTGGGCATATCGGTAATCAAGTCACTGTGTTTTCTGTCGTTGAAAGCTTGCTCACCATTGGAAATATGGACTAATTGCCAATCGGGATTTGTCCAAGTTTCTCGTGCTGCATAAAACATGGATGCTACACTTGGATGATCGTAGCTATTTAAATTTTCGTGGCAAATATGGTGATGGGCGTCAAATACCATCGGCACACCAGCTTGCTGACATACTGCTAAAATTTCATCGGCATTATAGGCGTATTCATCGTTTTCTAGCGTCAAGCGGCTTTTAATATTTTCTGGTAGCTCGGAAATTACTTTTACTAGTTGTTCAGGACGTTGAGATTTGCCACCATGAATATTCATCAATGACCAAGGCGATCGCGGTAAGCCCAGTAAGTCAAGTATACGTGCATGTCCTGCTAAATTATTTATACTTGCCTGTACCACTTCAGGAGAATCAGAACTCAGCACTACAAATTGATCTGGATGCAACACCATTCTTATGCTCAATGCATTCGCTCGTTCACCGATTGTTGCTAAATCAGCGCTCATTGCCTCTAATATATTTGCGCCGATTTCGTCTTCTAAGTCACTTAGGGGAAATAAAGCAGAAGACATCCGATAAAGCAGAATTTTATTCTGCTCACAAAAGGAGAGAGCGTCATGCAAGCGTTCTAAGTTATGCCGATACAGTTCACTCAGGGCACTTTCGCGATCGCTTTGGGAAAGTTTTAAGTATCGAGTGCGTGTCATTGTCCGAAAGCGCACTTGTTTGTCAGAGGTGATGCAAACTAGCCCCAAATAGGGCAGTGTACTTTTTTGGCACTGTTGTGCATTAGGTAAATTTTGAAACTCGATTGCGGTCATTAACTAATACTAACTGTTGCTGTTTTGAGCCATTATTTAATTTAAACAAGTTCTGCCACTGCCTTACGAGTACCTAAAGAATGAAGTTTTTACCATACGTGCCTTTATTTATGTCGTTTTTGATGCCATTGCCAAGCATGGGTGAGGATTTCGTTAACGTTAGGATACTGGGGATGCCAACCCAAAACTTCAGTTGCTTTGTCGCTGCTGCCAACTAAAATAGGAGGGTCGCCTGGTCTGCGATCGCGCTCTTCAACTTTGATTTCTTTCCCTGTCACTTCCTGAGCAGTTTCTATCACTTCTCGAACTGAAAAACCACTACCATTTCCCAAATTAAATACTTCACTTTCTCCGCCTTTGAGCAGATATTCTAAACCCAAAATATGAGCTTGTGCTAAATCAGTTACGTGAATATAATCTCGGATACAAGTACCGTCTGGGGTAGGGTAATCAGTGCCGAAAATAAAGATAGATTCGCGTTTACCCAAAGCAGCTAATAGTACTAATGGTATAAGGTGAGTTTCAGGTTCATGGTCTTCACCTAGCAATCCATTGGGGTCAGCACCGGCAGCGTTAAAGTAACGGAAACGTACAGATTTTAAATCGTAAGCTGTATCAAAATCAGATAAAATTCTTTCTACCATCCACTTGCTAGTAGCATAGGGACTAATGGGATCTTGTGGATGTTCTTCGGTAAGGGGAACAAACTTTGGCACACCATAAAGGGCGCAGGTAGAAGAAAAGATAAATTTCTTAACTGACGCAGCAACCATTGCCTCTAAAAGTATCAAAGTGCCTGCAACATTATTTTGGTAATATTTAGCTGGATCGGTGACAGATTCACCTACGGCAATATAAGCAGCAAAATGCATTACTGCCTCTATATTGTGAGTTGAAAATATGTTATCAAGCAGGGCGCGATCGCTCATATCGCCAACAATCAACTTAACCTGCAAAACTTCTTCTACAAGTTCGCGATGTCCATTGGAAAGATTATCCAGAACAATTACTCCATAACCTGCATTTTTCAGAGCTAATACAGCATGGGAGCCAATATATCCGGCTCCTCCTGTTACTAAAATGGTAGACATAATTGGGGATTGGGGATATGTAGATTTAGTTACTAGTACAGGGCGGCGGAAATAAACAACCCATTCCAAACGAACAAAACGCTTACAGTGTAATCGTTTTGACTTTTGACTTCCGCCTTGCGGGACTAGATTCTTTCTTCTAGGTAGCGAGAAATTGCATTGTCAAGGGATGGCATAAATTCACCTCGGCTGCTACCAAGAACGCTGTAAGTTGGGCGGGGAGCAGTTAAACCAAGCTGTTCTGTGGGTACAGAAATCAGATTGGTGACACTAACTCCAGCTTGTTTAGCCGCTAATCGCGCGAAATCAGCCCAGGCGATCGCACTCTTATTCGCCAAATGCCACAGCCCAGACTCGCCGTCAATTAATAAATCTAGGCTGGCATGAACTAAATCTGGTACATACGTAGGTGAAACAATTCCATCCTCGGCGGCAATGAAATTATTACCAGCACTAAGCTGACGCAGAGCGATCGTGACGAAATTATACTCATCCCACGGTCCAAAAAATGCACTTGTGCGAATCACCAGTGATGCGGGATAAGCCTGCAATACCAGCTTTTCTGCCAAAACTTTGCTGCACCCATATACATTAAGAGGGGCAACGGTATCAGTTTCGACATAAGGATTAGACACAGCACCATCAAATACCAAATCTGACGAGAAAGTTAATAGCGGTACGTTATGTTGAGCGCAAGCAGCAGCTAGAATCGCTGGGCCTTCGGCGTTCACTTGTATACAAACATGGGGTTCCCGTTCGGCATCGTCTACCCGCACGTATCCGGCAGCGTTCACAACCGCCCACGGCTTCAACTGGGTAAATATCGCATCCACAGAGGCAGGATCGGTAATATCCATCTCTTGGCGCGTCAGCAGGTGATATGAAATTCCGCGGACTTCGCACAACCGAGCAAAAGCCTTTCCGAGAGTTCCTCTGGCACCGACGATCGCTAGGGGACGAGGGGAGGTAAGGGGCATTAGGGAAGTTTTTTTCCTTGCTTCTCCTATCATTGCACTGCAACTTATTGCAGGGTATAACAGGCGCTCTTGTCGATGCCACCAGCCAGGGGTTTCAAGTAGCGGATGATTTAGTTGAAGCCCATTTGCTAGATCCTGCACCATTTTTGCGATCGCTGTTGGTCGAGGATGTGGCGATTCTCCAGAGGAGACGCTACGCGATCGCAAATCAAATACACCTGGCTCGTAGTAGCCGTTAGCTTTTGTAACTAAACTATTCCAATCGTAGCTGCCAAGGAGCGCCCAAACAGTGACAGCGCGGATATCTACACCCTCAGCTTGTAATTCCTTCGCCGCATTCCACACCTCATAAAGCCAGCGTAGCTGCTCCTCACGGGTGCAGCTAATATGAGCTTCGGTGACAGCAAGAGGCAGGTGATAGCGTTCCCATGTTTCTAGTAGCAATGTGCGTGGGCCTGCCAATCCCTCAGCACAAACTCGCACCGCCTCTACATCTGCATACTTATCCTGCCCATTACCCCCATGCGTCCAAGCTGGATAATTTTCTGTGTGTTCATCCAAAAAGCGTTCGCTGGTTAAATAGTGGTTAATCCCAATGATGTCAGGGGGGCAGGTATTTTGCAAAAATGTCTCAAGTTCAGCCTCGCTAATACCACACTTCTTTAAGTAACCCCACATTGGATGAGTTGGGTTGATTCGACCGCATAATAAATCAAGGCTCAACCAACGGCGATCGTTCTCCAGTTCTGCTTGATATTCTAGTTTAGGTGTACTGTAAGTTTTACCTAAATCCTCGGTTTGCACTAGTTGAGCGCTAGGGTTGACTTCTCGAATTGCCTTCATTGCCAAGGCTACTGCGCGACACTCTCCCAACAAAGCACGAGCAAAAGTTAAATCATCCCGTCCATGAGGATACCAGTGACCATACATTCCACTGAATCGCGCCGTTGTCAGTGGCTCGTTTACAGGCGTGTAATGTGTTACCCAAGGATAACGTTCGGCAACCGCACGAGCAAACACTGCTAGTTTTTCTGGAAATTCTGGGTCTACCAAACTTGTATCACGCGGACCGCTACCATGATGCACTAATCCTACAATCGGAAGGATGCCGAGTTCACGCAAGCGCCCCAATCGCTCATCCGCCCACGACCAATCAGCATTTTCTATCCCATTAGGTGCTATCTTCTCCCACAATACAGGGTAGCGGATGGCTTTTATCCCTAGTTCTGCAAACAAATCTAAATCATTTAAGCGCGTTGCATGACCGTTGCGTTCCAACTGGTCTAAATACTCATCACCCACGCGATTAACTGTACACTCTACACCAGCCCACACTTCCAAGGGGAGTTGTGAATTATTCTCTCTCAAAACGTTATTTGTCACGTCTTTACTTGAGTTAAAGAAAAAAGACATTATTTACACAACCAAAGCTTTTATTACCTTTATCAAGACTTACGCAAACAATAGCCAAAACCTTTTTTCAGGTAGGAGCATTCTTGAATTGCCTCAGAGCGCGTGTAATTTTGCGTAAGTTCTACTTGAATATTTCCACATTGTGATAACGCAGATATAATATCTAGTATTTGCGGATCGTTGACCACAAAAGCATGAAGAAAAATACAGAATTTAAAATCAATTAGTGGAATACTCAGATCCAACAGTCGCTTAGTACAGCTTTGCGTAAAATCGTAGCGTTGCGTTTTTAATGCAAGGGGACGCATTGGCATTGTCAGCCGATACATTGGCATTGTCAGCCGAGGCATTGGCATTGTTAGCCAATGCGTTGGCATTGTTAGCCGATGCGTTGGCATTGTTAGGCGATGCATTGGCATTGTCAGTCGATACATTGCCATTGTTAGGCGATGCGTTGGCATTGTCAGCCGATGCGTTGGCATTGCAGGGTATTGCCAAATTTAATTCGCTACGAATTAATGAAATGCTGTGCTTAGTAACCACTAAATCATCTGCCAGTCACATAAAATTGCCAACCTGACTTTTGTAGAGACGCAATCCATTGCGTCTCTACTTTAAAAAATTGTAGGCTGGGCAGCACCTGCCCACGATCAACATCAACAAACTTAAGCCTTAACCGCTATTTGTTTGTACGTTGCTAAAGCCTGCGCCACACAATGATCCATATTGAGATACTTGTATGTAGCTAGCCGTCCCACAAAATGCACACCTGGTGTTGACTCAGCTAGGGCTTTGTATTGTTTGTAAATTTCCTGATTTTCAGGACGTGGCACTGGATAATAGGGGTCGCCCTCTGCCTTGGGAAACTCGTAAACAATACTAGTTTTGGAGTGTTCCTGCCCGGTTAGGTACTTAAATTCGGTAATACGGGTATACAGTTGTTCGTTAGGATAGTTAATCACTGGCGCTGACTGAAACACAGGGGTGTGATGCGTTTCGTGTTTGAAATCCAATGAGCGATAGGGTAGTTTACCGTAGCGACAATCAAAAAACTCATCAACTGGCCCAGTGTAAACCATCTCGCGGCAAGGTATAGCCTTCTCGATTTCGCGGTAATCGGTGTTGAGCATTACCTTAATATTCGGATGATTTAACATATTTTCAAACATCCGAGTAAAGCCGTGCAATGGCATTGCTTGGTAACTATCTGTGAAATATCGGCTGTCGCGGTTTGTCCGGGTAGGAATTCGGGCAATTACTGTTTTGTCCAGTTCTGAAGGATCGAGTCCCCATTGTTTACGAGTGTAGTTTTTGAAGAATTTTTCGTAAAGTTCCTGACCAACTTTACTAATTACTACATCTTCAGAGGTACGGATGTGTTCTCTCGGTTCTGCAACTGACTGAAAAAACTCTTCCGCCTGGAATGAGTTGAGGTTCATTCCATAGAGTTTATTGATGGTTTCAAGGTTAATGGGGATGGGGACGAGTTGTCCATCTACGCTGGCTAGAACGTGATGCTCGTAAGAACGCCAGGCAGTGAACTGTGAGAGGTATTCAAATACTTCGCGGGAACTGGTATGAAAGATATGAGGGCCGTATTTATGTACGAGAATTCCGTGGTCGTCATAATGGTCGTAAGCATTACCACCGATGTGATTGCGCTTGTCTACAACCAATACTTTTTTACCGGAATGTCTCGCCAAGCGATCCGCGAGAACGCTACCAGAGAAACCTGCACCAACAACTAAGTAATCAAATATGAAGTCTCTGGTAATGATGCTTGGTGCTTCTGGGATATCTGTTGAGATGGGAGATTTCCCATTTTTACCATTACCATTAGTTGTGGTATCTGGTGTGGTTGCGATCGCAGAATCTATCAACTGCATCATCGATCCCCAAGTCCGATCCCAAGAAATCTGCTCTAAGAATGCATCTACCCGACTCAACCATCCTGATGCTGGAGTATCTTCTTGCAACGCTTGTTCTGCGGCGGCGACAAACTCTTGAGCAGTGTCTGCAATTCGTACTAGCTTTAAGTCTCCATAAGGACGTACCACATCTCGAATCGTGGTAGAGACTACAGGTTTACCTGCGGCTAAATACTCTGGTGTTTTAGTTGGGCTAATAAAACGTGTTGACTCGTTTCGCGCAAACGGCAACATTGCCAAATCCCAACCCCCTAGATATGCAGGCAAGTCTTTATAGTCTTTACTACCGAGATAATGAATATTTTCATGCTGTGGCAGAGTTGCTGGGTCAATTTTCACAACTGGCCCAATTATGACTAAATGCCAATCAGGACGAGCCTCGGCAATCCCAGCTAATAATTCAATATCCATCCGCTCATCAATTACACCATAAAACCCAAGGCGCGGATGAGGAATATTTGCTTGGTCTGCTGGTTCTTCTTTAACGTTTCTTCCTTGTCCAAAGTGGGGTACATCTACACTGCTAGGAAAGGCATAAACGTTTGGATGCTGGTTTACCTTACTTTCGTAAAGGCTTTGCCCGCCTGTAAATACTAGGTTTGCCCGACGAAATAGCTCTGCTTCGTAGTTCTTTAAAGTAGGCGATGCTCCTTTAAAGGCAGACAATTCATCCATGCAATCGTAGATAACAGCTTCCGGTTCTAAATGGCTTGCCCATGCGATCGCCATTGGCGTATAGTACCAACAAATGTACTTAGAAATATTATGTTCTGCAAATAACCTATCAAGCAGTACTTTGATATCTGCGTTTACTGCTTCTTCACTTAGACCTTCAGGTAGATATGGAACAACAACTATCACTCCACTTTTGTCTTCACTAACGTCCAATCGCCCCAATGGTTCCCGGCTAAAAATTGGCTCTTCGATAAAGAACACTCTCTTTTTTTGAGCGCAGCGACTTAAAAGATGTTGTGGTCTTTGATATACAAAATTCCAACGCAGATGAGATAAGCAAACTATATCAGGTGTATCGGTAAAAGCTTTTGTTGACCGAGAGTTTTTGTTAAATGAGGATAAATTTATTGATGTCCCTAGAGATTGCGATTTCGCTGTCTCGGATGATTTTGCTTCATTTACCGTTGGTGACACGCTATGACTCACACCGTTGTTTTGTTGCACTTTATTACTTGACATAGATTATTAACTCAACTTGCAGAATGTTGGACTAACAAGTTATCTTTTTCGTAAGAATTAATCTTATTATTTGCTTTTTTTAATTACATATTCATCTATCTAAATATAGTAATTCAAAATTGTTGTATTATTCTTAAGTATTAAATTTATAACGTTAGCAACACTTAATTATGTGTCTGAACGTGTCAAATTTAGCTAAATATATAATTAGATATACGCCAAAAGGCTTACATCAGTCTTAATTTTGTAAGTAAAGATTAAAACAAACTAAATTAAAAAGATAAAAAATGTAGTTTACTCAAGTATCTACTATAGACGTTTTATAGTTACTGTTCAGAAATATCTGATGATGTCGAGTCCAAAAATTATTAATATAATTCTGATATCAAACCAGTTTAGCCAAGGTTCTCACTATATTTATCCTTCAACTAATAGAAGATTAACAATTCAAAATTAAAGACATTTAAATCTTATTTATCAAAGCTTTAGACTTTTTGCCGCTCACCTAAACTAACTAGAATTGTACAAATTTCCGGCTTTAGAGTGTAAATATTGAGCAATTGCTCAATATTATGGTTTATATCGTTTGATTGGATAAAGCCGATCTAAGAAAAAATTACTTTTTATTTAGGGTTCTAAACACACCTCAAGAAAGATGGATATTTATCGCAAGGAGAAGATTATTGGAGATAGTGTACTTTTCTAGACATATCAAGTTCTTTGCAAGCTCATCAATCTTGCCAAAAAAACTTTGAGCAAATGATCTAATGGAAATACACGTCGGTTGAGCCAAGCTTTCTTAGGAATTGATCATGATTAAACGAACCTTAGTTACTATTGCTCTCCTTGCAGTCGGATTTTTCGTCTCATTGGGATACTCAGCATTACTTCCAAATAGTGAGTTTGTGAACGCTCAAACAAATCGAACAACCCCAACCCAAAATACTCAAGTTAACGAGGTTGATCGGCAGTTCTTTATAGATGCAGGTCAAGCAGGCTTAGGTAACATCGCGCTGGGGGAATTAGCATTGCAGCGTTCGACTAATCCTCAAGTCAAACAATTTGCCACAGCAGAGATTCAAGAGCAAACACAGGTGAAAAATGACTTGACACGGATTGGTTCACGATTGGGTGTAACTCCTCCCAGCACTCCTGCACCAAAATTTCAAGCATCACTGGCGCGACTGTCTCAGTTAGAGGGCGATCGCTTTGAGCAAGCGTATATGGATGAGGGCGGTGTAAATGCTCATCTAGAAAACGCAGCCCTTTTCCAACGCGAAGCCGCGCTTGGGCAAAACCCCGACCTTGTAGCACTAGCGAATCGAGGATTACCAACCATCAGAAAACACTTTAACACTGCTAGCGCCATCACAAAATATCAATTTGGCCAGGTTGCGCGGAGATACAATAATCTGCCTAATAATTCTGGTGTATCAACCCCTCAAGGCAATACTAGACGTACAGAAGGAGGCGATAGCCTACCTGAAAACAATCCTTCCCCTACAGGAGGAGGCACTCGGCTACCTCTAGAGAATAAATAGGTAGAATAGTGCAACAAAGTAAGGGCATGGCATTGCCATGCCCCTACGATAAATTTTTATGTATTAAGGTTTTCGTGAATTGGTGTTAAAGAAATTAAATTGATTTGCAAGCGATCGCCTGTGGTGTCCAGGTGGGGCCTTCGCAATATGGCCCATCTGCCGACCAAATGAGTTTATCCAAGCACATTCGCCGCGCATCCATGTTTACATCCCACGCATGGTAGACAATGTACTCAGTCTGACCATCGGGGCCTACAACGATTGAATTGTGTCCAGGCCCTTTGACACGATCAGGAAGCGATCGCAGCACCCGCGGCCCCGTTTCGTTACCCACATCAGAGTAAGGCCCCATTACACTATCCGCAACACCATAATCTACGCCATAGTCCTCTGTTTCCCAGCGCCCACCACTATAAAAGCAATAATATTTACCTGCATGTTTACGGACACAGGGGCCTTCCAAGGTATGCCAATCAAAATGTTCACCATACATCAATCGATTAGCTAGAAATCTTTGCCAGTCGGAACGTGCCCGTAAGACGACTTTGCCGATACCGCAAAGTTTGGTCATATCTTGGAGCCGATCTACAAAAAGGGCAGTACCAGCCCGCACACCGCCCTCAGTGTCTAAAAAATCACGAGCATAAAATATATACCACTGCCCATCGTCATCACGGAATGCGTGGGGGTCGATGGCGAAGGAGCAAGATTTGGGGTCTACAAGTGGCTCACCAACATCTTTATATGGCCCCAAAGGATTATCGCTCGTGGCAACACGTAACTGATGGTTTTTATCCTCGTGTCCTACAGAGTAGTAAAGGTAAAATTTGCCATTGCAATAAGCAACTTCCGGGGCCCAAAAATTATCGCCAAGGGAGGGGTCTGGCCGCAACAGTGCGTTATCTACAAAATCCCAATTTACGAAATCAAAGGAGCGTAATAGAGGGAAAACATGTAGTTTTGCGATTTCGTCTACTGTTCCTTCCGCTTCGGCTGCACCAGTGCCGATCGCATAGTATACACCCTCAAATTCCCAAACAAAAGGATCGGCAAAATAGCCTTTGTAGACTGGATTGGTATAAGTTAACATTTCGGTGATCGCTATAGCGTGTTAACTCAAATTTTGAAGAAGTGCGCTCGTAAAAACAACTATCTTTATGCTGGTTCGGCTTTTCTTAATTCTTCTGCGATGCCTACGGCGGTAAACTACATAAATAGACCATACTGTAGGGGCACAAGCAATGCTGTGCCCTTACAAATTATATGCACCCTGCTGGATAATTTTTTTTGAAAGTTCCTAATACTTGAAATTCACGTAAGTTTCAACCTTCTCTTTTGGCAACTGTTCCACCACCTGACACCGAATCATCTGCCTTAAATTCTCTGGCAGGCTCTCATAATAGTCCCGTTGGAGAGTTAAATCCACCTTCGGCGTATGCAACCAATGCATAGCATAGCCCATAACTACCATTGGTCTTGGCTGATTAGTCCGATTTGGTGAACCCCGGTGCAGCGCCAAAGGTGTCCGAATCATCGCATCCCCTAGCTGCATATGAAAAGATTCCATCGGAATTTCACCAGTGGCAATTTTCCTTAGTCCCTCTTCACGCGGCAAGATATGCGTACCACGCGCCATCTGGAACGGCCCGTTTTCTGCCGTTACTTCCACAAGTGGGAAGTTAACTGCTAGGGCGTAGAGTGGCGTTACTATTTGGTCAGAAAATAAAGGGCGATAATCCCGGTGAATTTCCTGATAATCCGAACCTTCCACTGGGAGATCAACTCCCAACTGAACCATCACATATTCTTGAAAAAATACTCGCTCCAGCACACCCATAATCACGGGATTAGCGAAAACTTCCACATTGGCAAAGGGGGAAACCCAAGGCAATGTTAGATAGTAACGAGCAATTTCACGGGGAGCCAGTCCACCTGGTTGATTTTGACGCTCTCGAAATAAATTATCAAAAGCTTTTGCCCACTCGCCAATTAATTCTTTATCAAAAAGACTGGGAATCACACAAATTCCGTCTCGATTCAGGTCTTCGGCAAATCGGGTTAGATCAGTATCTGTATATTTAGTTACTCTACCTATACTTTGAACCATTTTCTTATCCTCGTCAATTCATCATGTTAAAGTCGAATTTAAATCGGACTCTCAATAGCAGTTTTTGCAATTGTTCGTCGATAATAGCGCACCATTTCTGGAATTGACTTATCAGTTTTTGTAGATTTAGGTTATCCAAATCTCTTTATAGATAAGGCTTTATGTTGATTAGTTTCCAGGGTTTTCCGATTGTGAGGTAAGGTGCTGAATCGGAAATACAGCAATGGTTCTTAAGCTAGTTCACTGCCCAAATTGTGATACTATAAGTCTAGTAAGAGGTGATAAAACTACTGAAGGCAAAAATTGCAGCCTTTGTTGCCAAGATGGGAGTTTTCGCCGTAAATCCATACCATAACTGCTAAAAATTAGCTAAAACTCCGTAATTCAAAAATTAAAATAATTTGTAATATTTAATTAAGTTTTGTAACTGAGATTTAGCGCCAAACCGGAGCAGAAGTTTCCTAAAATGTAGATTTTGCAAGACACACCCCGCCACTTGGAATTTATCTTGACTTAAACGCCCAGAATTAGTTAAAAAAAAATTCCAGCGTTATAGGGCAATAGAGTTAACTTGTAAAACCGAATTTAGCATAACTGTTGTGGGGTGGGCGTTTTGCCCGCCCAATAGATGCAATTTAAATATGGAACAGCTTACCTGATTTTTTCCTGCCGACTTGGCAAATATTCACGATATGTGTGCCATAATGTCACGAGTCAACAGTCTATACCTAATTTTATAGCTCCAATACTAGGGCGTTTGATCTATTTTATGTTTACTATTAAGCGATAAATAGTGTGATGCAAGTACAGGTATAAAGTTATATTGCTTACAGAGGAAGGAGAAAAACTCCTGAAATGTCTCAAAACAGCCTAGTTTAGTCTAAACCGAAAGCACAAAAAAATTTGTTCTATTTTTTGTAGTTACATTAAGAGGTTTTAATGAAGTTGTTGGATATACAAAAGCATAAGGTTGAATTCCCCTCTAATACTGATAATCAAAGGGTTTCTAGCTTTCCAGAAGCAGGGTATCCACGTCCACAGTTACAGCGATCGCACTGGCTAAATTTAAACGGTCTGTGGAAGTTCGCATTTGATGATGAAGGGCAATGCGTTCAACCAGGCGATATCCAGGGGTGGACTCATCATATACAAGTTCCCTTCGCTCCCGAATCTACCAAAAGTGGTATTGGTGATACAGGTTTTCATCCAAACTGCTGGTATGAGCGAGAATTTGAAACGCCTGAAGGTGACGGCAGATTATTACTGCACTTTGGGGCTGTGGATTACCGCGCCCGTGTTTGGGTGAATGGTCAATATATGATAGAGCATGAAGGGGGACATACTCCTTTCACGCTGGATATTACCGCAGTTTTGAATGACACTGGCATAACTAAAGTAACAGTCTGGGCCCAGGATGATCCTGGTGATCTTGCCAAGCCTAGAGGAAAGCAGGATTGGCAATTGGAACCGCACAGTATTTGGTATCCTCGCACCAGTGGTATTTGGCAAACAGTCTGGATTGAGCGCGTAGGTAGAACTTACATCGATAGTATTCGGTGGAGTCCCGATTTCGAGCGCTGGGAAGTTGGTTGTTATGCTGCGATCGCAGGTGATGCCCCTGCTGGTATCCAAATCAAGGTAAAACTGAGCATTGGCAATAACGTGCTGGCAAACGATACCTACGAAGTGTTTAACGGAGAAATTGGGCGTCGCATCTCCCTTTCCGATCCAGGTATCGACGACTACCGCAACGAATTGCTGTGGAGTCCAGAAAAGCCCACCCTAATGGATGCCCACATTGAACTTTGGCATAACAATGAACTTTTGGATGAAGCAAAATCCTATACAGCAATGCGAACTGTGGGGATACAGCGCGATCGCTTTATGCTCAATGGTCGTCCTTATTATTTGCGCTTAGTTTTGGATCAAGGCTACTGGCCCGATTCGCTAATGACAGCACCGGACGATGGAGCATTACGGCGCGATGTTGAACTCACCAAAGCAATGGGTTTTAACGGAGTCCGTAAGCACCAGAAAATTGAAGACCCGCGATTTTTGTATTGGGCAGATAAGCTGGGGTTGTTAGTATGGGAGGAGATGCCCAGTGCATATCGTTTCACACCTAAAGCAGTGGAACGCACGACGCGAGAGTGGGCTGAGGTGATTAGGCGGGATATCAGCCACCCCTGTATAGTAGCTTGGGTAACGTTTAATGAATCCTGGGGAGTTCCGAATCTGGTTGAGACTGCGGCTCACCGAAACTACGTTTTAGCAATGTTTCACTTAACTAAAACTCTCGATCCGAGCCGCCCAGTGATTGCCAACGATGGCTGGGAAAGTACGGATACAGACATTCTGGCTATTCATGACTACGACATTCATCCACAACGATTAGGTCATCGCTATGGGCCAGAAGTAAAGCTATCAGATTTGTTTGACCGGAAGCGTCCTGGAGGGCGCATTTTGACACTGGATAACTTTCCGCATCAGGGACAGCCAGTGATGCTGACTGAATTTGGTGGCATTGCCTATGCTGCTGTTGATAACCCCGATGCAGATAAAGTTTGGGGATATGAGCGTTGCTCCAATATTTCCGAGCTAGAAATGAAATACGCTACTCTGCTGGAAACGATTAATGATATCGAGTTGTTTAGCGGATTTTGCTACACCCAATTTACAGATACTTTCCAAGAAGCTAACGGTTTATTATACGCCGATCGCACACCTAAATTTCCCATTGAGGCGATCCGCGCTGCGACCCTTTCAGGACAAGGATTATGTACTCCCACAAGCTGTTAAAGCCGGATGGTCGCCCACTGACCTTATACAGTCGATACCCGATTGCCGAGAATATCATCGCCACTAGCCCTAGTAATGAACCAGTACAGGCAAATCCCCACCTGCGCTGGCATCCATTGCGCGGCGAATGGGTTGCTTACGCTTCTCACCGTCAAGGGCGGACTTTCATGCCGCCCCCGGAATATAACCCCCTTGCACCCACTACTAAACCGGAGTTTCCTACAGAACTACCCCCAGGTAAGTATGATGTAGCAGTGTTTGATAATCGCTTCCCCTCAATGGCTCAAACGGCACACGACCCGCCAGAGTGTATTGTGGAAACATTGCCTGCTAATGGGGCGTGTGAAGTGGTGGTTTTTGCTCAAAATGCTCAAGCTTCCCTTAGTTCTTTGGAACTGGAACACCTTGATTTGCTGTTGGAAGTGTGGGGCGATCGCACCCGCGTATTAGGAGCAAACCCCCAAATTCAGTACGTGTTGCCTTTTGAAAACAAGGGTGTAGAGGTGGGCGTGACTTTGCACCATCCCCACGGGCAAATTTACGCCTATCCTTTCGTCCCACCTGTTCCGGCGCGGATGCTGTCAATGCAGCAGCAGTATTATCAAGAGCATCAACGGGGTTTACTGCAAGACTTGATTCAAGAGGAAATTGCAGATAATCAACGGATTATTTATCAAGATGAGTATGCGATCGCATTTGTCCCAGTATGCGCTCGTTACCCCTATGAAGTTTGGATTGCTCCTAAAGAACCAGTTGGCACTTTTATGGATCTTACTCCAGAGCAACGTTGGGGACTTGCTAAGGCGTTAAAAACTGTCACTCTCAAGTATGACGGCTTGTGGAATCGCCCATTTCCTTACTTGATGGCTTGGTTCCAAGCACCAACTGACGGTTTAGCCCATCCAGAAGCGCATTTACACGCCGAGTTTTTTCCACCATATCGGACAAGTGAAAGGCTAAAGTATCTAGCGGGAACTGAACTTGCAGCAGGAATGTTTGCCAATGATGCTTTGCCAGAAGAGAAAGCTAAAGAGCTACAAGCTGTAATAGTAAATATTGAAGAACCGATTTCGGCATAACAAGGTTTGAAACTGGAACTTAATTTATTTCTGTTTGTCCGCCTCTTGAATTAGTACATCAACATATTGTCTTAACCGTTCCTTCTAATTGGGGACGGTTTTAACTTTTTTGTAATCCCATTTCACTTTAATAATAATGATACAAATAGGCACAGCAATGCCCATAGGTATCAACTTAAGAAGATTTTGCCCAAATTTGTTGGGTGTAATCGTCAATCAATCGATGGCGCTTATGCCTTGTTTTGACTAATCCAAACAGCTTTTTAGAGATAGTAAAAAAGATGCCAAAATTTTTACAGACTCATGAATTGTTTTCTCATAGCAGCCCCAAATCATTTGTAAAATATAAATTAACCGCAGAGGTGTAGAAAAAGCAGAGAGAGGAATCGGAGATTTTCACGGATAATTTAAGATTGCTATATTTATAAATAATACCAAGTGATAAGCTGTTACGCATTTAATTTGAACATTTTATGAATGCTGATAACTGATAACCGTTAACCGTTAACCGTTAACCGTCAACAGTTAACGACCGTAAAGAGTGTTCATACAATTTAGGCGCGCATGAGCTTATGGTTTAATATATAAAACTACCTATGCAAAGATTTTTTAATACCGAATCCGAGACATAATCATAATACTAATAGTTATAGAAAATGAGTCAGAATTATCTATTGCCATTAAGTTAAAAGCTTGATGTTAGTAAATAAATATATATATTTGAATAAAATTTTTATTTGTTTATGGGTAAAACCAATATTCAATCTATTTAAAATTCAACATTTGTTTAAAACGATTTCACGATTATAATTAGAATAATCATACATTAAAATAAACTTGTTTTCTGGCAGTCCTTCTAGAATAAAAATAATAAATATAAATTATACCTACCATTTGGAGGATTCTTTATTTTAAATTAGATGTATATTTAGATACAATAAATTATTAAAATTGATTAGAAGTCGTCTTCTGTTTGTTTTACTATTGATTATATATTTCTGACTTTTCAGGGCATCTGAAAAAAGTCATTTTGAGGGTTTCTCAAGCCCTGATTTTTTCATTAGCGGGTAAAAGTCACAGAAAGTTAGAATAAAATGTCATTTATGGAAGCTTCTGGAACTCTTGCTGGTTTAGATATTCTGGTAGTTGAGGATGATGATGATACTCGCTTCTTCATCACTACTGTGTTGGAAATGGATGGAGCAAAAGTTATCGCAGTGATATCAGCAGATGCGGCACGCAAAGTATTGTCCGAATCGCAACCCGATGTTTTAATTTCTGATATCGGGTTGCCTGGGGAGGATGGCTATACTCTCATCCGCAAAATTCGTGCGCTCAATCCAAAGAATGGTGGACGAGTCCCGGCTATTGCTTTAACAGCCTTTGCTGATAGTGAAGATCGTATCCGTGCCTTGGAAGGTGGCTTTGACACTCATGTATCTAAACCGATTGATCCTGAAGAACTAGTTGAGATAGTGGCTAGTTTAGTTGGTTCTTGTAATTGGTAATTATGAAGCGTCATCGTTCAATTACTTCCTCACTCACCCAAAAAGTCAGACTGCTTTGGTGCTTGAGTGCTGCATTGTAAGAGTGCCTGTTACGAACTTACTTTGTTGGCTTTGGCTTTCGTGATTTAGGTAAAAGTAACAAAAAAATTAAGTATAATTTACTATTTTTCCCGATTGGTGCAACAACGCCATTTTAAGACAGATAATTTACTATTTTTTTAAAAGTTCTATACTTCAATATTTTGCTGAATCCCTAATGTCTCGATGCCATCGTCCATCTTCACCCAGCCCAGGAATTTCATTGATTCCTAAGGTTTTTCTCAAAGCTAAATACGATTTACCTTCTTCTGTAATTTGAAAATAGTTTTTTAAATCTCCTTCTCCCTGTTGTTGAACTTGTTCAATTCCTCTGCCCACGAAATTATTAATAAATCCCATAGCTCGAAGATGCTTCAGTTCCCTTGCTAAATCATTGTCAAATTTAAAGTTAAATTCTTTTTGAGAATTAAGCTTAATCAGATGCTTAAGTTCATTACCATCAATTAAATATCTAACTAGAAATTGCAATGTTGCTGATTGTTGCTCTTGAAGCAAGTCAATCCGCTTTTGTTGTCTATTTAGTTCGTCGATTTGCTCATCTTGCAACTTATTGATATCGTCCCGAACTTCTTGCTTGAGTCTCTTTAAGGCAATTCCTGTACCTGAAATTGAGATATCATCTATGTTATCTAGCAAACCAGAGTTAAACAGCAAAATCAAACTAAATATAATCACTTCTGTATTTCCAATCCTACGGTTTTCTTGAGAAACTGGGGTAGGAGTAAGTACGATAAAGAGTAAATAGAATAATCCTGTAATAGACGCTATCTTTAGAAGCCACCAGTTCATATTTCGCTTAGGCTTTTCTTTGGGTAAGCTAGCGCTGGAGTCTGCTGGTGACAACGGCTGTTCTGAACTGCGTTCAGATTGGCCAAAAGCTAGTTTTTGGAGCGTTTCTAGCTCTTTATTAGCCATTTAGGTTCGCTGGTGAGATAGGGGACATAAGATAAGCTGTTAAGCATTTAATTTGCACATTGAGATTGCAGGGGGCAGGGAGCAAGGGAGAGGGTTTGCAGGTTTTATTACTATGAAAATGGTGCAATTTAAATGACGATTAGCTTACTGATTCTAGATGCTAGATAGGGAAGCGCTGCCTCTATAGAAGATAATGCAGCGCTATCTACTCAAAAACTAACAATTTTAAACACCAGCAGGCTGCTCATTAAGCAATTCTTCTATCACTTCATTCACTGTTTTTTTCAGATAAACGGCTCGTTCATCTACTGCCCTTACCCAGTCAATAGGAAACCAGTGGTGTTGTCCATCAGGAGCATTATTCTTTGTCAATTTGATGTATTTACCTCCTTCCACGGAGTCGATATTCCCAATATGGGTGTCAGATGCCCCTGATAAACCGCCTGGGCCTTCTGCATAAACTGGCAGATGTTCTTTAATTTGTGATAAATCCATTTTGTACCTCTTAAATGAATTGGTAAAAAGTTAGACCTGAATCTTACTAAATAGTTTTGTTTGTAAGCAGGTAGGTTTTTATTCAATTACATTAGAGAATACGCTGCATTCTTAATGATGTGCTTCATTCTACAGACAGATGATGTTGGGGATAGAAGGCAGGGGGTCACCGTGATGGCTGAAGTTACATTAATCACTCATCAAAGAAAGAACGACAAACCCCAAAAAAGCACTTAAAAAGAAATACTAAGTTCGGTGGTCTACAAACGCATTGCATTGGAGCAAGTAAATTATCCCAAATTATTTACTAAATGCCGGAAAAGCTTTACTACAATTCATCCAAGCTGATTTTAGCACCTCGCCACCCATGCAATATCGGCATAGTAAACAATCCCCACGCCAAACCCGTAATCAACCCAAAAGGCATAACCAAATAATTATTAAAACTCCATAAACCGAAAATCTGTGCTGCCAATTCCAAAGGATAAGCCATCATCAGCACACTAGCGATCGCTGCACCACCTAAGCCATACTGACTTAACCAGTAAAATCCCTTACCACCAGTTACCCCATACAGCAGGCGAGTAATCAGCAAACCCGTTACAGTGCCGTAGCAGCGCATACACACAGCCATCATAAACGGTGGTGCTAAATCTAACCCCATAGTTGGTTGCGGACAGACATGATTACCCATGAAATAAATGATGTCCGCAATACTAGGAAACAAATACACCCCAGACGCAGCCAGAAAGGGAGCCACTGGTGGGCCAAAAACCATTCCCACCAGCATAAAATCAGCAATCAAACTGACCCAATTAACCTGCAACTCTTCATTAAAAGCTACTCTTGTCATCTCCCTTTCTTTGCGTCCTTTGCGTTCTTTGCGGTTCTTCTCTTTAACCTACCTTATTCACATAAGGACTTGTCAACTTATCTAACTGCTGAATTAACAGACTGAGGAACAATCCCACATCCGTCACTACACCAACAGATTCCACAGAACCGCGATCGCTTAACTTAGTCACTACAGCTGGATTAATATCCACACACACCATCTTCACCCCCGCCGGAGTCATATTTCCCACGCCAATGGAGTGCAGCATCGATGACAGCATCAAAATCATCTCCGCACCTTCTAAGTGTTTAGCATATTCCTCCTGTGCCTGAATCAAATCCATTTGGGTATCAGGCAAAGGCCCATCATCCCGAATCGATCCCGCAAGCACAAAAGGCACATTGTTTTGGACGCACTCATACATCACGCCACTTTTAATTTCCCCCGCTTCCACAGCTTTGGGAATGCTGCCATAACGGCGGATACTATTAATTACCTTGAGGTGATGGCGGTGTCCACCACGAACGGTAACACCCCGCTTCATATCTACACCCAAGGAAGTGCCCATCATATTTTGCTCGATGTCATGAACTGCGATCGCATTACCAGCTAGTAGCGCCTGTACATATCCTTCCCGAATTAGCTGCGCCAAGTGTTCGCCGCCACCAGTGTGAATCACTACCGGCCCAGCCGTGACAACTACCTTACCACCAGCATCGCGGATTTTTCGCAATTCCCAAGCTACTTGCTCAACGACTAATTCCACGCGCCGTTCGCTGGAAACTCCCGCCGACATGAAGCTGAATTCTTGGGTATTTCGGAGTTCGCGCGATTCAGTTTTGCGGATGGTACGGATACCTAGCACGTCTACAATTACCTGTTCGCCAATTTTTAAGTCGCGTAGTATTTTACACCGAGCGACTAAGCCATTGGCAGTTTGGGTAATTGCGATCGCGCCGTCCATGCGCTGATTTTCTACCTTCACCCACTGACCATTAATTCGCACTTCGGTGGGATAAATTGTACTGACGTAGAAATCATCGGGCGCAACACCATCTTGGATTACCGGCTCCAAGATAGCGTCTCGCTCATCATGTGGTAAATCTACTGCACCCAAATCAATCAACATTGAGATGATTTCTTCCATCACCTCATGGGATGGTGCTGATACCTTCACCTCGGCGGCTGAGGTACTTTGCCGTTGTTCTCCCAAGTTGAAATTCAGAACTTGGAAGCTTCCCCCGGCATCTATAATCAAATCCAAGGCGCGGTTAATTAAGCCTGCATCGAGCAAGTGTCCTTCCATGCGAATGACGCGGCTTTCTACCGAGACATTGGCATGAAGTTCATCTCTAACTGGTTCCGTTACCCGCAAAGTTAAACATTTAGCCGCACCACCAGCTTTAAGAAATTCGGTAAGCGGTGTTTCCAACACTTGAAAACCTACATCCGCAAGGCGGGTTTTCAAAGCATCGCTCGCCTTGTTCATGATGACGATGTTATCCACATTCACTGTATTACAAGCGAAGTTGACTGCATCGGCTTCTTCAATTGCGATCCGTTTTTCTGGTGCGACTCGCATTTCAATTAAGCGGTTGGAGTAAGAATCAAAAGCGCCGGGATAGTACAGCAAATAGCCATTTGTTAGGGGACAAAAGCAGGTATCCAGATGATAGAAACGTTCGTCTATTAATCGTAGGGATAGCACCTCAATATCCAGCCATTTAGCTAGATAAGGGTGAGAATCTAATTCCGAGCGGAAACCGTATCCCGCCCATAACCAGCGTCCTTCTCGATCCAGCAGTGCGTCTCCTGCTCCCTCAAAGGGTAAATCTTTAGGAAGTTCATTGACTGTATAACCATTTGCCTCAAACCATTGTTTGAAGAAAGGCTCCTCTCCCTGACGTTCTTTGTGCAAAAAGCGACTGAGGACGACATTATTCCCCAGTACCAAGCCAGCGTTGGCGGTAAAAACCAAATCTGGCCAACCTTTTTCAGGTGGTACTAAGTCTACAATGGCGTGTTGTTTAAGGATCTGGTGTAGTCCTTGCCACTGTTCCACGGCGCGATCGCGCGATGATTTGTGAATATTCCCTTCCATCCAAGGATTAATCACATAGTCCACATCATAGTGGTCAGGAGGGCACATCAAAAAGCGAATACGGGAAGTCATAAAAATCTTACAAGCGTTTTATATGCTACAAGCCTATTTTGGATGCAGATTTTCGATTTACTAACATTTGGTAAAATCTGCTACTAGAGTTTCTATCTTTTGATAGTTGAAGGCTTTACAAAGGCTTCGTTCTTAATTCTATTACTGGAAGATGGGAATTAAGTCGAGAAGGTGACAAAATGGGCCGAACGGCTTCCCTTGGCTGTATCAGTAGTGTTGAAAAAGAGGCAGGGGAGCAGGAAGCAAAGGGGATAGAACAGCAAGGGGATTCAACCCAATCAATTCGAGAACTACTGGTGGAGAAGTGGGGGATGTAAGAATTGAATCAGAAATACCTGCGGGGGCGATCGCTAGCTGAGTCTACTCGATAAACCAAACTCAGCATATTCCGCTTGGTTTCAACAAAGCAGAATAGACGCTCCTGAATTCTGGCTTCTGAATTCTTCTTCAAGCAATCTTTTTGTTTTTAATACAAGTATTTTACATCTAGCTCAATCTATACTATTACGATAAAAAACAAACAAATTGTATTTAGTGTAGGATGTTATTGCCAAAAGCTGCAAATACCTCGAATGTGATATTATAAGATACTTTTGAGTCAAATTGTTAAGGTGAAAGAGAACATCTAGATGTTTACTTGCTAGCTTATAATTATCATGCTCAATACAATTTATAGTTAAAAAACGGCAACAAAAAGCACTTTTAACTTTTATAGGACTAGTATTTGATTTTTGAAAAAACTCCGTCATACAAGTTGAAAAGCCTGATTCCCTATTTCCTACTTCCTGCCTATCGCGCTTGCGCTGCGCTTCTGTGCGAGACGCTTCTCTTTGCAGAGAGGCTTTGCCAACGCGAACGCGCACCATGCAAATAAGTATGGCTACGCCACGTCGCGCGAACAGAAATTAAATTGGATTCCTATAGTATGTTTTTAATAAATCAAAATTGTATATCAAACCCTAAGTAAATATTCAAATTAAACTAGGTCAAGTAGTTGGTAGCATATTGCAATATCTTTGAGATTAATGTCGGAAGCAAAAAATGCCTCTTAAGAAACGATTCTGGCAATAATACAATTTTGCCACCGTTGATGAAAACTTTGAGTATATTGAAACTTGTATGAAAAAGCGATTGTTACAAAATTGGGCTATTTCTAAATCATGGTTACGTGTTTTACTCATTATTATATTAGTAATAGGTGTATTTTTTCGCTTCGTCAATATTGACAAAAAAGTTTATTGGAGCGACGAGGTTTTCTCATCATTACGCATGTCTGGCTATATGCATTCAGAAATGAATCAGCAGTTAAGTAATGGTCGTTTGCTCACCATAGAAGATTTGCATAAATATCAGTATCCCAATCCTGACAAAAACTTAGTTGATACAATTAAAGGGATTATTTCAGAAGACTCACAAATTTTGCCGCTATACATTGTAATGGCTCGGTTTTGGTTAGAGTGGTTTGGTAATTCTATAGCAGTGGCGAGACTGTTTTCGGCATTTATTAGTCTGCTCACCTTTCCTTTTATTTATTGGCTATGCCTAGAATTATTTGAGTCTTCACTAGTAGGGTGGATGGCCATCGCATTAGTAGCTGTTTCACCTATTCATGTGCTGTATGCACAAGAAGTACGAGGATACAGTTTATGGATAGCAACCATCTTAATATCGAGCGTAGTACTGCTGCGAGCCATGCGCCTTAAAACAAAGGTTAGTTGGTGCATTTATGCGGCAACATTATCAATAGGGTTTTATACTCATCTATTTTTTATCTTGGTTGCTTTTGCACAGGGAATTTATGTAATTACAATCGAACGCTTCCGATTGAGTAAAACATCGATTTATTACCTAATTTCATCGCTTGCGGGGTTTATCACATTTGTACCTTGGATTTGGATTATTATTACCAACCCTCAGGCAGAATCAGTAAGTTGGGCAAATGCTAAACAATCAGTATTTGCGTCAGCTACAAGGTGGGCTGGGATTTTTAGTCGTACATTTATTGATTTAGGTATTAGCCCTAGCGACCCAGGAAAACTTAAGATTGCTTTAATTCCTTTTATTTTAATTACTTTAATTTTAATACTCTACTCAATTTATTTTCTCTGCCGAAGAACCTCTAAAGAAGTTTGGTTATTTGTTTTAACTTTGATTGGATCTGTAGTGCTTCCATTACTGGTAACGGATTTCGTTTTTCAAAAGCGATATACTACTAGTCGATATACACTTCCTTCAGTTTTAGGTATACAGTTAGCTGTTGCTTACCTATTTAGTACTAAACTCACGTCTATTTATACTAAAGTTTGGCAAAAAAAGCTTTGGTCACTTGTAGCCTTCATGGTTTTTCTGAGCGGAATCATATCTTGTACAATCAGTTCTCAAGCCCAAATGTGGTGGAACAAATTCCCGGAAAACTACCAACCATTTCCCCAAATTGCTAACATTGTTAGTCAAGGTAATAAACCGCTTGTAATTAGTGATACTAGCATAATTCCATCAATACAAGTTCTTGGTCACTTACTTGATCCAAAAGTGCGACTTCAAATTGTAGAGAAAAATCAGTTACCAGAGATTACTAATGGCTTCACTGACATATTCTTGTTTAGTCCTTCTGACTTTTTAAAAGCTGGAATTGAGAAAATTTATAACTCAAAGTTACAGCAGATAAACAAATTACTTTGGAAAGTAACAAAATCCACCTAAATAGAAGATATAGGCGCATGAGTAAAAGTCCGTGAGTAATTAATTTTACATTGCGTAACATAGTTTTATATCCTTCGTAGATTAACAATTAATTTTAATTACCCTCATAAGTGGCACAATTGCAGCCAAAATATACTTTAGTATATAGTTATACTGCTATCGCTTATGTCATCGCCCCTTGAGCGTCCACTAAAATTTGAAATCAAGCTACCATCTTCCCATCCTCATTTATTAGAAGGACTAGATATATGGCTGCACTTAGGTTTGATATCCGATACCCAAGTTAGGCAGCTATGCCGAGAGTTTCTGGCGTGTACGGTGGTATTGCAACCCCAGCCTCAAGCTGAAACAAAGGTAGCGTTTGTAACTTCCGATCCTGTGCAGCAGTTACCCGTAGCAGCTTTACAATCTAATAGCCGTAGACAACCGCAACAAGAACTACCAGTTAAACCCAACTTTCTCAGCACAATGTTGCAGTCATTAGGGGCAGAATTGAGTGTCCGTTGGCTGCTTTTTCTAGGGGTATTCCTAGTAGTGGTGTCTTCTGGGGTACTAGCTGCGAGTCAGTGGGAAAGGTTTCCTGCTTCTGGACAATACGGAGTTTTATTTGCTTATACTTTGAGTTTTTGGGGTTTAAGCTTTTGGGCAACTAGGCAAAACAATCTCAGATTGACGGCTCAAACTTTATTGATTGTCACCCTTTTGTTAGTCCCAGTGAACTTTTGGGCAATGGATAGCTTTCGATTGTGGCAAAATCCTGTGGATTGGATTGTAGTTGCGATCGCCTGGCCAACCCTGACTGGCATAACTGTTTTACTCTGCAAAAATCGGACTATTTTTCCTAATTTATATAATAGGGCGAAATTACCTTTAGCAAATATTCTGGGGCTGAGTTATCTGCATTGGGGTTGGCAATTTCCAGGGTTTCCCTTAATTGCCGTTTATTTAGCAATGCTCGGCACAACTATTATTACCGTTTATCACAATCTTTTCCAACACCCTAATCCTATCAGCGAGGAAGATAGGCGCTATCGCCAAAGGTTAAGTATTAGCTTACCTGCTACTGTAATTATTTATGCTTTGATAGTGCTACTAGTGCGGGCAATTTTTGTTGCCAACGTAGATGTAACGCAGTTGGGGTTAGCTATTGGTATTTGTGGCTGGCTAGTAACTTGGCTGGCACAGGGGAGGGTAGGGGGCAGGGGGCAGGGGGCAGGGGGCAGGGAGCAGGGAGCAGGGGAAATATTCTCCTCATCCCCCTCATCGCTATTACTCTGGGAAAGACTTGGTGGCATTTTACTCTTTCTGGGTTGGCTGGTTTCGGTAGTAAATTATCCTTGGCAAGCAATTGTTGTCAGTGGTTTGGGTTTGTGGTTTGTGGGAAGTGGCTTGCGGCGATATAGTTTCAAGGCTGACTTCGCAGCAGTTTTCGCCATTGGCTTACAAACAATTTGGCTATTTTGGCGATTATTACCTGATAGCTTACAGAAATTAGCGATCGCAACTGGTACTCAACTCACGAATTCTCAAAATGAACCTTGGGCGTTGCTGAGTGTAGCGTTGTTTCCCTACTTAATTTTAATGGTGGCGCTCACAGATAGCCTGCATCGTAGCCAAAAGCGAGAATTGGCTAAATTTGGTGAACTGCTCACCCTCTTATTTGGAACTTTTTTAACAACGATAGCTCTAGTAAATCCTATATTGCGATCGCTAAATCTGCTACTTTCCACAATTACTCTCGCATTCGTCACTCAACGCCGTCCCCCCTTATCCCTTCCCCTGGTATATCTAACTCACATCATGGGGGTGCTGACATTTTGCTCTACGATTAATTGGCTAGCACCAACCCTAAGTCAACAAGTCTGGGCAAGCATTTTATTAGCTCTGATGGTTGCAGAATGGCGATTCAGTGTAGAAGAAGGACTATGGCAACGTAGTGCATGGGATATCGGTTTAGGACTAGCTGCCGCTAGCTTTTTCTTATTGTGGATGAATGCAGAATCATCTTGGTATGGTGTAGCTGATAGCCAAGCTCATTGGGGAGCCTTATGGCTAGTTACGCCTATAGCTCTCACGGGTGTTGCCAATTGCACCATAATCCAACGGCGGACTACTACCCGTTACTTAAGTATCTTAGCTGTAGGAGTTGCCCAGCTACTTACTTTACAACTACCAGAAACTAGATTAATCGGTTTGGCAGTAGGTACGGGGTTGATGTTCGTAAATACGCGCTATTTGCGAAACCAAGCATCTGCGCTAATTACAGAAGGATTTGCTTTAAGTTTCATTGGGGCATTGCTGTGGATAGGTGTGCCTGGTTTACCTCGCCTCGCACTAGGAGGTTGGTTAATCGTAGGAGCGATCGCAATCCTAAGTCTATGGTTAGCGCGGACAGTTTTGAACAGACGCGCTAACGAGTTAGGAGTTATATATGCAGACGCTAGTGATAAATGGGCGATCGCCTTGTGTGGTTTTGAGTTGTTTGGTTTGACGGTACACTCAATACTGATTTACTCAGGGTTTATTACTTCAGGATTTTTGTACTTAGTTGCCACTGCAATCACCTTGGCAGCCATTGTTTATCGCAGTTGGCGACAACCGGCAAATTGGGCATTTTATGGCATCGGTTGGTGTTTAGAATTGTTGACTGCCCAGGTGTTGGGATTTGGGGAACGCTCAATTGTTAAAGTTGCAATTGCAAATATTGCCTTGGGTTTAATTGCTCAACTTGTCGGAGAGTGGTGGCGACGACGACATCAATTAGAAAGGCTTCCTAGCAGCTTTCACATTTTGCCATTAATTTATGGCCTATTCAGTGTATTGCTGCGTGTAAACACCTTCACCGAGTGGACAGGTTTGTATTCCTTGGGTGTAGCTTTAATTATCATTGGCGTGGGGCGACGGCGTGAGAGTTTTAAACCCCTGCTTTACTTAGGCATCATTGGCGTATCAATTTCTGCATACGAACTTTTGTTCTATCAAATGTTACAAGCTTCAGGAGGAGCATTAGGTGATGGATTGATTGCCATGTCTGCCCTTGGCGCTAGTATCATGTATGCTTATCGCATCCTATCGCCAAGGCTAGTCAGTTACTTACGCTTGACTCCCCAAGAATTGAAAGGAATTGCCCATATTCATTGGGCTTGGAGTAGCTGTTTATTAATGGCTGCCATTCCTCTCCCCATTGGAGTTAACCGTTTGGTGGGATTAGCAACTGGAGTATTTTTAATTCGTTATGCCATTTTCCAGGGACGAAACTCGCGCACTTCCCCCAGCATCTTGGGAGGAATCACAATAGCCGAGATGTGGGTTTACCTTGGCTTATTAGAGGTAGCCGCCATGAGAGTTTATTGGCGCGAGACAGCAGTAGGAAGATTTTGGGCTGGGCCATTGGTTCCTTGGAACGGTGCGATCGCTTGTGTGGTAGCTTATTTTCTGTACATTCTACCTTGGGAAAGTTGGGGTTGGTCTAAAAGACCTTGGCAGCAAGCCGCCTACATCATACCACTGATAATTTTATGGGAAACCAGACTGCAAACTTACCCCATTACCTTGCTACTCGCAGCTGGATTTTACATCTTCCTTGCAAAGGTGGGTCAAAACATCCGTTTTACATATATTAGTGTGGCGTTGATTGATTGGGCACTTTACCGTTGGTTTGATTCCTTACGACTGACTGATGCTTTGTGGTATGTAACGCCAATTGGGTTATCACTGCTTTATATAGCTCAAGTAGATTTTCAACTGAAGTTACCAGAATATAAAGCTGCTCGTCATCTTGTTAGATTGCTAGGTAGTGGTTTAATTTGTGGGTGGGCAATTTTATTTAATCAGAATACACCCTGGATACCAGGAATTTTCAGCCTCATCGCTATCTTTGCCGGATTAGCTTTACGAGTGAGGGCTTTTCTCTACATTGGTACAGCCACTTTTTTAATCACTACAATCTATCAATCAGTCATTTTTAGCTTGCAGTACTCCTTTTTAAAATGGGTTGTTGGCTTACTAGTTGGCATTCTACTCATTTACATCGCCGCTAACTTTGAAACCCGTCGCGCTCAAATAACTTCCTTAATTCGTAGCGCCATTGATGAATTTCAATCATGGGAATAGGGGTTTATATTAAGCTAAGGGTTGAACTAATTAGACAGGCGATCGCCCAAACTCAAGATATCTGTAAAATTAAAAAAGAGCGATGGCATAGAAGCACAAAACAATGACACGAATTCCATTAACAGAAGCTCAACTTCGTTTACCCGAACTGATTGCAAGTCTGCAACCCGGTGAAGAAGTGGAGATTTTTTCCGGTGAGCGCACTGTCGCCAGACTGATTGGCGAACTCCAATCACCCCGGAAACCTCGCCAGCCCGGTAGTGCAATTGGAACCCTAACCATTCTGTCCGAAGATGAAACCCACTTGGAAGACTTTCACGACTATATGCCATGAAGTTTCTGCTCGATACTCAGGCATTCCTCTGGTTTGTACTCAAGGATCGCGCCCTTAGTCAAGTCGCCTGTGATTTGATTGTCGATCCCCTTAATGACATTTTGCTCAGTCCTGCTTCCTATTGGGAAATTGCTATCAAAGTTAGTATTGGTAAGTATCAAATTCCTGGAAATTTTGAAACGTGGATAGAACATCAAATCCAAGTTAACGAATTGGAAATATTACCGATTAAAGTTGCTCATGTAGCCGCGATCGTGACTCTGCCCTTTCATCATAAAGATCCTTTTGATCGGCTTTTGGTTGCCCAAGCACTCACAGAAAAGATCCCGATCATTAGCGTGGATGCAGCGCTAGACAATTATCCAGTCACTCGTTATTGGTAAGTATAAGAACCTGCGATCAACCGCAGTGGTATGGCACTGTTAACGTACCTTACAATCATGGGCCGCGCTTCACCTCATCTACTTTTCTCAGCAGGCGGACGATTGACTCGTATCAGTTTTCCAAACAAAGATTCTTCAGCCGCAATTGCCTCATGAATCCGGGTGGCTAATCGCTGCCGATCCAAATCCTCTGTGCAAACAATGATACCTGCATGATCTGGACTCATGCAATGCAAGCGGATAAAATCATCTCGATTTACTGTCAGCACTGCCCGCCCCTGAATCGTCCCTAATGCAAGCACTTGATCATCAGGAATTTGCTGGTTAGCTTGCCCTGCTTCTTGTACCGTCAGCACATCGTGACCGAATTGACGCAGTAGGCCCGTAACCACTTTGGGAAACCCTTCATCGGCATAAAGCAGTACCACCCTTAAGCCGCCTCTTGCCGTGCGATTGCCGCTTCAATTTCTTTAGGATAAACCTCAGCGTACAGCCATGCGTTCACCAAATCAGCAGCAGTTAGTGTCGGGTAATCTTCTAACAAATAGGCTTCACTTGCCCCTTGATGGCGCAGGCTAACCAACAGCCAAACCGGAATCCGAGTCTGCCGAATACAGGCATCGCCCCCCATCACCCCTGGTGTTTTCTCAATGCCAATCAACCCATTGCCCAGACTAGCCGCCAAAATCTGAATTGCCTGTGCCTTTTCTTCCAAAGACAGGGCTAAAAGTTGAGGTTGTAGCTCTTTCAGGGTCATTGTGGGTATCAAGCTGAATACTTGAGATGACGATTGTTCTCCATTATAGGTAAGAACCAATCCGTAACTCATGCGTAAATCCTAATAAAATTCGTTACTATCCATCAAAAAATATTGCTCCAGGGTTGAGGTTTCGGTGTTTCGCGCAGTCTGTAGCAACTTCCGCCTTGCCTGCAAGAACTTCTGTCTTCACGTTTCGGTGTTTCGCGCAGTCTGTAGCAACTTCCGCCTTGCCTGCAAGAACTTCTGTCTTCACGTTTCGGTGTTTCGCGCAGTCTGTAACAACTTCCGTCTTCCCTGCAAGAACTTCTGTCTTCACGTTTCGGTGTTTCGTGCAGTCTGTAGCAACTTCTGCCTTCCCTGTAAGAACTTCCGTTTTTCCTGTAGCAACTTCTCCTTTAACTCAGTGCTAAGTCGTGAGTCGTGAGTAAAGAACAGCTGCGTTTATAAAAGCGAGAGGGGAGATGAAAATTGCTGAAATTACTCAAATTTTAGTTTTCTGAAGAAAAATCAACAATTTTACGCAGGACAACCTTGTAAAAAATTGTCCACTATAGAATTACTAAAAATTTAAGTTATTTTTTCGGGCGAAGGAGTATTAATAATGGCAAGGCAAAAACGCGATTCACGTATTCTTAGCAAAGCTGAGATGCGCTTGGCAAGTATTAAATCTATCAGTTCTAGCCTAAATGTCGGAGATAATTTAACGGTTCAAGATTACACAGGCAAAATTGCAAGTCTTCGTCAATCTTTAGAAGCCTACAATACCACTCTCTCTACTATTGATGTTTTATTAACCCAAATCACTGAAAATGAAAGAGATTTGGCAGACTATTCTGAAAAGATTTTGCTTGGTGTTGCTCATAAATTTGGTAAAAATAGCCATGAGTATCAGATGGCTGGAGGTACTCGTAAAAGCGATCGCAAGCGTACTGTGCGCTAAGATGTTGTTTTGATTCCCAGCGAAGGGACTTCCAAATAAAAAATATCCCAACGTTTTAAAGGCAGGGGGGCAGGGAGCAGGGAGCAGGGGGAGGGAAAGTCGTAGTAAAGTTCAGAAATTGGATAGAGAATATAAAGATTTCACCCATTCCCATTCCTGTATCAAACCTTCTCTCAAGGAAACTTGCGGCTGATATCCCAGAATTTTCTTGGCTTTAGATACATCAGCAGCCGTGTGGCGCGCGTCTCCCATCGCTTTTTCTATGTGGTTCCTTTTGATTGGTTTCCCAACAATTTCTTCAATCGTATCCAAGACTTCTGCTAAAACTACCCTGCTACCGCCACCGATATTAAAGATTTCTCCTACTGCAACGGGAGCGATCGCGGCGGCTAAATTAGCGGCGATAATATCACTAACAAACGTAAATTCCCGCGTTTGCTGGCCATCGCCGTAAATAGGAATCGCTTCATCCTGTAAAATCGATTTAAAGAACTTATGAAATGCCATATCTGGGCGCTGTTTGGGGCCATACACTGTAAAATAGCGCAGTGCCACACAAGGCACGCCAAAGTTTTTGTGATACAGCTCACACAAAAACTCTGCTGCTAGCTTCGTAATGCCATAAGGAGAAACTGGTTGAGGACAAATGCCCTCGTGGGTAGGTAAGGTTTCTGCATCACCATATACACTTGATGAAGAGGCAAACACTAACCTTTTCAAGTGTTTAGCATCCTTAGCTGCTTCCAGCAAAACTTGTGTAGCATTAATATTTCGTTCTGTATAACCTCGGAAAGCTTTACCCCAACTTGCTCTTACCCCTGCTTGTGCCGCTTGATGGTAAACTACATCTACATCTTTTAGGAGTTTCTGCCAATCCAAAAACTGAATATCTCCTTCAATTAATGTAAAACTAGGCAACTGATGTAAGGGTGCAACATTCTTACGCTTTAACATAGGATCGTAGTAATCATTGAATTCATCAATCCCGATTACTTCTTCTCCTTGTTGCAGCAATGTTTCTGCAAGATGAGAACCAATAAAACCGGCGGCTCCAGTAACGATAATTTTAGCCATGTTGCCTATTTTGTTATATCCTGATTAATCTCTATATTCACAAGTTAATAATTATAATCAATAATACGTTCTTAATTGAGGATTTTTTTAATTGATTGTTATAGTGTTTTTAATATGACAAATAATTAAAACAATTGATTTTTGCTTCAAAAACATGGTTAGATGAATTGACTAATTGCTAGCAATATAAATCATAAATTTACTAATTAATGAAATTTAATTTTTATAAAAAATACAGTCAAAATTCAATAGCTAAAACAGGCAGTAGATCAAATTAAGCTCATCCCACCCATAAAAGGGGATGGAATTTTAAGTTGACTGTTAACCGTCAACCGTCAACCGTCAACTGCATCGGGGCATCTCTCATCCCATCTTTAAAAAGAGTGGATTTTCTCGACACCTTTTTATAAGAGGCTTGCACAAGTGTAAAAATTGATGAAAAAATTGATCCGCGAGAACCGAATTAGGTATTCTCGTTTTGCAAGGAACTCACGAGGAAATCAGTGAAAGTTTTAGTTGTAGGTAATGGGGGGCGCGAACACGCTCTGGCATGGAAGCTGTTGCAATCTAAGCAAATTGAGCAAGTTGTCTGTGTACCAGGGAACGGAGGCACAGCAAGTATGGAACGTTGTCAGAACTTGCCCTTAGCAGTCGATGATTTTGAGGGCATGAGCCGATATGCTCTAGAAAATGGCATAACTCTAGTGATAGTTGGGCCAGAAGTGCCTTTGGCAAAGGGAATCACAAATTACCTCCAAGACAAAGGATTGATGGTATTTGGCCCAGTTAGAGCGGGAGCGCAAATTGAGGCGAGTAAAGCTTGGGCAAAAGCCCTAATGCAAGAAGCAGGGATTCCGACGGCACGGGCTGCGGTATTTACGCAGGCGGCGGCAGCAAAATCTTATGTCAAATCTCAGGGAGTGCCAATCGTCATCAAAGCTGATGGCTTGGCGGCTGGTAAGGGCGTAACGGTAGCTGAAACAGTTGCACAGGCAGAAAGTGCCGTTGATGCAATTTTTCAGGGACAATTTGGCAGTGCTGGTGAATTTGTTGTCATTGAAGAATGTTTAATTGGGCAAGAGGTATCAGTTTTAGCATTAACGGATGGGCTAACAATTCGACCCTTGCTACCAGCTCAAGACCATAAGCGGATTGGTGAGGGGGATACGGGCGAAAATACTGGTGGGATGGGAGCCTATGCCCCAGCACCCATAGCTACGCCAGAGTTGATGGCACGCATTCAAACGGAAGTATTAGAAAGAGCGATCGCAACCTTACGAGCTAAAGGCATTGATTACCGAGGCGTATTGTATGCTGGATTAATGATTGCACCCGATGGGGACTTGAAGGTTTTGGAATTTAACTGTCGCTTTGGCGATCCCGAAACCCAGGTAATTTTGCCACTATTAGAAACACCTCTAGAAGACTTGCTTCTAGCGTGTGTACAACAGCGATTAAGTGAATTGCCGCCCATTGCTTGGAAAGGGGGAGCATCTGCTAGTGTAGTTGCAGCTTCAGGTGGTTATCCCGGAGAATATAATAAAGGCCAGGTTATTACTGGCATTGGTGAAGCAGAGGCAACCGGAGCAACTGTATTTCATGCAGGTACAAAATTGAACCAGCAACAAAAAGTAGTAACAGATGGGGGTCGAGTATTAAATGTGACTGGAATCGGAGAAAATTTTGAGCAAGCGATCGCCCAAGCCTACGCAGGGATCAAACATATTCAGTTTGATGGGATATATTACCGGAGAGATATTGGGCATAGAGTAGTCAGCGTAAAGCAGAGGGAAGCTCCATAACTATCCAATCTGATGTCAGCTTTAAGGCTGGCACTGATTTCCATTACATCTGTGAGGCTGACTTATACTTAAGCTATGCCCAAGTTAGACATTATTCATAATGCGGTAAAAAACGCACTGATAAAAGACGGTTGGGTGATTACGGACGATCCCTACATAATTCAGTATCGAAGAACAACATTATACGCTGATCTCGGTGCTGAACGTCCCATCGAGGCTGAACGAGATGGGCAAAAACTTGTTATTGAAGTGAAAAGCTTTGTTGGTGCATCAAAAATACAAGATTTGAAAGAAGCTCTCGGACAGTATGACATCTACCGTTATCTTTTAGAAGAAACAGCGCCAAACCGTAAACTTTACCTTGCTGTTGGTGCGTAGCTTGCCGCCGTAGGCATCGCTTATAAAAGTTTTTTCAACCAGGATGTAATTCAACTCATCCTCCATAAACATCAACTTCCACTCATTGTTGTCGATACAGAAACAGAGGAGATCACACAATGGATAAATTAACTGAGTATCCCAAGATAATTAAGCGGATCTTGACGGAGTATATAGAAATATGTAACCGTCGTCCTAAGCAAGATATAGAAACATTTTTGATTATGGATGAGCCAAAGGGTCACTATATTTGGATGAATCTTGGTTGGCAAAATGGCGAACGCATTACTGGCATGACCGTCTACGTTCGGATTCGAGATTGCAAATTCTGGATCGAGGAAGATTGGACTGAAGATGGGATCGCAACAGACCTAGTTCGTGCCGGTGTTTCCAAGGAAGATATAGTGTTGGCATTCCATGAGCCTAAAATGCGGCAGTACACAGATTTTGCAGTAGCATCGTAACGGTGGTGTGTCGGTACTAGCAGCCACTAACCTGAGCCGGAAAACTAGCCTAAAATCACGACAGGTTGAATTTTTGTTAGACTGCTCATCTGTGCATAACCAATAGTTACAAAAATGGAGTTTAACGCCTTAATCCTCAACTGGATATCAACTCAGATGCCTGAAATGAGGTAAATTCGTTAAGACTACCTTACATGAATATCCCCTGGAGTTTCCCATCTCTCCCTCTCCCCTAACATATTTATTAAATTAACTGTTAATTTTTTAGTTGTTGGGCTTTATAACAAAGAGTATTAACAACTTTATTTAAGATGCTAAGTCTATTAAAAACAATTCGACATGCGATCGCTAGTTGGTGGTCGGAGTTCACACTCCAGACCAAATTATTGGCTGTGGTCACAATGGTAGTTTCATTAGTGATGAGTGGCCTGACCTTCTGGGCTGTGAATACAATTCAGCAGGATGCGCGGATGAATGACACCCGCTTTGGCCGTGACTTGGGGCTGCTGCTTGCTGCCAACGTTGCTCCCCTAATCGCTGACAATAATCTGACTGAGGTTGCCCAATTTTCTCAACGCTTCTACAGCAGCACCTCTAGTGTGCGTTATATGCTTTACGCCGACGAAAACGGGGAAATCTTTTTTGGCATTCCTTTTTGGGAAGCGGAGGTAGAAAACTCTCTTACCATTAAACGGCGGATACAACTGCCAGAAGATTACCCTGGTGATGGCGAAAAGCCGATGGTGCGGCAACATACAACCCCAGATGGAATAGTCACCGATGTATTTGTTCCCTTGATTGTTAATAAAAAATACTTAGGTGTATTAGCGATCGGTATTAACCCCAATCAGACTGCTGTCATCTCCACCAATTTTACCCGCGATGTTACCATTGCCGTTTTTATTACCATTTGGGTAATGGTGATTTTGGCAGGAGTGATAAACGCCTTGACCATCACTAAGCCCATTAAAGAACTGCTGGTGGGAGTGAAGCAAATTGCTACCGGGAATTTCAAGCAGCGCATTGATTTACCTTTAGGGGGCGAACTGGGGGAGTTAATTTTAAGCTTTAATGAAATGGGAGAGCGGTTAGAGCGCTATGAAGAACAAAATATTGAGGAACTGACCGCAGAAAAAGCCAAGCTACAAACCCTAGTTTCAACGATCGCAGATGGTGCTGTGTTGATTGATAACAACATGCAGGTGATTTTAGCTAACCCCACAGCAGAGCGAATTTTTGGCTGGGAAAACGCTGATGTGGTAGGCCAAAACCTGTTACATCACTTGCCCCCAGCAGTACAAATGGAAATCGCTAATCCTTTGTACGAAATGGCAGCAGGCGAATGCGAAAGTGCCGAATTCCGAATTTTTATTAACCAACCTACCCCGCGAACGATCCGTATTCTTTTGACTACAGTACTCAATGTGCAAAGGGAAAGCATCAAAGGCATTGCGATTACTGTCCAAGATATAACCCGTGAGGTGGAATTAAACGAGGCAAAAGGCCAATTTATCAGCAACGTTTCTCACGAACTGCGGACGCCTTTATTCAACATCAAAACCCATATTGAAACCCTGTACGACTACGCCGAAGACTTGGATTTACAGAAACGGCAAGAGTATCTGCAAACAGTAAATCATGAAACCGATCGCCTAACCCGCCTAGTTAACGATGTTTTAGATTTGTCAAAACTCGAATCTGGTCGCAACTACAGCTTCGATGGCGTAGATTTAGCCCAAGCGATCGAGCAAACACTACGTACTTACCAACTGAATGCTAAAGATAAAAGTGTTGAACTTGTTCAAGAAGTTGCTCCTAATTTGCCCCTGGTAATGGGTAATTATGATCTGTTAGTACAAGTGTTTGGCAACCTGATTGGTAATGCCCTCAAATTCACAAAAGCCGGTGGTAAAGTGGCAATCCGCGCTTACCAACTAGATTTCAAGCCCAATCACACCCAATTTCCTCCAGTGCGGATTGAAATTTCCGATACAGGAATTGGCATTGCTACAGAAGATCAACACGCAATTTTTGAACGCTTCTTTCGCGTAGAAAACCGAGTTCATACCCTAGAAGGTACGGGTTTAGGTTTATCGATTGTCAGAAATATCATCGACAGACATCGTAGTAAAGTCCATTTAGTGAGTGAAGTTGGTATAGGCACCACTTTTTGGTTCGACTTAGCCGCCTTTGAGGAAAAAGCGCCAGCGATACAAGTTGAACCTATTGCCGAAGAACCCAAAATTACCACAGTTTAAGGATTGCAGCAGCATCCAAAATCATCACAGCTTGAAGATTAGGAATTGGGCATGGTTTGTTATTTTTGACCATTTCCTATAGTGGCGATTTTGGATGAAGCGGAAGCGTTTAAGGTTGCCGGATGAATGGGGGATAGCTGCACTAGACTATAAGTAGGTTGAATTGACTCACACTATCATTATCTATGAAAGCAATTGAAACCACAGCGACAATTAATGAGAGTGGACAACTTACGCTTGATAAATCACTGGGATTCATCAAACCACAGCGTGTTCGTGTTATCGTCTTACTTTCCGAAGATGACGAAACCGATCCTGATGAAACACCTACAGAAGTTGTTATAGAAGGTATTCGCCAAGGTTTACACGAAGCTTTAACTGGACAAACTCTTCCCCTCTCAGAAATGTGGTCAGGCATTGATGCAGAGTGAAACATCGCCAATCCAGATCGCTCTTACACCTCGTTTCAAAAGGGATCTTCGAGAACTTGCCAAACGCTATCGTTCAATTCGTACTGATCTCCAACCCTTAATTGACCAACTTCAAGCAGGTGACATCCTCGGTGATAGAATTCCTGGAGTTAAATATCAGGTTTTCAAAGTTCGTCTCAAAAATAGCAACATTCAAAAAGGAAAAAGTGGAGGCTATCGAGTCATTTATTATCTGAAAACTGATCAAGGAATTATACTCACTACAATTTATTCCAAATCCGATATTTCAGATGTTAGTAATGAAACAATTGAAGAAGCAATCGCGCAATACGAGCAAGAAATTCAAATAGCCGATAATTCAGATGCATAAACCCGGATTTCTCACAAGCAATAAAAAATAAATTCCAATTTAGCTGGGGAGACAATTGAAATATAAAATCGTAACTATTTTAGATTTATATTAGACTCAACACAAAAGCGTTATATTGACCACTCCCCAGAAAAACCAAATCAAGTCCTTAGTATAACGAACAATAAACAGACCAATAATAGACCTAATAGCAATAACAAACCCTGATTGCGTTTTACCCAACTTTTCACAGTTACTGCAAAACCGTTAGTGTAACGCTGCTGTTGCAACTCTAACTTTGTCTCTTCAATATTTTGGTAGAGGGTACAGTCTTTAGCGTAGGGACGCTGAGGAAAATTGCAAGTATCATCAGCGTGATAGGTGCAGGTGTCGCACAGATACCCGTCCCCAGTAGCGCGGTGCAATGGAATACCGGGATGACCGTAAGCTTTGAGTGTCGTCCGGCAATTAGGACAACTAATAGCTTGACTATCAACGAGTTGATGGCAGCGGGGACAAGATACAGTAGCCAAAACCTTTAGCGCAAATAGGTAAACACTTTGATTCTATCCATTTACAAAAATAATGGGGAAATATATGCGTAGCCTGTTAATTTTGAATATGCCTAGCTCTCAGAATTGGCTATTTTATCAGTAAAAGTACTAATTTTATGATGATTATTTATATCTTTCTAAGTGATTGATATCACTCAACATAATTAAGGCTATGCCATAATCTAGCAAATATGAGGTTTTGTCTCAAGTCCAATAATTATTCCGAGGTAGAAAAATATTGCCTTTTAATCCTGAGCTGTGCCGTAACGAAAGCGAAGTTGAAAGCAAACTCATAGTGCAATATTTGCTACCACAGCTAGGTTATACTCCTGACACCTGGCATCAAGAGGTTGCCGTTGGTAGCATCCGCTTAGATTTTTTAGCATTTGCCGCACAAGTGATTCCTTTTGTCTTAGATGCCAACTCGCCGTTGAGTGTCGTCATGGAGGCAAAGCATCCCAAACAAAACTTAAATAATCATGTCCCCCGACTCAGGCATTATTTAACCAGCTTGAATGTCAGGTATGGATTGCTGACCAATGGCAAAGAGATTAGAATTTATCAAAAATTGCAGACCGATATTCAATTAGTATTTCAATGTACTGGGAAAGAAGTTGAGCATAAATTAGAGAATATTAAAGCTTTAATTGGTAGAGAGAGTTTAAAAGAAGGACAGTTAGTAGATAAAGCAGAAGTTCAAATCAATGAAACTAATTCAAATTTTGAAACAAAAAGGAAACATTCAATGAAAACGATTGCAATCTACCACAATAAAGGCGGTGTTGGGAAAACTACTATTGCAGTCAACCTTGCAGCAGCATTACGTAAAAAAGGTAAAAAAGTACTTTTGATTGATATAGACTCCCAAGCAAATACTACTTTTGCTACAGGATTAATCAAATTTCAATTTGAAGAAGATGATAATTTAAGAGAGCGGAACGTATACCATTTATTAGAATCAGGAGATTTCAATTTTATTTCAGAATTAGTGCGTACATCTGATTATTTCAATAATCCAGAAATTGATGTTATTCCTTCACATATCACCTTGATTGAATCTCAAGACAAACTAACTAAAATATTAGCTAGTAGAAGCAGGCTAGTAACAAAATTAAAAAAGGTAGAAGACAGCTATGAGGTTGTAATCATTGATACTCCACCCTCTAGAGATTTGTATGCTGAAGTTGCACTGATTGCTACTGATTACCTGATAATTCCATCGGATTTGAAACCATTTGCTAATCAAGGTCTACCAACAGTCAAAAATTTTGTTAATCAAATTAATGAATCTAGGGAAATGATGGGTAAACCGCCCATTAGCATAATGGGTGTTCTTGCTTCTAAAATTTCAACAAATGCTAAGTTTTTACAATACAATTTTCCTAAACAGAGAGAAGTAATTTCAGAGCGCTATCAATTGCCACTTATGGAATCTGTAATTTATGACAGAACAGCGTTATCAGAATGTATGAATCAGACTATCCTAGTTGGAGATTTAGAATATCCTGACCCTAAGTCTATTATTAAATTTGCCGAAATAAAAACTTCTGCTCAAATTTCTGCTGAAGAATTTAATGTATTAGCAGATGAAGTTATCCAAAAAATGGGGGTTGATTAATGATTAATTTCTCTTTGGTAGACGTAAAAAGTATTACTTCTAATGAACCTCGTTCAAATTTTTCAGAGGCTGATTTGGAAAACCTCGCAGACATAATTATAGAAACTGGAGGAATTATCAGACCATTAGTTGTGAAAGTGACAGGAGTAGAGAGCTATACAGTAGTTGATGGACATTTTGAATATTATGCTGCTGTTAAGGCACGAGAAAAAAATCCTCGGCAAGCTGAAATGGTTAATGCCTTTGTCATCGCCCCAAAATTAGAAGATTTAGTACTAAAGCAGGTTGTATCTCTTCAAAAAACTAATTCTTCTGATAAGGCAGTAATATCACACCCTGAAACAACAAAGTTAGAACCACGTTTGGCAAATCTAGAATTGCGTCTTGAGAAGCAATTCAATGAATTTAAGTCAGAATTTATACAAGAAAGACAGAGAATAGATAGTCAGTTCAAGCAACTTGAAAATCTTATTCCCCAAAAAGGTAAACAGAGTAATCCACTTAGTTTATTGAATTCTTTGGATAGAGACGAGTTATCTAGAAAGTTACAACGCTCTAGGATTCCTGGGGCGGAAAAACTTGCAAATGCTATAGAAGATGCTCGACATAAGAAACCAAAGCAAGAGTTTGAAGATTATCGTGATGTAGTAAAATCTGTTAAGAACTTGGGTGATAAAACAATTTTGACTATTATTGATGAATGGTCAAGAAGTTAGTACTTAGTCAAATAAGTTCTTCGCTGTGTAAAAACTCTGCATAGCCTTCTCTGCGCCTCTAGGCGAGCCATTACCCACTTTTAAGGACGTACTTAATAAAAAAATCTAGATGCCTGCGGTGGGTTGCATTAACGTATTTTTATAGCCTAACCCCGTACCTGCCGCAGTGCATTAAACGCCTTACCTCGTAACCCAACTGGTAACAACGATAAACTTAAACCAGTCCAAGCTTTAGCAACCGAAAAAGACTGTCCTGCTAAAACTAGCTCTCTGCCTTTTTGCGTTTCACCCTTTTCAATTAAACGCAAACCTAATAATAATTGCGTTTCAGTTAGACGATTTTTCCTGATTGTCTCTAGTTTTTCAGGCTCAAACTTATAACTTTCTAAATACCGCATTTTATCAAATAAATAAGGAATAGCTCTATTGATACCTTGCTGTTCTGCGTGGTTGCGATATTCCATCAATAATTCTGGTAAGTAATAGCCCTTTTTTCCAGCCAAAGCCAGACGCACAAATAAATCATTATCCTCACAATTTTGCAGATTTGGCTGCATATATCCTAATTCTTGCAAAGTTTTACGACGGAATAATGTTGCTCCAATTTGAAAGCTTTGGTTAATAAATACAACTTCCAATAAATTATCTACAATACCTGCTGGTAAATTCTTTCTACCCCAGCGATAAGAATTTTCTTGAGTTTTGGCTTCATCCCGCACATTGTTAATATCAATTATCCAATGATCTGTACCAACAAAATCAATACTAGAGTCTTCAGCAAGAATAGCTGCGGTACTTGCGAGAAAATCGGGTGTTAGCCGATCATCATCATCAAACTTCATAAAATATTCACCACTGGCAGCATCAAAGCCAGAGCGCATATTATTACTTTTACCAATATTTTCCAGATGCCGAATATATTTTATTCGCTGGTCTGTGTACTGTGACATCAACTCAGGTGTACCATCGCTAGAACCGTCATCACAAACAATTAGCTCAAAGTCTTGCTCAGACTGATTGAGTACACTGTCAATGGCATAAGGAAGGAGATTAACACGATTAAAAGTCGGAATGGAAACAGTAATCTTAGGCATATTACTAATTTAGAAAATACAGTAAACAGGAATTTTATATCAGTTTCTAATTTAATCAATCGCCAACTAAACTATATTTATCAGATATGTTTTTGAATTTTATTCATTGTCTTATTTAACAATTTATTAGCTTTTGCAATTATAGCGGTCTTAACTCAGAGCAAGTGTCATGCTATTTTGCTTATAGTTTGAATGATAATAACATTACCCGTTGTTTGTCTGCATTGGTAAAACCCGTGCTTTACTATCGCTTCTCCCAAGCTTACAAAAAGGAGGAATGGTTCTGTTATCAATAGGGTGACGTACCCTATCGATAGGCAAAAGAAATATTTTTGTTATAAAAAGATTGGTTACATACAATGTAACAATAGCGATCGCAAATACTTTTAGCCATATCCACCAGTGAACGCCCCTACCAATATCTCTGCACAAACTCAAAATCGCAAAGCCGATCATATTCGGATCTGTTTAGAGGAAGATGTTCAGTGTCGTCAAATCACCAATGGACTAGAACGTTATCGTTTTACCCATTCTTGTTTACCTGAACTAAACCACAACGATATTGATCTCAGTACAACTTTCTTGGGGAAACATCTTGGCGCACCCTTATTAATTTCTTCCATGACTGGAGGAACAGAACAAGCCGCAATAATTAACCAACGTTTGGCGCAAGTCGCGCAACACTACAAAATTGCAATGGGTGTTGGTTCCCAACGGGTAGCGGTAGAAAAACCCCAGGTGGCTGATACTTTTGCTGTCCGCAAGTATGCCCCCGATGTTCTGCTATTTGCGAACTTGGGCGCTGTGCAACTTAACTACAAGTACGGCTTAGATGAATGTTTGCGGGTAGTTGATATCCTAGAGGCTGATGCCCTGATTTTACACATTAACCCTCTACAAGAGTGCATTCAACCCAAAGGTGATACTAATTTTCAAGGTTTGCTTGACAAAATATCTAAATTATGCAGCGAAATATCAGTGCCAGTGATTGCGAAGGAAGTTGGTAACGGTATTTCAGCAGCGATCGCTAACAAACTCATTGCCGCCGGAGTAGCAGCAATTGATGTCGCAGGCGCGGGGGGTACTTCTTGGGCAAAAGTAGAAAGTGAACGGGCAGAAAATGCTTTGCAACGTCGCTTAGGAAGGACATTTGCTGATTGGGGTTTACCGACAGCAGAGTGCATTACAACTATTAGAGCGATCGCTCCAGATGTGCCCTTAATTGCTTCGGGAGGTTTGCGTCATGGGTTGGATGTCGCAGCCGCGATCGCCTTGGGAGCAGATATAGCGGGTTTAGCGATGCCTTTTTTGCAAGCAGCAGCAACATCAGAAACAGCAGTTTCTGAACTGGCTGAAGTATTAATCGCCGAAATCACCACGGTATTGTTCTGTACTGGCAACCCTACGTTATATCAGTTAAAGCACTCTGGTAGTTTACAGCGCATAGAATAGTTAAATAGGTCATTGGTTATTAGTCATTAGTCCTTTGTCAATGCCCAATGCCCAATGCCCAATGCCCAATCCCCAATAACTAATGCGTAATTTTATCAAACAAACTTTTGCTAGTTTAATTGGCACATTACTAGGACTAATTATTTTCGGTGGTCTGGGAACAACTGGACTGTTTTTATTGATAATGGCTGCTAGCTCTTCTAAAGATACTGGGCCAAATGTGAAAGATAAGTCAATGCTAGTTTTTGACTTGTCGATGAAAATTACTGATAGCGAACCTAGTTCAGGTGAACTGTTTCAAAACACAATATCAGGTGTAGATGAAGATAGGATGGCACTCCGCAAAGTTGTGGAAACTTTAGAAAAGGCGCGACGCGATCCGCGAATTGTTGGGATCTACATGGATGCAACAAAAACAAGCCAAGCTAGTAACGTCGGCTATGCCTCCCTTAAAGAAATTCGGAAAGCGTTGCAAGAGTTTCGTGCTGCTGGGAAAAAGATTGTGGCCTATGGCAGTGACTGGAGTGAAAAGGAATATTACGTTAGTTCAGTGGCAGATTCCATTGTACTTAATCCTCTGGGAATGATGGAAGTTAACGGTTTGAGTTCACAACCGATATTCTTAGCGGGAGCATTACAGAAATATGGCATTGGTGTTCAAGTCGTGCGGGTAGGAAAATTTAAAGGAGCTGTTGAACCGCTTCTGCTTACAAAGTTGAGTCCAGAAAACCGCGAACAAACTCAGAAATTGTTAAATGATGTTTGGGGAGAATGGCGCACTACTGTAGGTGCAAGTCGGAAAATTGAACCTAACCAGTTGCAAGCGATCGCAGATAATCAGGCGCTACTAGAAGCAACACAAGCCAAAACCAACGGTTTAATTGATCGAGTAGCATACCCAGATGAAGTGGTGACTGACCTCAAAAAGTTAACAGATAGCAATAAAGACGACAAAACATTCCGACAAATTAGCCTGAATAGCTACGCACAAGTTCCCGGCAAATCTTTGGGTGTAGAACGTAGCTCAAAAAATCAAATTGCTGTTGTTTATGCTGAGGGCGAGATTGTCGATGGTAAAGGTGATGTTGGTGAAGTAGGAGGCGAACGGTTTGCCAAAATCTTCAACCGACTGCGACAAGATAAGGATGTGAAAGCTGTTGTATTACGGATTAATAGTCCTGGTGGTAGCGCTACAGCATCTGAAGTTATGCAGCGAGAATTGAAATTAACTCGTCAGGCAAAACCAGTTGTAGTGTCAATGGGTGATGTCGCCGCCTCTGGTGGTTACTGGATTGCTAGCGACTCAAACCGCATTTTTGCCGAACCCAATACTATTACAGGTTCAATAGGTGTGTTTGGGGTGCTATTTAATGGTGAAAAGTTAGCCAATGATAATGGCATCACTTGGGATTCGGTGAAAACTGGAACCTATGCTGATACTCAAACAGTTTCGCGTCCGAAATCGTCCCAAGAGTTGGCACTTTATCAGCGCAGTGTTAACCGGATTTATAATATGTTCCTGAATAAAGTTTCTCAAGGTCGCAAACTCCCAGAACAAAGAGTAGCAGAAATTGCCCAAGGACGGGTTTGGTCGGGTGTGGCGGCCAAGGAAATTGGTTTGGTAGATGAAATTGGTGGTTTGAATACTGCGATCGCCTATGCTGTCAAAGAGGCGAAATTAGGAGAAGACTGGGAAGTGCAAGAATATCCTCGCACTAGCAGCTTTGGAGAACGCTTTTTTGGGCGTGTAACTGAAGAGACGCAGACTGCTTTAGGAATTGAGGGGGCAAAACTCAAACAATCCAATCCTCTCACCACTGAATTCCAGAAATTGCAACAAGAAGTAGAGATTCTGCAAAAGATGAACGATCCACAGGGAATTTATGCCCGCTTGCCTTTCAACTTGAAGATTGAGTAGATGCTTTTTTGAGCTTCTCTCATCTTCCACTGAAGGGGGTCTGTCTTAACCTACAGACTGTCCTTCATACAATTTTATACTAACGACACGTGCATTATGGTTTCTACCTTTCCCAATCCCTCTTCTGTTGATCTATCTCGCATTCGGCTTTCAATCCGCTCATTGCAACCACAATTAGTGGAGTGGCGGCGGCGATTGCATCAACAACCAGAGTTGGGTTTTCAAGAAAAACTGACGGCTGAGTTTGTCTCACAAAAGCTGCAAGAATGGGGAATTGACCACCAAACTGGCATTGCCCAAACTGGCATTGTTGCCACCATCAAAGGCAATCAACCCCCCACTCCCCACTCCCTACTCCCCACTCCCCAAGTTTTAGCGATTCGGGCAGATATGGATGCTTTGCCAATCCAAGAACTTAACGAAGTGCCGTACAAATCGCAGCATGATGGAGTGATGCACGCTTGTGGACATGATGGACATACTGCGATCGCTTTAGGTACAGCTTATTATCTCCAACAGCATCGTCAAGACTTCTCCGGTACTGTGAAAATTATCTTCCAGCCAGCAGAAGAATCACCCGGTGGCGCAAAGCCGATGATTGAAGCTGGGGTACTGAAAAATCCTGATGTTGACGCAATTATTGGTTTGCACTTGTGGAATAATTTGCCCTTGGGAACAGTGGGTGTTCGGGCTGGGGCGTTGATGGCAGCTGTGGAGTGCTTTAACTGCACAATTTTAGGCAAAGGTGGACACGGCGCATTACCCCATCAAACTGTAGATTCGGTTGTAGTTGCTGCCCAAATCGTAAATGCCTTGCAAACCATTGTCGCTCGGAATGTTAATCCCATTGATTCGGCTGTGGTGACAGTGGGCGAACTTCATGCTGGAACCAAGCGGAATGTGATTGCTGATACAGCGAGAATGAGCGCTACTGTCAGGTATTTTAATCCTAGTTTGAAAGGATTTTTCAATCAGCGTGTCCAGCAGATTATTGCTGGAATTTGTCAAAGTCATGGTGCGAGTTATGACTTAGAATACTGGGCACTTTATCCACCAGTAATTAATGATATGAAAATGGCGGAATTGGTGCGAACTGTAGCAGAAGAAGTGGTAGAAACCCCGTTGGGTATTGTGCCAGAATGCCAAACTATGGCTGCTGAAGATATGTCATTTTTCTTGCAAGAGGTTCCTGGTTGCTATTTCTTTTTAGGTTCTGCGAATCCAGAGAAAGATTTGGCGTATCCCCATCATCATCCCCGGTTTGATTTTGACGAAACCGCCTTGGGAATGGGTGTGGAAATATTTGTGAGATGCGTGGAGAAGTTTTTTAGTTGAGTGGGTGTAGATTAGATGTTTTTTACCGAAGAAAGGCAGAGGGCAGGATAGCGCAGCGTTAGCGAGTCCGCGAGCGTCGGCAGAAGGCAGGAGAAAGAAAATATATTTTTTTGCCCTCAGCAATCAAGGGTTTAAAGCCCCTAAATTTATTTATGAATAAAGATAAAAAATGTATTTTGAGACGCGCAGCGCAAAAAATACAGCGTCCATTATAAATCCCATAAATAAATTGCTAACTGAAGAGCAGTTAGCGGTGAGAGTTGTCACGCTTAAACATGAAACTTCAAACTTGGAACTCCATGTTTTGGGCAAACTATGCTTGCAACACAAAATCAGATGCCGTGAGGTTTGGCGCACCAGTTAGAGTCGCAAATAGACCACCACTAGCGAAACCAGCCGCGCTGCCATTTTGGTTGTAGAACAACTGCCCACTCACAGAATCGTAGACAATTTTCGCTGTGCTAGTCGCGGCGGAAGTTGTGATTTCAAAATCACTCTTGTTACAAAAACCAATTCCCGCAGCAGAAATAATGGCGCTAAATGTAGTTTTATTTAGTACAATCTTGTCACCTTCAGAACTGTTGAAGTCCGTAATGGTATCTACACCAACACCATCTATGTTGTAAACGAATCTGTCAGCATTTACACCACCAATCAGAATATCATTGCCTACACCACCCACAAGAGTATCATTGCCTGACCCGCCCCGCAACAGGTCATCACCACTCAAGCTATTGATAATATCATTACCCTCTTGACCATTAATCACATCATTGGAGTTGTCAAAACCTGTGATGTTATTGTTTAAGTCATTGAGGAAGGTGACAGTGTTTTTGTTGAAAATGCTAGTTTGAGTGGAGTTGGCATTAATCACATCAAAGCTATCAGTAATGCTAGTTTGCCCATCAAACAAAATATTGCCAAGTGCAGGTCTTGAAGAAATTGCTGGCAGGTTATCCAGGTTTTCTAAAAGGAAGTTTTGCAATTGGACTTTGGTATTAGCCACATTTTCAAAGGTGACTTCTAAGTTGTTGCCTTTTTGAGTTAGTTGCAGATTTCGGGCAGTTAAGCCCGAACCGATAAATTGTAGTGTGTCAACATTCGCAATCACAGCCGATGATGGGTTGTAGCCCTGATCTACGCCACCAAAATCAGTGATAATGTCATTGCGATCGCCAACGCGAAATACAAACTTATCTTCACCACCGTTGCCTGTCAGGGTTTCGTTAACAGTTATGTTGTTGCTAGGTATGCCAAAGAGGGTATCTGCACCAGGAGTTCCAGTCAGCTTACCAGGGGTGCCGCCACTGCCGATGTTCTTCCCCCCAAATATTACATCGCTTTGCCCAGCACCAGAGATGCCGTTGCGGGAGGCAAAAGGTGCCCCAATAATCACGTCGTCAATGCCATCAGCGTTGATGTCCCCTGCATTGCTGACTGAGCTGTCTAAAGAGTTACCCGATCCAATGCCGTTAATTAAAAGGCCATTAGTGCCATTCAAATCAGAGAGGTTGAGGCTGCCGCCACTGCCCAGATTCCTCCCCCCAAATATTACATAGCTTTGCCCAGGAAAATCTTCGTAGTTGCGGTAGTCACCATTTGCCCCAATAATCAGGTCGTCAATGCCATCATTGTTAATGTCCCCTGCATTGCTGACTGAGTTGCCTGAATTGTCACCTGCTGCAATGCCGTTAATTAAAAAGCCATTAATGCCATTCAAATCAGAGAGGTTGAGGCTGCCGCCAGTGCCCAGATTTGTCCCCCCAAACACTACATAGCTTTGCCCAGCAAGAGAGTTGCCGTTGGGGGAGGCATATAGTGCCCCAATAATCAGGTCGTCAATGCCATCAGCGTTGATGTCCCCTGCATTGCTGACTGAGATGCCTGAATAGTCATTTGCTGCAATGCCGTTAATTAAAAAGCCATTAGTGCCATTCAAATCAGAGAGGTTGAGGCTGCCGCCACTGCCCAGATTTGCCCCCCCAAACACTACATAGCTTTGCCCAGCACTCTCTTTGCCGTTGGGGGAGACACCACTTGCCCCAATAATCAGGTCGTCAATGCCATCATTGTTGATGTCCCCTGCATTGCTGACTGAGTTGCCTATGCCGTTAATTAAAAAGCCATTAGTGCCATTCAAATCAGAGCGGTTGAGGCTGCCGCTACTGCCCAGATTCCTCCCCCCAAATACTACATACCCAACAAAATTTTTGCCGTTGGGGGAGACACCACCTGCCCCAATAATCAGGTCGTCAATGCCATCATTGTTGATGTCCCCTGCATTGCTGACTGAGAAGCCTAAACTCTCATTTGCTGCAATGCCGTTAATTAAAAAGCCATTAGTGCCATTCAAATCAGAGGGGTTGAGGCTGCCGCTACTGCCCAGATTTGCCCCACCAAACACTACATAGCTTTGCCCAGCACTAAAGTTGCCGTTGGGGGAGGCACCATATGCCCCAATAATCAGGTCGTCAATGCCATCATTGTTGATGTCCCCTGCATTGCTCACTGAGTCGCCTGAGAAGTCATCTGCTGCAATGCCGTTAATTATAAAGCCATTAGTGCCATTCAAATCAGAGAGGTTGAGGCTGCCGCTACTGCCCAGATTCGTCCCTCCAAACACTACATAGCTTTGCCCAGCACGATAGTTGCCGTTGGGGGAGGCATTACTTGCCCCAATAATCAGGTCGTCAATGCCATCGTTGTTGATGTCCCCCCCATTGCTGACTGAGGTGCCTGATAAGTCAGATTTTGCAATGGCGTTAATTATAAAGCCATTAGTGCCATTCAAATCAGAGACGTTAAGGAAATTTAATAATGAATTAGCCATAATTACCTCTCCCACATATAGTTATTAAATAGTTATTGACTGCGTGGTTGATATATCAACTCGGAAAAAGATAAATCTAGGGTTTATACAAAACATCCCACTTTTTTACAAAGCATTCCAAAATAGGTACGCCCTAAAACTCTCTTTTGATCTCATCCATCACTAGTGAAGAACTCGATTAACGACCCAATAACAATACTCCATAATTACCGTAGCACCTCGTAGCGCGTCTTGTAGCACAGAGTTGATCTTTGGTGGTTTGATCGGTTGGTGCGATGCCTAACGGCGGGCTACGCCTACGCTAAAGTTGTTTGATAAATCTCGTTTCCAGGTAAAACCCGGAAATGCTTTTGGGCGAGGCGGAACCTCATAGTAGGCATTACAGCTATTTTCAGGTAAATAGACTGTGCCCTTACTGCACAGCAATGCTCATTGGTGTCAACTTAAGCTCAAACGCTTATCCCACAAGCGTTTTACCCCCCTTAATCCCCCCGATGCATTGGGGGGAGAAATGCAGTTCCCTCCCCTTGACAAGGGGAGGGTTAGGGTGGGGTAACGCGGATCGTGATGGGAAGCCAAAGAACTGAATATCACGTTTTGACAAGGGTTTCACGTTAACTTGACACGTATGAGCAATGCTGTGCCCTTACCACAGATGTGGTTCAAATATATAAAAACTGCTGTAGGTTGTTATAACCGTTAAATTGCTTAAATCTTCTTATCGCGATTTTTATAACTAAAATCAAGGCTAATGTTCAAAGAATTGTTCAAAGAATATCGCGTTTTGCCAGATATTGATACATCTGCCAACGTGTATCTACCTCTGCTTGGGCTTGTTCTAACAAGTGTTTGGCTACTTTAGGTTTACTCTTGGTGAGCATCTTGAAGCGATTTTCTTGATACATCGAATGTTCTACAGATTGCGTAGGCGATCGCATATCCAATTGCAGTGGATTTTTACCCTGTTTAAGCAACTCTGGATTATGCCGATACAGCAACCAACGACCTGATTCTACCAGAGTTTTCTGATGATTCATCCCTGTGGTCATATTAATGCCGTGGGCTATGCAATGGCTGTAAGCAATAATTATTGATGGGCCATCATAAGCCTCTGCTTCCAGAAAAGCTTTGAGAGTATGTTCATCTCTAGCACCAAGGGCTACACTCGCTACGTAGACATTTCCGTAGGTCATGGCAATCATCCCTAAATCTTTCTTAGGTGCTGGCTTACCACTGGCGGCATATTTCGCAACTGCTGCTCGTGGCGTAGCTTTAGAAGATTGACCACCTGTATTAGAATACACTTCTGTATCCATCACCAAGATGTTCACATTTCGACCACTAGCAATTACATGATCGATGCCGCCAAAATCAATATCATAAGCCCAACCATCACCGCCAACAATCCAGACGCTTTTTCTCACCAAGTAATCTGCAAGGGATTTTAGATTTTGGATTTTAGATTTTAGATTAGGATCGGAAGTTACGATTTCATCTAACTTCTGCTGTAACAGTTCTATTCTTTCGCGCTGTTCCCAAATGTCAGCCTCAGATTTTTGTTCAGCTTTGAGAATAGATTGAACTAAATCCTCAGAAACTATTTCCCCATTCCCTATTCCCCATTCCCCACTCCCTAACTGCTGCAACAATTCCGCCGCAAACTCAGCTTGTTTGTCGAGGGAGAGGCGGAAGCCAAAACCGAATTCGGCGTTATCTTCAAATAGATTATTAGACCACGCTGGGCCGCGTCCTTCGGCGTTGGTTGTCCAAGGTGTTGTGGGGAGGTTCCCACCATATATTGAGGAACAACCTGTAGCATTGGCGATGACGGCGCGATCGCCAAACAATTGTGTTAATAATTTTAAGTAAGGTGTTTCACCACAACCTGCACAAGCACCAGAGAATTCAAATAAAGGTTCTTGCAGTTGTTGTTGGCGAATCTGGTTTAATTTTAGCGATCGCCTATCAGGATTAGGTAAACTCAAAAAGAAATCCCAGTTTTTTCGCTCTTGTTCCCGCAATGGCAACTGTTGTGCCATGTTAATCGCTTTCAACGATGGCTCAGATTTATCTTTAGCAGGGCAAATATTTACACAAATAGTGCATCCTGTGCAATCTTCTGGGGCAACTTGAATGGTAAATTTTTGATTGGCAAAGTCTTTATCTTTTGCACCAGTTGACTTGAAGGTTTCTGGTGCATTGGCTAACTCATCGGCTTGATAAGCCTTTGCGCGGATGGCACTGTGAGGACAAACCATCACGCACTTACCACATTGAACGCAGACATCCGGCTCCCACACAGGTATCTCTTCGGCAACGTTACGTTTTTCCCACTTCGCAGTACCTACGGGAAAGGTGCCATCAACAGGTAATGTGCTAACAGGTAAGTCATCACCTTCCCAAATCATGATTTTGCCCAGAACTTCTTGCACAAATTCAGGAGCGGAGTCTAGCAATTTTGGATTTTGGATTTTGGATTTTGGATTGTTGATTGTTTGGGGGACATCTACTTTATGCAAGTTGTCTAAGGTGTTGTCTACAGCTTGCAAGTTCATGCGGACAACTTCTACGCCTTTTTTACCGTAGGTTTTTTCAATTGCTTGTTTGATTTTAGCGATCGCTTCTTCCTGTGGCAAGACACCCGCTAAGGCAAAGAAGCATACTTGCATAATGGTGTTAATTCTGCCACCCATGCCACTTTCACGGGCAACCTGGCTAGCATTGATTACGTATAACTTCAAATGTTTTTCGATAATTTGCTGCTGCACCTTTAGCGGCAGATATTCCCAGACGGTATCTGCATTGTATGGACTGTTAAGCAGCAAAGTTGCCCCAGAAGTAGCAGCCTTTAAAACATCTATGCGTTCTAGAAATCCCCAATGATGACAACCAATAAAGTTAGCTTGGTCAATCAAGTAGGTGGAACGAATTGGCTCTTTACCGAAACGTAAATGAGAGACGGTCATTGAGCCAGATTTTTTGGAGTCAAAGACAAAGTAGCCTTGGGCGTAATTGTCGGTTTCTTCACCAATAATCTTAATGGAGTTTTTGTTAGCCCCAACAGTACCATCAGCACCCAACCCATAGAACATTGCCCGAACAACGTTATCCGATTCTGTAGAGAAATTAGGGTCAAAGCTCAAGGCAGTATGACTAACATCGTCATTAATCCCGATAGTAAAGTGATTTTTCGATTTAGCTTGAGCAAGGTTGTCAAAAATGCCCTTCACCATCGCCGGAGTAAATTCCTTAGATGAAAGACCATAACGCCCACCGATGATTTTAGGCAGAGGGGCAGAGGGCAGGCGGCGAGGATCTTCTCCCCTGCTCCCTGCTCCCTGCTCCTCTGCCTCTTCTCCCCACGCCTCATGGATAGCAGCCACAACATCTAAATACAAAGGCTCACCGGCGCTACCTGCTTCTTTGGTACGATCAAGAACTGCGATCGCTTGTACACTAGTTGGTAATACTGCAACAAACCTTTGGACATCAAAGGGGCGGTAAAGTCGCACTTTGACTACACCAAGTTTTTCACCACGGGCGTTAAGATAATCTACTGTTTCATGGACGGTTTCACAACCTGAACCCATAAGAACGATAACCCGATCGGCATCATTAACGCCGTAATATTCATAGATTTTATAATGCCTTCCCATGCGTTCTCCAAATTCATCCATGATGCGCTGGACAATTTCTGGACAAGCATTGTAATAAGGGTTCGCGCCTTCGCGTCCTTGGAAGTAGACATCGGGGTTTTGGGCAGTACCGCGCAATACTGGACGATCTGGAGTGAGGGCACGGCTGCGGTGGGCGAGTATTAGGTTATCGTGGATGAGCGATCGCAAATCATCATCTGACAGCAATTTGACTTTCTGCACTTCATGTGAAGTACGGAAACCGTCAAAGAAATGCATAAACGAGACTCGCGTCTCTAGGGTAGCAGCATGAGCAATGAGAGCAAAATCTTGACTTTCCTGCACCGAAGCGGAACACAGCAGGGCAAAACCAGTTGCACGAGCCGCCATCACATCGCTATGATCGCCAAAAATAGATAAAGCATGGGTAGCCAAAGAACGGGCGGCAACGTGAACCACAGCGCTAGTCAGTTCACCAGCAATTTTGTAGAAGTTGGGTATCATCAACAATAACCCCTGAGATGCCGTGAAGGTGGTACTCAGGGAACCTGTTTGCAATGCTCCATGCACAGCACCAGCCGCTCCCCCTTCGCTCTGCATCTGCACGACGCTGGGAATAGTACCCCAGAGGTTAGGACGACCTTCTGCTGACCAAGCATCTGCCCATTCACCCATTGCTGAAGAGGGGGTGATGGGATAAATGGCAATCACTTCATTTAGTTTGTAAGCAACACGGGCGACAGCTTCATTCCCATCAATGGTTGCAAAGGTTTTGTTCATAATCTGAATTTTTGTCCCCGTCTTTCAACTGCATGATCAGAACACGTAAATAGAAGACTTAAAAATAGCCAGAGTCAGGTAGGCAATGTATTATGCGCTTTTTAGTTAACTTGAAATAAATACTGTATATATGAATATCTCATCTGAGATAATGCATCTATTAATATGTCTTAATCATGTACTCAATCACCCAAGTATTGATTAAATAAGGCTTTGAGATAATTTATTCTTTTTTGTGGGGTATAGGTTCGGGAATCTTTTTGTTCGTTAAATTCGATTTAGAGTTTTCGAGACGCGACAAATCGCCGTCTCTACAAGTGTTTTTGTCTTATCTGAATTGTATTGACCTTGAAATGGCTACATAAAATTAGTTAACTGTTGACTGAGAGCGTTGCAGTTGTATCTATACCATCAGTTTTCAGTTGACCATCTTCCATATAAATGATGCGATCGGCAATATCAAGGATGCGGTTATCGTGGGTAACTAGCAAAATCGTACATCCTTGTTCTTTAGCTAGCTTCTGCATTATTTCTACGACATCGCGCCCAGATTTTTTGTCGAGTGCAGCAGTGGGTTCATCTGCTAAGACAATCTTAGGATGGCTAACTAAAGCACGAGCGATCGCAACCCGTTGTTTTTGCCCTCCAGATAGTTTCTCTGGGTAATAATCTATACGATCTCCTAAACCGACAGTTTCCAAAATAGCGATCGCTTTGGCATTGATATCCTGATTCAGAAAATCGTCGTGCAACTCTAAGGACATCCGCACATTTTCTTTTGCTGTCAAAAAAGTCATCAGGTTATGAGCCTGGAAAATATAGCCAATCTGGCGGCGAAGTTTAGTTAATTGCAGCTTTTTAGCGCCACGAATTTCCTCCCCTAAGATTTTGAGACTACCTTCTTGGGCAGAACGCAATCCACCCATTAAGGTTAACAAGGTGGTTTTCCCCGAACCAGAGGGGCCAGTCATGATAACGATTTCTCCAGCAGTAATCTCCAAATTAATGTCGAATAATACTTGTTTGCGAAGCCCACCTTCACCAAAATAGTGATTGAGGTTACTAATAGAAATTACAGATTCTAAAACAGAAAGTGTTGAGTTGGAATTTTCTGGTAAATATTTTTGCAACATAGGATTTTATAAAGCATTGGTATGGGGAAATAATTTTTGTACAGACGCAATTAATCGCATTTAAAAAACATCGGCAGGGTCAGCAGATCGTAACTTCCGCATTGCGATCGCTCCAGAAACACTACACATAATTACAGTTAAAATCCAAACCTGTATCGCCCGTTCCATTTTCATGAAAATAGGAAGCATCGTCGCAGCGTATGTGACTTGATACAATCCAAAAGAAAGGATAAATCCAGGCAGAAAACCTAAGATAGCCAATAACAATGCTTCTTGAATTAGAACTCCTAAGAGATAATTATCGGTATATCCCATTGCTTTGAGGGTGGCATATTCTGGCAAGTGGTCAGAAACATCAGAGTAAAGGATTTGGTAGACAATCACGATGCCAACGATAAACCCGACTGCTGTACCCAAACCGAAAATAAAACCAATGCCAGTACCTTGTTCCCAATAAGTTCTCTCCACTTTGGCAAACTCTTCTGGAGTCAGGACTCTGACATCTTTAGGTAGTCCATTGACAAGTTGCGATCGCACTTTTTCGGTATCGGCATCTGGTTTAAGCGTAATCAATCCAACTTCGATGCGATCGGGTTGACGCTGTGGAAATAGCTGAAGAAAGGTCGAATCACTGGTGATCACATTACCATCGGCTGCAAAGGAAGCACCATCAGTAAACAAGCCCTTAACTAGGACGGCTTTACTATTGAGTTCCGTGTCAAATTTGCCTGTATTCTTAAAGATATCGGCAACCGCCCCGTATTCTGGACGACCTGCCTGGTCAAACAGAACTTGATACAACTGTTTAAGATGCTCCTGATTTTGTTTAATTTCGGGCGATTTGAATGGTGATTTTGCCGGATCTACACCCCAAACTAAAATGGCACGCTCAAGACGTGTTTCAGGATTTCGCCACTGTCCAGTGCTGATGTAGACAGAATTAACTGACTGAACACCTTCATAACCTAATGTTTGATATAGTCGCTCTCTGGAAAAGTTTTTTACAGAAAATAAAGTTTGAAATTGGGGACTAATTAAAACCAAATCTGCCTGTAAATTGCGATGAGGTTTCACAGCAGCATCAAAAAGCGCACTTTCAAATCCCAACTGGATAAACATCAGTATATCGGCAAAGGCAATACCTGCAACTGCTACAGCCAGACGGGTTTTTTCTTTCATTAACTGCCGCCATGCTAGAGGCGTTTTGCGAAATACTTTAGAAAACATATTTAAAAAACCCTTTAATAACCCAGTGTTTCAGCTTGCTGTTCAAGCTGGCGCTCTCGCATCAAAAGAAATAATGGAAGACTTAAAGACACACCAACTAAAAGACTACAGACAATATAAACCCAGAGATTTTGCATTTTCAGACGTGTTCCTTCCCAAAATACGAATGTCCACAAAACTAGGGATGAAACAATAACATCCATGCCAAAAAAACCAGAAATTTTGTTGGCAAAGAGTTGTTCAAAAAACAGCTTTATATCAAGACCATGTTCTAAGATAAATGGAACCAACTGGGAGTAAGGTAGAACGAAGCCAAGTACACACAGTAAAAGGTATATGACTTTAATCATGATTGAATTCACCTTATAAAAATGCTGGAATACACGAGACAACAACTCTATATTTCAATTGCTGTCTGTACCTGTAAGTTAGTGAAACCTGCAACTCGTTTGCTGTCTTCAGGATTGAGGCGAATTTTCACCTCAACTACTCGGCTATCAAGGTTTTCCCCTGGCTGGTTGCTGAAAACGTTTTGTCTATTCACCTGCAAACCAATTTGGGCAACGGTTCCTCGCAGTTCACCGACAAATGCCTGACTGCTAATCAGTGCCTGTTGTCCTAGTTTCACTTTACCGATGTCGGTTTGATAAACTTCTGCTACTGCCATCATCTGGTTTGTTTGCGCTAAGTCTGCAATGCCAGAAGCACTAATTTTTTCTCCGACTCGCGTATGAATTTTGATGATTTGTCCCGCCATCGGTGCTTTGATGTAAGCACCCGCCAACTCGGTTTGGGCATGTTTGAGTGTGGCGATCGCATTTTCAACTTCTGTCTTGGCTGCGGCGACATCTACAGGTCGGACTTCTTCAATACTGTTAAGTGTGGCTTTGGCTTCATTAACTTGCTTGCTACCAGTGGCGTTAGTACGGGCGAGTGCTGCTTTGGCTTCGGCAAGTTGTTTGCTAGCAGTGGTGTTAATCCGGTTGAGAACTGCTTTGGCTTCGTCTACTTGCTGTTTGGCAGTTTCTACAGTCAAGCCTTTGCTATCGTACAAAGAATTAGAAACTGCACCTTGAGAATACAGCTGCTGATAACGTTGATATTCGGCTTCGGCATTTTTGAGTTCTGCCTCTAGTTTCTTAATGGTTGCCTCTTGCGCTATTCTGTCGCCTTCCCACTGTGCCTCTATGCGGAATATCGCTTCCTGTTGCGCTGTTTTGTCTCCTTGGGATTGGGCTTGGAGACGTTCAACGCTTGCCTGCTGGGCCTGAATTTCTCCTGTTTTTGCTCCTGCTTGCACTTGAGCGAGTTTAGCTTGAGCAACTCTGACTTGTTGTTGGGCTTGTATTACAGCAGTTTGCAAGCGATCGCGGGCATCTAACATTGCTACCACTTGTCCGCCTTTAACGCGATCGCCTTCTTTGACTAGAATTCGGGCAATGCGATCGCCATCCAATGCTAAGGGCGCAAACAAGCTAATTACCTCTGCTTCCGGTTCTAGCCGTCCTAATGCAGCTACTTTTTGAATGTTGGGTGTACTTTCAACTGGCTGAGATGTCCCAGGTTGGGTTATTTGGCCAAACTGAGAAATCCCATAAACAATAATTCCACCTGTAATAGCAGTAGCTGCAATTACTAATGCAACTAACCCTTTCTTGGAAGCTTTCTCTGATAACTTTTGAACCATTACTTTTGCTCTCCTAAAAAAATGTTTTATCTATAGTAAAAATAATTTTAAATTTTCAATAAATGCTGATAATTATTTATTTACATACAGTAGTTTATAATAAGCATAAAGTACATAATCTAGCTCTCCAAACCTGATATAAAGGCTGTCTTACTCCTAGACACTACTGTATGCTGCGGTAAGTATACCGTCAATATTCTGCCTAACAACGCACATTGTTCAATAAAATCAATTGTTTCATTACCCCATAACTTTTCCAGAATTAGCCCGTCTACAAAGCTCAAAACAAAGGAAGCCAATACTGAATCTTGAATACCGAATAAATCGGAAATAGCCTCTTGATAGCGCTGATTAGTCCGCTTGAAAATACTATTTTTCAACATTTGTTTAGAGTCTTTATGTTGGCAAAAATCAATCCAAATATAAGTCCATTTAATGAAATAATCTTCGTTTTTCACTAAATATCTTCCTAATGCTTCCATTGATTCTTGCAGCGTTTGCGCTCCTTCTAGTTCAGCTAATGCTGTACTTAAATCTTGCTCACATATTTCCTGGGCCAATTGCTCAAATAGAGCTTGTTTGCTAGAAAAATAGTGGTACAGCGTACCAGTAGAAACCCCTAGCTCTTCAGCAATTTGGCGCATAGTGATGGAACCATAACCTTTTTGGGCAAATAAATCAAAGCACTTGTCGAGCAGTTCTTTACGGTATTGCTCATGGTCAACAATCTTAGGCATTACTCAGTTTATTTATATCGAACAAACGTTATATATTAGAGTAACATCTTTATTGCTGATATGTAAAAGCATAGTTGATTGATTTTAATCGAACACATAAATAAGGGGATCATAACTAGACCTAAAACAGTATAAAAAGCTATTTTTGTAATATAATAATCTATGTGTTTTTAGTTAAATACAACTTATGCCTTATCGGAGAAAATTTTTAACAAGAGCAGGATATACTACCCTTTCTGCCTTATTGACTATGGGTTTTTTACAAAAGGATAAGCAAAAAGACGATAAGCAAACAAACTATTTTGTAGCTAATTATACTAATACAAATTTTCCTCTTCGGCAATTAGCTGCCGCTAAAGGAAAACGTTATGGCGCAGCAATTGCTAGTGATATTTTGCTAAAAGAGAAAGATTACGCTAACCTGATTGCTCGTGAATGTTCAGTTGTGACACCAAATGGTGAATTAAAATGGAATGCTACTGAACCACAGCCAGGAAAATTTACCTTTGAATCAGCAGATGCGATCGCCAATTTCTGCCAAAAGCATAATATAGACTTGCACGGGCATACTCTTTTCTGGCACATGGGAAGACCAGACTGGGCAACATACCCCCCTACACTTAAGATGATCGAACGCCATGTTAAAGGAGTCATGGGGCATTATCGCAATAGTCCCGTTTTAAAGTCTTGGGATATTGCCAATGAAATTATTGCTGATAATGAAAATGAAACTGACAACGCTACCTACGGTTTGCGTAAAGGGGTAAAACCAGAATTAATTCGAGATTTATTTTTAATTGCCGCTTCAGTTGATAACAGCAAGAAATTTTACCTAAACGATTTTGGCATCGAAGGCGCTACATGGAAATCAGATCGTTTCTTAAAAATGGTCGAATATCTGAAGAATAGTGGCGTTAAAATTGACGGGGCAGGTATCCAATCGCATCTATGGTTTTCTACTGCCTATGGTTTTGACGAGAAAGGATTTAATTCCGTCTTAAAACGGCTTAATGATCTTGAAGTTAAACCAATCATCACAGAATTAGATATTATCATTGATAAGCCATTGCCCGATAGTATTAAAAAGCTAGACCAGATGGTAGCCGATAGTTACAAACGATATCTTGATCTGTGCTTTGCGGCTAAAGTTGATACTGTAATTACATGGGGGCTTACCGACCGCCATACCTGGATACGTCATCCCGACTGGATGCCAAGACAAACCTTTAGGGGCAATCCGAATCTTTGGAAATTTCTGCGTCCGCTTCCTTTCGATGAGAACCTGCAACCTAAATCTGCCCGCAATGCTATTGCCCAAGCTTTTCAGCAAGCAACTTATACTTCACCTAGAGGTAAATAGCGCTTTTAAGGGATTTCTGAATAAAAAAATGTCCCATCCCTGCGGGACGCTACGCATAGCTAGCGTACCCCTTTGGAGTACGCTTTAAGAGCAGGTGGCAATACGGTTTAGTTAAGCATTTCTTTCTTCTCTCTGCCTCCTCTGCACCTTAGCGGTAGCCTGCGGCAAGCCGCTTTCGTCTATGTTAAAAAATTGACTTTGGCAACATAGTTTTAGCCTTAACTGAACCGTATTAGAGCAGGGGGAGGGAAAGTCATAGTAAAGTTCAGAAGTTTAATAAGCTGTACTCACTAATTAATGGTTAAGTCAAGCCTTAAAACAAACAGTAGCTCGCTCAATTCGTGATGAATTGAGCGAGCTACTGGTAAGGCTTGGCGAGGCTGAATCACGCTAGAAACTTCTAAAATTTTGTACTGATAAATCGCACGATTCTATTCTTTTTTTGTTGACTTGGCATACTCCAAATTTCTCGTAAAAATAATGTGCCTACAAACCAAGGCTCAAGTAAGTAACGTCTCCAAAGTCTTTTAGGCTCAGACAACAAGCGATACAACCATTCCAAGCCGACCTTTCCCATCCAGCGAGGAGGAGTAGGTATTGCTCCTGCTACATAGTCAATACAGGCTCCACTGGGCAAAATAGTATTGGTATGAATACGTTCAAGATTTTCGTAAATCCAACGCTCTTGACGTGGCATACCCATTCCCACCATCAAGACATGAGGTTTGTAAGCATTAATTGCAGCCAGAGTAGCAAGATTTTCTTGACTATCTTTATTCATGTCAATATAGCCATGAGCGCAAGCAATCTGTAACCCAGGAAATCTCTCGCACAAAATACTTGCTCCTTTTTCAGCAACTCCTGGCTTTGAACCTAAATAAAATACACGCCAACCTTTATCAGCTGCTTCCGCCATCAAAGACCATACCCAATCAGCATAGGTTACTCTTTGTTCTCGTTTCATGGGAAAACCTAATAGCTTTCCAATAAATAATATAGGCATACCATCAATATGGGTATACTCTGCCTTGGCATAAAAAGCTTGCATTCTTGGATCATTATGGAAGAGATAAAGACTATGCATATTGTGATTAGCAATAATCCATTTTTGCTTCTTCTCAATAGATTCTTCAACCAATAAATTTAATTCTGGGATAGAGAGTGCATCTACTTTAACCCCAAGAAGTTTATAAGAAAATCTCTTTTTCATGACTTAACCTTATTTTGAAAGTATGAGAGGTTAACTCACAACTAAGTGAGTATTCAAAGCCAGTTTTTAGCAATTAAATATTGCTATTTTTAGTTAAATATGTTTGGTAAACAGATAAGCTGTCGCATCTTGCAATAAAGGTTCCAACGCATAAAAGCTGCAAGTTATATGCACAACAGCTTATTCTCTAAGAATGACTGACTTTAATAAGAATTTCCGCAACATTTTGCGCTCTTGCATTCCAGGAATATTTTTCTGTAATTAAGGTATATGCTGTATCTACAAGTGATTGGTATTTATCAAGATTTGAAGCTGCATCCAGTAATGTATTAGCGACTTCTTCAATGGAATATCCTGTTACTAAAAGATGTTCTAAATGGCGAAATTCTTCTAAACCTCGCAAACCTTCTGGTGTTGATACTACTAGCTTTTTATTAGCAAAATAATCTAATGCTTTATTGCGAGCGCCACCCGCTACTGCTTGTTTAGAGAATGGCAGCAAAGCAATATCTGCATATTTAAGATGAGTAAGAAAAGTCTCCCTTTTAGGTAAAAATCCTAAAAAAGAAATGTTAGAAGGTATTGGTACTAAAATATCATTACTATCTCTGCCAATAACCACAAAATGTATTTTTTGCTGATGGTTTTCGAGATATTTAGCAATCTCAATAGTCATTAATACAGACATATCATTGCTTGGAAACTGAAATGTTTTAGGAGCAATAAGAACCACTATTTTTGCTGGTCTGAATGCTTGATAGGGATCTTTTTCCAAAAACGATTCAGTATTTAGCAAGTCTTCAGTTACACCATTGCCGATACTATAAATCTGCTCTGGAGTTTTACCATACCACTGGGAAATTAGTTTAGGGATTGAGTCACCTGCGGCAATAATTGGGCTACCAGAGAATATTAAAATTCCCTGAGCAATATATGTTTTAATACATTGTACAAATTCTTTGAAAGGATTAGCAACTGAAAACAAACGCATCCAGTATTCATATGCTGAAAATGTATGAAAATCTAATACAAGAGATGGCTTATTACGTTTTATAAGCTTGAGTGAAATTAAAGCAGCTAATCCAGGTAATGTTTCTTGAGCATAAATGATATCTGGACAAAAATCCTCAATGCACTTTTTTATAGTTTGAATATATGACTTTAGACTTCTTGATCCAATTGAAACAAAAGGTGCATATTTAATAGATGAACAATCTAATCCTAATTGAAACACATCAAAATGTTCAGTTAGATATTGTCCGAGATAAAAAGGTCTAGTAAAAGCACCAAATGGTTGACTAGAATCGAGTGTTGAGATAATTAGTAAGCGTTTACCCATAATAGCGATCTGATTATTTTAAAAGTTAATAAATTCATGTTTGAGGCGGCATTTATCAATTTATTCAGATGGTAAAGAATTATGCAAATATTCTTAGAGAATAACTTTAGTCAAAGGATAAAACCTATGAGTTAGTTGGGTTAATATCCTCAGAAAAAGTCGGAGAAACTGCTAAATTTTTGTAACCAATAATTGCTCTGATATAGGGTAAAAACCAGTAAAGTATCCAGAATGGCCCAGAGTGTCTGCTACAAAATACAGTCCATGATTTCAATGGAAAGGCTTTAATTTGTAACACTTTTCTCAAGCGCTCTAATATAGTTAAATTGGTATCTACCCAACTATTTCGGATAGAATTTTTAGTACAAGTACCAACATATCCAGGAGCTACCCAGATTTGACAACCCAATTTACGCGCTCTGAGTGCATAATCTAAATCTCCTAAAGTGTGAACAAAAGCGGTATCAATATTGCCAACTTTTGCGACAACAGTTTTAGGGATTAACACACAGTTACCATACATAGCATCGCATTGTTGGATAACTGAACTTGGTTTTAAAAATTCAAACTTGTTAGAATACCACTTTTTAGATTTTAATGCTCCTCCATAGGTTGCTCTTCCTGTTATTGGATCTTTCGTTGAACCAACTACAATTGAATCTGGATAACTTTGTTCAGCTAAATTGTGATAAATCTGTAATAAGTTGCTGACAGCATTGGCTTCTAAAAACGTATCATCATTCAACCACAGATAATAATCATATTGATTTCTTATCGCCTCACTAAAGGCAAGATGCATCCCTCCTACCCAGAATAAATTGCCATTACCCTGAAGAATGTGTACCTGTGGATATTCTGCTTTGATAGCCTGTGCAGTCCCATCAGAGCTACCATCATCAGTTAAATAAACATCACAATGATTTGTTTGCTCATATAAAGTATGTAGACAGGCAAGAGTTGTATTACGCCTGTTATGACAAGTCATCACTACAGCTAAATTGGCTTTTCTCATCTCATTTGCTCATCTAGTTTCTATGAAAATATTCAATGTAAATAAGAAGTTTATGCCTAACTTTTACATAATTAACTTCGTCTTCAGAGAAAAATATCTTAAGTTTTCTTTTTTGATTATGTTTAAAGTTTAGCCATCCTTTCTATCCAGCCACTCAAATTAATATCTAAATTCAAGTTTTTTAATTTTTGCTCCATTCTTCTAACTACCAACATATATCGATGTAAAACTGATACACGAGGCATATTGAGTCTGACAACCTCCTGACATAACCATCGATATTTCTCTGAATTGTTATTAAGTTTTTTCAATTTTTTGATTTGTGCATTCCAATCGTTATAAAAGAATAAGTTGAAATAATGGATGGATATAATCTCATCCCAATGTTTAATTTGTAGTTCTTTTGATAATCGGTTATGTAAAGGTAATGGATAGCTATAATTAGGAGGGAGATGTTCGACCCTTTCTTCCAAGGCACATAAAGTTACAGATAAAACAGACTGCTCAACAAAATAAATACCCTGAGGAGGAGTAATATCCATCCGCATTACTTTTTCAAAATTCTCTTTCCAAGCTGTAAATATACCTGCACTCCTTCTCACAGCAACCAAACCAGAATTCCAGTAGGCTCTAATTCTTTTATTACCAATTGGTGTCTCCACAAATACCTCATGCTTGACCCCCAGCACTTCATATAGCTTTTGCCAGTACCATTCTTGAGGATCTTGTAAACCTGTAGAACCGATTCCTTGACCATACTCAGGACGCATCCTTACGTTACAATTTACTGGTAATAAAAGTTCTTTTGGTTCCGAAAAAAAGCATTTGTCGCTGTCTAAAAAAACTAATATTTCTGCATCAATATTTTGTTCTGCATAGGCGCAAACCAGGGGCTTATTAGCTAGATAATATGCATGAAATTCTCGATTTATAGGAAGCTGCTGATGAATCACCTGCAATGCTTCAAACGCTTGTTGAGTTTGCTTTGATATCGGTTCACCTACTCTAGGATGAAAACTATATATAGGTGTATTTTTCAATTCGCCGCAGAACTTACGAATACTTTCTGCAAGCATCAAGGATTGACCTTCTAAACGACCAGGTTCTGTACAAATTATAAAAGCTATAGGTAATGACATATTATGAAGTATTGATTTACTAAGTTAATTTCTAAATGAAGATTTCTTTGTTATCATCAATATTTCTTGAAACAAAGCTGAATAACGACGTGCTTGGAGTTCCAGAGTGAATTCTTGTTCTGCTTTCTCACGAGCATAGAATGACAACTTTTGCAGCCTCTGTTCGTTTTCAAGTACCCAAGTAATTCCTTTGGCAAAATCCTCAACTTCATAAGGTTTAGCCAAATAGCCATTTTGCTGATGATCAACAATATCTTTTAAGCCAGTAGAATTAAATGCCACAACCGGAGTACCACAAGCGAGTGATTCAGAAGCTGTCTGTCCAAAAGATTCTTGAAGAGACGGTACAAGCATCACATCAGCTGCTGAATAAACAGTTGCTAAAGATATATCATCGTGTAAGTGTCCCAAATAGTGTGTTTTAAAACCCAATTCAGGTGAGTTTTCGGGTTTAGATGCACCAAAAATAACGATTTCCAACTTATCTTTACAGCCAGATTTGCTTAATTCTTGTAGTGCTGGTTGCAGATAATGAAAACCTTTTCTAGAGTCATTGGTTGCATCCAGCGCTCCAAATAAAATAAGTTGTTTATCCAAAGGTAGATTCAACAATTCTCGCGCTAAACCTTGATGAACAGGTTTATACTTCTGAGTATCCAGCCCATTGGGAATTACTTCAATTCGCAAATTATTAAACAGAGAACTAGATTTGGCGCATTCGGCTAACCAAGAACCTGGCGAAACAATTGTCAAATTTAAATTTTTTAAAGCTTTAGCTTTACGTTGCCATACCCAATGGGATAAATCCCTATCTTTTTTACTGTTCAGTTGAGGACAGGCTCCACAGGATATTTGGTAGCGATCGCAATCCCCAGCATAGCTGCATCCTCCAGTAAATGCCCACATATCATGAATTGTCCAAACCAAAGGGCGCTTTAGTTTAGCAAGAGTTTCTATTTGCATAAAAGCTGCACTAATCCAATGCAGATTGATTATGTCTGGATTAATTTGAGCAACTTGAGAAATAACTCTATCTGGTAAGCATTGAATAAAAAATGGAGTATTTTGTTTTTGAGAATAAAACTTTAAAGGTAAAGTTTCAAATGTTAACTTTGCCTTGGCGATGCCTTGAAATAATCTGATCTTAGGCGCAATTACTGTTTTGTCATCAGTAGATTTTTCTTGCACCAGCATTTGTGATTGTAAGCCAATATTTTGTAAGCCTTTGTGCAAGCGATATGCAGCACGAGCCGCACCACCAGCTACATCTTGGGTGCTAAGGAGCAAGACGTTCATATTACTACTATCTAACTTGAGGAAATCTACTTGATAATACTGTTTATCTATCGCAGATATAGCATTTATCTGTCGGATGAGGTACACGTATGAGAATGATAAACTTCTCAATTAAGGGTTTGAGTGTACCTCACGCGAGTAGTAACCGTTAATCAGTATTATTTGTTTGGCTTGATGCCCTCACAATATAACGAGCCTGGTAGATATGCTGTTCCATCAGCATTAATATCTAAGACTTCATTACTAAAGTTTGGAATATCGCTTGTATGGGCATCTAAGAATTTAATATCCGAAAAACCAATTCTTTCAAAAAGAGTTTTCATACTATAGCTATCATACATCCACTTATGCTTCTCACCAAGGGAAGTTTCATCTAGCATAGACTTACGAACATACCGTGGTATTAACTTCTTAACCATGTCGATGTAGAGGTACTTAAATTTGTTTCTGAGTTTATTTTGATTGATAGTAAACACCTTTTGCAACAAAGAATTAGTATTATTAATTGCTATTTCTTCTTTGATATTCATACCTGTTCTTGCTTCTACATAGTTGATGGATGATTCATCATTCCTCTCAAGCACTTGTCGCCAATAAGTTTTCATCAATCCACCATGTTCTGTTCTAACCAATTGGTCGATTAGCTCAATAATAATCCATTCATATTCCTTCCTTGATTCCTGATTTTCAATACTGTCGATAATTCTTAAATATTCACGACATGTTCTTTCTAAGTCAGGAACAACGATGCGTAAAATACCTTGAGGTTTTAAAACTCTATAGCATTCTTTCACCAGCATTTCTCCTGTGTCTTTAGAAAAATGCTCTAAAACATGGCTGCTATAAATTACATCGAAATAATCTTTAGGGTATGGAAGCGGTTGTAGTAAGTTGTGGGCAATTACTTCAGGATGCTCAGAATTAAAATCTATATTTATCCATCCCGACGAAAATCTGTGTCCACATCCAAAATTTAACTTTCTCATGATTTTTATCCTTTCAATTATGTAAGTATTTAAACTATTGATCTATTTATATATTGGCGTTCTCTGAAAACTAAGAGTTAGAGATAGAGAGGTTGTAAGATACATCAACCAATTCCAACTGGGAGTTAATAATCTTGCTTCTGAGAAATTCACTATGACGATGATAATTAGCATCTGCATTGGCCAATAATCTTCTGGTTTTTCCGCCACTGAAACAATTCGAGTCAGCGCCATTACGAAGAACCGGGTAAATCCTACTGCGAAAGTCAGGAAACCTAAAAAGCCTAATTCTAATAAGAGTTGTAAAAAGCCATTATGAGCATTACTTGCCCAATCATAAGTAGCTCTTAGATTAGATGCAGCATTACTAGTCCAAAATCCAGAATATCCATAACCTAGCCAAGGTCTTTCCCAAACCTTAGCTATCACTAATTCCCAGAGATCAGAACGCCCATTCAAAGTAAGGTCTTTACCAGAAGTACCCACTACAGTTTCAACATTATTGATCAGTAATATTGAACAAATAATAAGTAACATTAAAGCGGAAGTAATCATAACAACTTGTAATTTGTAATTAGTTTTCTTAAAGGATTGATAGAAAGGCAAAAGTAATATCATTGTCAATAGAATAGCTAAAGATGTTGTTGAACGTGTGAGGATAATTAGACAGATAGATAATCCACATAGCGCCCACATCAACCAACGATATCTATAGCTACTAAGGGCAAGATGTAAAAAAACTCCTGCACTCCAAGTCATCATGTAACCTAATTCATTTTTATGACCATAAATCCCGCTCCACATATTTAGTAATTCGGGTGATATGTGAATATAACCTGGTATGAATGCAGAGAACATCATAGATAATAATGCAGCTACACCAAGCGCCCAAGCTATTAGCCTCATTTGTTCCCTAAGGGGATAACGCATTGCTAAATAAATAGCAAGAAAATATATTCGGATTAGACCTTTTATATCTTTTAGAGTAGAACTTAGGTCTTCTGACCATAATATAGAAAATATAATTATTGCTAATAAAAGAAACTGGAATGGACTTTTTGTAATTACATAAATAAAACCTTTCCAGTATAAAATCACGAAATAAAATAAAATTGAATATGAAACTATATTGAAAAAAGTATCTACTTTATCACCTCCAAGGGGAGACATAGAAACTTCTTGTGCAGGATGTATGGTTAACGCACCTACAGCGATAAGTAAGAGTAAAATGGCTAAGAGTTTTTCTGTTAGTTTTACCTTCATTGCTGAAACTTAATTTATTAATTAACTAAATATAGCATTATTATTTTATCGTTGAGTAATTCAATCTTTTCTTCACTTCCTCTTTAAAAATATCCAATGCTGTTGCTTTATAAACTGTTCTTTGTGTAAAGTTATCTGCCTCTATACTCCTCACAATAAACGGTGGATGTTTTAAAGGAAATTCCATCGCTTGCATCGACATATTGATAAAAGAAAATTCTTGGTTAGAAGTGAAATGAGTAGCGTCGGCACCAACACCAACATTAGAGATTAAATTAACATTGGGAATAATGCTTAAACTACCCTGCATCCAGCAAGCAAATGTCCATTGGTAATCCCAGGTTATACCAGTAGGATTGTTATAAACGGACTGAAATATCCGTCGCCAATAACTTACTGCTTTTGGATCTACAAGAATGTCATGTAAAAGGTTTTCTGCTTGCACCTCTTTCCAGAGTTTGATCGTCAAATCATAATGTTGCCAAGCACGTCTCCAACTTGCCCAACCCCAACAGTGATTGTAGCGAGAAAAATAGTAACTATAATTTGTGCGTTTTCGTCCGAATTGAAGATTTTGAGCAGAGATTGTAGCGATTCTGGTATCGTTTCTATATCTTTCTAACAGTTCTTCACTAAATCTAAAAAATGTTGGGTGAGGGATACAATCATCTTCTAAAATGATTGTTTCTTCAACATTATTAAATACCCAATCTAAGCCGCTAGATACTCGTTTTGCACAGCCTAAGTTGATGTTAGAATAGTTTTTGATAACTTCGCAGTCCCAATCAACCCTTTCAATAATTGCCCGAGTTGCTTGACACTTTTCTACCTCATCTTCCCTGTCAGCGCGGGGACCATCTGCAATTACAAAAAGTTTTGTTGGCTTGGCTTGACGAATAGCTTCAAAAACTTTCTCCGTTGTTTGTGGACGTTTGAAGATAATAAAAGTTACTGGTGTTTCCATCTTTGATTGATTTGGCTAATGTTTTTGATATGGAAAGGTTAGATGATAAAGATCAATATTTATAAAAAGGTAGAAGCGATCGCACCTGAATCTTAAATATTTTTTGTGTTCTTGGATCAAATGCGTTGCATAAAAAAGTAGCAGCAGCTTGAGATATTATGGTTGCGATCGCAGCCCCAAGCCCTGCATATTTAGGAATAAGTAATAAATTGAGAATGACGTTTAATATAGCCCCAAATAAAGTCTTACCTAAAGAAACATGGTTCAAACCTTCAGCTATAAACCAGGGTGATGTTGCAAGACCCATAAATACAAACAAAGAAGTCCAAATATGAACTGCTAGTATTGCTCCTGCTTCTGCATATCCACTTCCAAACATTATCAGAATTATCCTGTCTGATAGAAATGTCATTGGAAGAGCAATTGCTAAAGATATACACGTCATTAGACTGAGTAATTGTCCTATTCTTTGGTAGTAAAGACTTTCCGATTTTTCCTTAACTATGTAAATTGAAGGAGCAACAGAAGAAACAATAGCTCCTGGGATAAAATACCAAATTTCAGAAACCCTGGCAGCAGCAGAATAAACGCCAACTTCACTATCTCCAATCATTTGGCCTAACATCACCTGATCAATTTTCATAAAAATCAGGATAGCGAAGCCCGAAAACATTAGAGGTAAACTCTCTTTCATAAGAGTTTTAGCAGCAGAAAAACTCCAACGCCATAACCACAATGAAGATCCTTTGACTTGGTAAACAATCAGCAACCCAATTGCACTCATCGCAAATTCTGCTAATGTTACCCAAGCAAAAGCTAACAATGGTGCTTTTGTTAAAATTAGTATGATTTTGATAGCACTGTTTACCAGAAACGCTGAGTTTTTAGCAATCACAGTATATTTTGACTGTACCTGTGATTGAAACCACAATTCGATAGTATCAGCCGCCCTAAAAATTCCTGCTATTGCTAATATTGCAACTAGCCATATCTTCAATGTTTCACGCTCACCTAAGAAAAGCATAGTGCTAATTGCCAATAAGACAGAAGCAATTCCACCCAGCAATTTTAGCCAAAAAGTGGTTCCTAAAATTTCCTCTTTGTTTGATGATTGACGAACAATATGGCGAACTACCACATCGTCCAGTCCTAGAGTGAAAATTGGGCTAAATAAGCTAACAAAAGCTAAAGCATAGTTAAAAAGACCATACTGCTGTACTCCTAAGTAGCGTGCTACCCATACTCCTACGACCAAGCTTGCACCCATACGGAGAATGCGGTCAGCAAACAACCAACCTGTATTAGTAATAATTGCACGCAGCCCAGAACTAGATTTAAATTTTGGTACGTTTGTAAGTTTGAATTTTTTTAACATTATTTTATTAATTAATCATGTGATATTGTCATGATGCATTTTTTATTTAGTTAGAAATGATGTGGAATTTATCGGCTAGTTTTAACTTTTTGATTAGCAAAATTTTCAAAAAATAGCTAAACAAGAAAATAATACCTTTTGCTTTCCAAAAATAGTTATGCTCAAACAAAAATATTATTTTTAGATATGAAATAAAATCATCATATTTTGGACATGGTATTGTTTTTAACTCATTGATAGATGTGAAAGCTAATAATAACGGTAAACTAAAAGTATTTTTTTGCATAATGTAATTAAATAAAGAATTGCGTTTCCAGAATCTCTTGTATTCATAGTTGTGGTCTATGTCTAAAAATTTCTTATTATGATACTGATTATTTGGATGTATTCTATACATTACTAAAGGTTTAGACATATAAAATTTTTTAGCCCCTACCAAAGACGCTCCCCATACCAAACAATCATCAGCCCTTACACGCCAATCTTCTATATTTGGAATAGGTAAAAATTTTCTAATTATTTCTCTACGTATTGATAATGTTGAAGTTATGGAGCCAATCCATTCACCAGTATATAAAGTTCTGATTACTGAATAACCTAAATCTAGATCAACTTTATCAGTTTGGAATGTTTCTTCTATTGCACCAAATTTTTTATACGCACAAAATAGAAAATCACATTCACTACGTCTTTTATAAAAATTTAGGGCAGTTTCTAAATATTGATCTTCATAAATATCATCTGCGTCTAAAAAAAATACAATGTCCCCCTTTGCAGCTAAAAACCCTTCATTAAAGGATGATAATTGTCCTTGATTTTTTTCTTTAAAGATAAATTTAACATTAGCTATTTGAGTAAATTTAGCGATGACTTCCGCAGAATTATCTGTAGATGCATCATCAACAATAATAATTTCATCAAATTTAACTGTTTGATTTAAAGCGCTATTAATTGCTTCTGGGAGAAATTCAGCGTAATTATAATTATTAATTAAACAAGATGTTGTGATTTTATTCTTATCCATATTAAAAAGAGAAGATAGATATAGCGGTGTGCGCTTGAGTGAAATACATCCAAAACCTGTTATAGATTGTTTACAGCCATGTAAATGTACCTAAGAAGACTGCATACCGCTATAGGTTTGACAACCTAATATTACCAATATGCTGGATATTTTAAGGGATTTGTAGGAACATCGTTAGGGCTACACCTCACCCAGTATTCATTATAAAGAGACTGAAAAAACGGAATTTTATCCCAACGGTTTCCTTTAATTCCAAAAAGAATTTGAGTTGCTCCTCCAAGATGCACAGCCTGTTTACCCAAAGATTTAACGTAAGCAGCTAATGGAAGTCCATAAGCACCACATCCTATAATAGCTATATCAAAATCTTGAGCTTTAATCTTATTACGCATCCAATCATAGGCATCGAACCAAGTATTAAACTGAGTTTGCGTCCCAGCCAGAGACTGAACTGCTTTTATGGTACTTAGTTCAAATTCAGGTAAAATATTTTGATTTTCAAAAAGAAACTTTCTATGATTTTTATATTGTGATGAGATCGTTTCTGCAAAAGGATGAATGACTAAAACCTTTTTTCCTTCCAGATACTTGCTCCAAGGTTCTTCGTAATAATAAGGTTCAAGTGCATTTAACTCAACTAAAGAAGCTTTTCGACAAGAAATTCTGATAATTTCTGGTTCTCCAATTTGAAACCATACTCCTAGAGCATCTATAGATTTTGAAGATTCTAAAAAAAGTTGACTAAATCGATCTAGATGCTTTTCATCTACTGGAAAAAATCCAGAATCATTAGATATTGACTCAAATATAGCTCCCTTGTATCCGCCTTTTAAATATTGATTTACGCAATAAGCTTCTGTGCTACCAAAGCGACTAATCATAAAAGGTCTACTATCTTTAATAAGGCTAGTCAATAATTCATTACTTTCTTGAGGAGCTAAAATCTTTTGATATATATCATAGTTTCTTATGTAATTTTTGAAAATTATTGTATTTGTGAAAAGAGAGCCTTTCCATTTAGCTAATGGAGTGTTTGCTTTTACAAATTGTTTGAGGTTTTTGCTTAGTACCATTAATTTAGTCCTCCAGTTAAAAAATTTGGTTTAAATGCTTGTAGTAAGGGTTGCTTTTACAATCTCTAGCAGAACTTAACGCTCTTTTGAAAATTTTGTTAAGCTGCTAGATACTAAATCTTGCTCAATTCGTTGTTTTTTATTGCCATAGAAATAATTATTAGGTTCATTTTTAGTATTCACACCATTTATGACTATCCCTAATACCTTCTGACCTGACTGAGTTAAAAACTCTTTTGCTGAACTCGCACTGTTAAGGTCAACCACTCCAGGACGAACGACTAATAATATCCCGTCAGTCAGGGTACTTAAAACAGCAGCATCTGCTATTCCTGACAAGGGAGGAGTATCAAAAATCACCAAGTCGTAATCTATCCCAAAGTTACTAATTAATGTTGCCATGCGTTGAGAATCTAGCATTGCTACTGGGTTAGGAGGCAAAACTCCAGAAGTAAGAACCTCAAGATTAGGCATCACTTCTTGCACTACTGTATCTAAAGAAGCTTGTCCAGCAATGACATTGCTTAGTCCCATTGCATTTGTTAGCCCCCAAATATGATGCTGTATGGGATTACGCATATCTGCATCCACCAACAATACCCGCCGCCCTGCCTGAGCCATAGTTACAGCTAAATTTGCAGATACGTCAGACTTTCCTTCTTTGGCAACAGAACTTGTGATTACAATGCTTTTTAGCGGTTTATCAGAACAGAGGAACTTCAAGTTCACTTGTAGTATTTGGTATGCGTTGCCAACAGGGAAGTAAGGAATATCTCTACCAATAATTTTGGGAATAGCTCTATCGAGTCCTGCTATAGAAGAATGAGCCTTACCATTTCTGGCTTGTGTCGGAATCACACCTAAAACACTATATCTCAAGACTTCTTTGGCCTCTTTGACCGTCTTCACCGAGCGGTCTATCAAGTCTAAGCCAAAGGCGAAAATGATACCTAAGAAAAGACCAACTCCTCCTCCACCAATAATAAACAGTATTTTGCGGGGTCCTTCTGCTTTATCTGGAGTTAAAGCATAGGAAATGACACGAGCATTAGGAATCTTTTGGTTCTGGGCAATATCAATTTCTTGGCGTTTCTTTAAGAGTGTTTCGTAAGTCGTTTGAGCTGCTTGCAGTTTCCGTTCTAGCTCTCGTTGGCTCTGTTCTAGCCTTGGCAAATTATTTGCTCGTTTGATATAGGCATCTTGCTGTCGTATAAGTGTGGCAATTTGTCTTTCTAGACCGACGCGTTCTGCTTGAGCACGAGTAATATCTGCAATCAGGCTTTGGCGCAATTGTCCAATCTGTAAATTTCCTTCTGTTATCTGCGCTTTACCAGCGACTTGTCCCGTTCGCTCTTTTAGTAAGCTCTGAAGAGCTACGACTTTTTCTTGTAAGCTAGTAATTGTAGGGTGTTCAGGTGAAAAACGAGTCCGCTCTATTGCTAGTTGACTTTCTGTTTCTTGGAGTTGGATAAGTACTTTTTGAACTCCAGGTGCTTGACTCAAGTCAGATGCGATTACACCTTGCACTGAATCTATCTTAGCTTCACTGCGTAACTGTCCTAAACGACCTTTGACATCATCTAATTGAGCTAAAGCTTGAGAAATTTGGTTTCCTAACTTGGAAATCGTATCAACTGCTGCGCTTGCTTCTTGTCCCAGGACAACAACTTTATTCTGTTCTTTAAATACCCGCAGTTTTGATTCGGCTCTTCTGACAATTTCCTCAGCTTTGGGTACTTCCGTTACGAGAACCTCTTTGGCTATCAGTGCTTCATTCTGATTAGCCTTGATATTTAGGTCGATATAGCTGTCGATAACTTCATTGACGATTTTGGCAGCCAGTTGAGGATCGCTGCCTCTATAAGAAAGTTGTACAACATCGGTGCCTTTGATTCCTTCTATTTTTACTTTTTTTGCTAAATCGGGAATCGACAGCAGTTTGCCTTTGCTATCCTTGAGGTTGAGGGAATTAATTGTTTTCTCAAGTACTGGATTTGATCCAATAACTCTCACCTGAGTTTCCAGAGGATTGTCATTGGCATTCAAAGCTTCCAGGCGTCCTATATCTTGCGATAACCCTGTAAGTGAGGAAGAGCGATTTGTTTTAATCATTAGACTTCCTTCTGCCTTGTATGAGGGTTTTAGTGAAAATGCATACAAGCATCCAAGGGTAACAGCTATACTAAAAATTCCGACTAGAGGTAGCCAACGCCGTTGAATAACTTCTAAGTATTTCTGAATATTTACTTCTTCAAATTGTGGTAAAGATTCCATCGTCATAATGTATACAAATTTTGTAAAAAAGTTTATTTACAGGAAATATTTCTCAGGATTTTGCCGACACTAGTACTGGAGCCTACTTTGATATAGTAATATCTGCGTTGATTGCCAATTAATGCATTTGTATTGACGTTACTCAATAGTTTTATCAGTCTAAACCTTACTTTATATTGCTTGATATTATCCTGATAGTAACAACAGGATAACTCACAGCTTTCTCCCTGATTTAGTGACTTTCCATTTTTTTGGTTAACTTAGATTTGTGTAACTACTAATGGAAGTATTGATTAATAATCTAGTAATCAACATCATATTATGTAAAAACACTGAATTACAGAACTTCATAAAATATTTATACAAATGCTAGTATATTCGTTGCCTATTTGATGATCCTAAAAAGACAAGATAAATTAATTCCTTAAGAGTAAGGAATTAAGCAATTGTGCCAGCCAGCAAGCAATGGAAGCACTTAATAGGAAGGCTTTAGACAGTGGGAAGAGAGGCTTAGAACGACTGGATCTATATTTATATAAGATGATGCTTAAAAGCTTTCAACAACAATTAATTCTTACTGAGAATAATGAATGGTCAATCTTGAGGGGGATACAGGAATAACAATAATATAATTGTGTGATTTAAGTATCGAACTTGTAATGGCTCACAATCAGTTTAATTTTTCCAGACCGATGCAAGACTTTTTTTGATGTGGTTTTATGTGTGGAAATGAGAGCAGAGTGCCCGCTACTGGGTTTATATCCCGTATTTTAGGTCGTAAACTTGCAATCACCTTGTTTTTATTCTGCAATAGACGCAAAATATTCCTTCCAAACTTTGTCTCACAATATATGCGTAGTCTTATCTGTATAAATGTATGTTAACATACAGAAAAGATAAATGGCTAGTAAGTAAGTTTGTATAATAAAACCAAACTATATAAAGAAAGATTAATTAGGCGGCAATCCTTGTCTCTCATGCCTTATATGCCAACAACAAACTTTTATGCTAATCTACTTATTAATACGGTTAAAAGAAGATGAGCTAGAAAACTTCAGCAGAAAGCAATGAACAGCGGATGTCAAATTCCGACATCGTTAGAGCATAAGTTGCTCAACTGCCCCCTCCTAGAAAAAAATTTACATCTGACTAAACTTCACTATATTTTTAATGAAGTTTAACTAAACTTCTTGCTACCTGTGTTAACCTTAAGGATTAAAACCAGGTTGCTATGTTTTGGTTTTTGTATCTAGCTAATTGTAATTATTAAACTGATATTAAATGTAAAGATATTGAATTATGAAATTCTCTTCCCTTACCTTAGTCGTTGTGATTAGTGCATTGACTCTCTCCCAGACTGCCTATGCTAATCAAGAAAATGTTCCTATTATAACAACAGACGATGCTCCGATGGAGCCGTTTCACTATCGCAATCAGGCTGGAGTTTTATTGACAAAGCCAGCCACGATTAACGCTACATGGAGTAATTTTATCGGACAGACCAATAATCCCAAACAAACTGCTGAATCAATTTTGTTAGTACAGGAGCAAGTATGCGAAAAGATGAACCCTCTTGAGTTCATCAATAACCCAGAATCTTTCTTTAAGCAATGTCAACAGCCAACAAATACCCAAACTTCTCAAAGTAATGAGCCAATTGAGTATTTTAAGGTTCCTAAACTCGATTCTGGTACTGGTATTAGTGTGACAGTTACTAAATTTTGATATAGAATTTTTTTTAGCAAGAGATAACTAATTATTGGTAGTGTAATTTATCTAGATAATTTACGTTAAAACACGGTTAAAATATTTATGTTGGCTGCTTTAGCTCAAAGCAGAAAAGCTTTGATGGAGTTTTTGCCAAACCCTCTAATAGGCTGTGTAATCGTAGATGCTTAAGAGATTCAAGAGATATAGGAATCATATTTGATTTCTGAAAAATACTACGAGATAATACGGAGGTGTGTATCTGTCTAACAGCGAACAATGATAAACCAGCATATACAATCCGCGATGCCTGCGGCGGGCGTAGCCATCGCAGAACTACAAGAATTTATAGATCATCGCCCAGATGCGCGTGAGGTGAGGAAGGCTTTGGCAGTTAAACTGGTTTATCAAGGCTACAAGTATGAAGAAA